>JBDUEG010000011.1:0-24171 GCA_040002575.1 Ginsengibacter sp.
TCTCCAAGAGAACAATGTTTTACCGTTTCCATTAATTCTGAGAATAAGTTTCCATTATTGATTGCTACATCTTGCAATCTTTTGAGCATGTCGGAACTTTCAATTTTATGTCGTTCATGGAATGCATTTACATTCTCTATCTGCAAATTCTTTTCTTCAGCCGTACTGCGTATAACTTCGGCCGGCAAGATAGTAGGTGATCCTGCTTTATTTAAAAAGGTATTCACCCCTACCAGCGGGTATTCGCCATTATGTTTTTGCGTCTCATAAAATAAGCTTTCCTCCTGAATTTTATTTCTCTGATACATCCGTTCCATTGCCCCGAGAACTCCACCTCTTTCGGAGATGCGATTAAACTCCTCCATGACGGCATCTTCTACAAGATCAGTAAGTTCTTCAATAAGAAAACTTCCCTGCATTGGATTCTCATTTTTAGCTGTTCCTAATTCCCTGTTTATAATCAATTGGATTGCCATCGCCCGGCGAACACTTTCTTCTGTTGGTGTCGTTATCGCCTCATCGTACGCGTTAGTATGAAGGCTGTTGCAGTTATCGTATATCGCATACAATGCCTGCAGCGTAGTTCTTATGTCATTGAAATCAATCTCCTGTGCATGTAAGCTCCTGCCACTTGTTTGAATATGATACTTCAACATCTGCGACCGGGAATTTGCATTGTATTTATACTTCATCGCCTTAGCCCAAATGCGACGGGCCACTCTGCCGATCACACTATATTCAGGATCCATGCCATTACTAAAAAAGAAAGAAAGGTTTGGAGCGAAATCATCAATACTCATCCCCCTGCTCAAATAATACTCTACGTAAGTAAATCCATTTGATAAAGTAAACGCAAGCTGGGTGATTGGATTAGCGCCCGCCTCAGCAATATGATAGCCACTTATAGAAACGGAATAAAAATTCCTGATCTTTTTATCGATAAAATATTCCTGCACATCGCCCATTAATTTTAGAGCGAACTCGGTTGAGAAAATACAGGTATTCTGGGCCTGGTCCTCTTTTAAAATATCTGCCTGAACTGTACCGCGAACCTGGGATAATGCTTTCGCTTTAATTTCTTCGTAAACTTCTTTATCAAGAACATCTTCACCCGATAAACCAAGCAAGCGTAGTCCCAAGCCGTCATTACCTTTTGGCAAATGGCCTTTCATCTTTCCTTTTTCAGGCGTTACTGCCTCACCATGAATACCGATGTATTTCGGAAGATTTATAACATCAACCTTTGACTCTAATATTTCATTTATGCTTTCCTGTAAGTTATTTTCGATTATATATTTTTCGCATTGCTGGTCAATGGCGGCGTTCAAAAAAAATGCAAGCAACATCGGGGCGGGACCGTTGATTGTCATGCTCACAGAAGTCTTAGAGTCGCAAAGATCAAAGCCACTGTACAATTTTTTGGCATCATCAACAGTTGCTATACTTACACCACTATTGCCAACTTTTCCATAAATATCGGGGCGGGCCGCCGGGTTCTCGCCATATAAAGTAACACTATCAAATGCAGTGCTCAGGCGCTTCGCCGGCTGTCCCACACTTACATAATGAAAGCGTCTGTTGGTTCTTTCAGGGCCACCTTCTCCCGCAAACATCCTCGTGGGATCTTCTTCTGATCGCTTCAACGGGAACACACCAGCAGTATATGGAAACTGGCCGGGAAAATTTTCCTGCAACCTCCATCTTAGAATATCGCCCCAGTCTTTGAAACGGGGCACTGCGATTTTGGGGATTCTGGTATGTGAAAGTGACTCTGTATATAGCGGCTGCTTAATTGTGTTGTCTCTTACTTTATATTCGAAAAAATCTTTTTGATAAGAAGCTTTTAAATTGTCCCATTCATCTATAAGCTCCTTCGATTCAGGAAGTAATTTTTTATTTAAAGAAAAGGCAACAGCTTCGAGCGAATCATTAGCCGATTCATTTTTGCCTTCCTGGAAATAACTTTCTTTTAAAATCGCTGATGCACCGATCACCTGGTACAGCCGCGAAGCGACCTCAGCCTGCGAAATGGCCTCCTTGTTATATTTCGCGATTTCATCAGCAATTTCTGCCAGGTAACGAACCCGCTTTGGAGGTATCACAGAGGTTGAATTTAAATGAGATCCTGACTGAATAATTTTTACAACACCAAAGTGTACGTCAGTTTTATCAGCAATAACTTTTACAAGTTTTTCAAATAACGTATTGACTCCTGCATCGTTAAAAAGAGAAGCAATGGTTCCGATAACCGGTATATCCTCATCCTTTGCAGTCCATAGAGAATGATTTCTTTTATACTGTTTTTTAACGTCACTCAATGCATCTCTTGCGCCTGCTTTATCAAACTTATTTATGCAAATAATATCAGCATAGTCAAGCATATTGATTTTCTCCAATTGAGATGCTGCACCATATTCCGGTGTCATCACGTACATACTTACATCGCAATAGTCAAGTATAGATGCATCGCCCTGGCCAACACCCGCGCTTTCAAGAATAATAAAATGGTAGCCTTCCGCTTTACAAATATCAATCGCCTCCTGTACATACTTGCTTAGTGCCTTATCGCTTTCACGTGTTGCAAGTGAGCGCATATAAGCCCGCGGATGATGAATTGCATTCATCCTGATACGATCGCCTAATAACGCACCACCGGTTTTTTTCTTAGAAGGATCCACTGAAATAACAGCAATAGTTTTATCCTCATAACTATTTAAAAAACGACGTACGATTTCATCGGTCACTGACGACTTACCTGCGCCGCCGGTGCCCGTAATACCAAGCACAACGGCCGTTTTCGTAGCCGAGTGATTTATAGAGTTGCTATCTTTTAGAAAATCGACAGAGTTCCCGTTTTCGGCGCTTGTGATGGAACGAGCTATTTTTTTGATATCTCTCCATTCACCAAGCGCAAACATTCCATTTTTATTATGGCCGTTACTGTTTGCACTTACATTTATTATGGTTGCATTTATTTTTGATAAGGAACTTTTATTTACAACATCCTCTATCATGCCTTCCAGTCCCATTGTTCTCCCATCGTCCGGCGAATAAATTCGTGTAATGCCATAAGCATGCAGTTCTTCAATTTCCTTTGGTAAAATTGTTCCACCTCCACCGCCAAAAATTTTTATGTGTCCACAATCATTCTCTTCAAGCAAGTCTTTAATATATTTAAAGAACTCAACATGGCCACCCTGGTAACTTGTAATCGCTATACTGTTTGCATCTTCCTCTATTGCACATTCAACAATTTCATGTGCGCTCCTGTTATGCCCAAGGTGAATAATCTCAGCTCCCTTGCTCTGCATAATCCTGCGCATTATATTAATCGCAGCATCATGCCCATCGAATAAGGAAGCCGCTGTTACTATTCTTACTATTGGAGCTATATTGTCGGACATTATGAATAGATCAGGTTACCAAAATTAAGAGGGCAGTAAAATTACAACTAAAGGAAGCGAAAGCAATCACCATCAATTTTCAGGAGCCGGCTTCTTCTTTGTTTTGCGTTGATTAAAATTTGATACCAATCCGGCACTTATGTTTGAACTACGGTGTTCTACAAAACGGTGATTTAACAACACAGAAATTGAGCTTTGCAGACGAAGCTTAAAGGGTGCCCGCTTGAACCCAAAAGTAAACGTGAGGGCAGGCTCCCAAAAAAAAATAGGAGAAACAATAAGGCTGTCAAGTAAATAATTACGCTGCTCTGATGCGGTATAATTCGTTCGGATATGGGAGAAAACTATTTCGGTAAAACGAAATGAAAGAGCGCTATTAAAAGTTAAACCAGATTTATAGATGAAAGCAGGTTGTAAAAAAAACTTAGTAACCCTGCTTTCATGAAACTTTTTTGTGAATATGCTATTCGAAAAAAAATCATCAGAAATTTTTGATGATCCAAAAGCAGCACCTGCAAACACCTGAAATTGCATTTTAATATTTTTCTTCATAGGAGTGAAATATCCAATACCTGTTTCAGTAAAATTTCTTTTGTAGGTCAAGAACGAACTGTCCTGCTGATAAAAAGTATCATTAGTACTGTTACTTTCCCATCTAAGGTTTTCGTTAACCATAATTGCAAAATGCTTTTGAAAGGCCCATGCGCTATGAAAATCAAGACCGTTATTGGTATTAGATTTTGAATGAAAAATGTTCATGGAAGTTCCATAGTTGGCAGATAATTCAACATCGTTCTTTCTATCAAGGCCTGGTATATTCTGCGCAGAAGGGCTGTATACATACCTGGGCGTATAGCATGATGCCAGGTAAAATGAAACCAGGAGTGGAGCAGCAATTTTTTTCATAAATAATTTTTCTCATCACATCTTAAACGTCAACGCTGCGAACTCTTGTACACTCAAAGTCTCGGCTCTTCGATTAAATAGTTCATCCTTAAGCACCTCACTTGTAAACAAGCTCTTTACTGCATTACGAAGTGTTTTGCGGCGTTGATTAAATGCTGTTTTTACCAACACCCAAAATGCTCTTTCGCTCTTTACGGGTAAATAATCAGGATGTGCTGTAAGCCTGATTACACCACTTTGTACTTTTGGTTGTGGTGTAAAACATTCGTTTCCTACAGCAAATAAAAATTCAACATCATAATAATACTGAAGCAGTACACTCAGCACTCCATAAATTTTACTTCCTTCTTTTGCTGCAGCTCTTTCGGCAACTTCTTTTTGAAACATGCCAATCACCATTGGAACAGCGCCTTTCCATTCAAGTACTTTGAACAGAATTTGTGTTGAAATATTATATGGAAAATTTCCGATGACAGTGAAAGGTTCGCTAAATGGCTTATCAATTTCAAGGAAACTCTTATTGATAATCTTGTCGGCTAATGCTGGAAATTTTTGTAACAAGTAGCCTACTTTTTCAGTATCAATCTCCACGGCCTTAAAATCGATGCCAGGTATATTTATAAGATGCTTTGTAAGAGCACCTGCGCCTGGCCCTACTTCCAATAAATTTCTGTAATCGTGTTGATTTAGAGCAGCAACGATTCTGGCTACTACTTTTTCATCTTTTAAAAAATGTTGGCCAAGGGATTTCTTCAAAGTGTACATGATAGCTGCAAATTAATAATAAGTTTTGCGATGCACTTGTAATAATAAATGCCTCCCCCGTTAAAGGAAGGCATTTACTATTTGTAACAATCTTTAGCCTATTTAATTATACCAAGCTTTGTGTTGGCAATTTCATCATCAAGCATTATTTGTATATTATATACACCACTGCCATATTTGCCCAGGTCGCTCATCTGTATTAAATTTTTTCCCTTGTACACTTTTACCTGTTTGAGCAATATGGTAGTTCCTGTATTATCTATTAATCTTATTGTTGCTACACATTCTTTTTCTGACTGAATTTTAATGATGGTGTTTTCTATAGCCGGGTTGGGCATGAGTGTGACCACCGATTTTGTAGGGTTTAACTTTATTACTATTACGTTGCTTATTGTTTGGTCACCATTTTTACCAATAACATGCAGGCGGTAAAATACCACATCCGTATTGAGATCACTGATGTCATTGAGATAGTTAAAATTTTGCAATTCATTTACACGAACAGTAGTTGACAACGTACCATTAAGTGTGAAGTTTTGATTATCGGTGCTACGGTAAATCTCAAATCTTTCGACGTCTTTTGCCACCATTACAGTCCAGCTTAACTGAACAGTCTTATTGTTTTTAGGTATGCCGTTAAACTTTGTAAACTCAACCGGCAGCACATATAGAACCCATCGCCAATCCCTGTCTGAAGCCGAGGGAGGCGTTTTCTGAACTACAGCTCTGGTGCCCGGAGAAGGATCGCCTAAAGTGGAGCCTCCATTTCCAATATTGATTGAAGTGACTTTTGCTGAAGTATTGTCGAGATCAAATCGATTGTCAAGGCCGTCAAGGTCGGTATCTATGTTTGTAAGTGTAGTAACCTCATCAGAAAGGCCGTTGAAGTTCCAGTCGTTTCCTTCTTTGATGTCCAGAATTCCGTCACCATCTGTATCAAGGTCCCGATAATCAGGAACTCCATCGCCATCTTTGTCTATTACAAAGATGCCATGGCCGCCAAAGGATGCAGTGTTGTCATAGCTATCGTCTAATCCGTCTTTATCTGTGTCAACACCGGCAGGTAAGAAGTATCCTAGTGTAGATGGTCCCTCAATGTTATCAGTAATACCATCATTATCACTATCAATATCAAGGTAATCCAGGTTAGGATCGGCATCTGTATTACGCAAAGTAAGTGTCCCCATTGCCGAGATTGTAGCTGACCAGCCGTTCGTGCCAATTACGCCATCTACAAAGCCGTCGAGATTTGCGTCAGGTAAACCTGCCTCAATAACATCCACGATTCCGTCACCATCACTGTCAACATCATATGGATTTGCCTTCGAATCTTTATCCATGTTTTTATTAGGATAGCTATCTGCTTTACCATCGTTATTTATATCTGCACCGGTCTTGAGCAATGCGTTCACGAGAAGTATGTTGTCAGATATTCCATCTGAATTAGCATCGACAAAGCCATCAATTTTCCCATCGTTATTAGCGTCAGTGCCACCAACTTCTCTTACATCAGGAATTCCATCATTATCACTATCAAGATCAATAAAATTGGGAACTCCGTCGCCATCGAGGTCAGAAGATCCAAGTCCTACGCCAGAGTTGTAAACACCTGTGTTGTTTGTATCTACGTTTTGCGAAAGACCGTCTCCATCTGTATCAGAATAATTGTCAATTTTACCATCTCCGTCTGTATCAACACCGCCAGCTTCTACTACATCAGGTATTCCATCATTGTCACTATCAAGATCAAGCATATTTACTTTGCCATCTTTATCCGCATCAAACCTGTCATCTACTCCATCGCCATTTGTATCAACACGGCCGGGAAAATCGGTATCAAGGTAATTGAGAATGCCATCATTATCAGAATCACCATCAGCTTCAAAATTATCATTGATGTAATCGCTGTTATTATCAACAAACCCGGCATAGTCATTATCGTACGCATTCTTAATACCGTCACCATCTGCGTCAGCAAATGCGGCCGGCATATTACTCTCCACGAAGTCAGGAATGCCGTCTTTATCTTTATCGATGTCGCATGAGATAGAAACCGTTATGCTGCGGCACACCGTTACATTACAATCACCTTCTGCCCTCACATAGTAAGTGGTAGTAACCAATGGCGTTACCGTAGTTGTAGTGCCGGAGCCAACAACCGTACCACCGCAGCTGCCCGAATACCATTTCCAGATAGCATTGGAACCCAGCGTGCCTCCAACTACCTGCAACGTAACAGGAATACCAGGACATATTGAGCCTTTATTTTTAGTAGCAGAAGTTGCTGCTATAGATGATGTTTTTGCTGTGAGCAAAACTCCTGGAGAAATATAACGGCATCCGGCAGAACCAATATTGCCTTGTGCTGCCACGATTAACCTGTAGTATTTACCTGCATCCGTTGCCGTTACCGGGCTTATGGTATAAGTTGCTGAAGTGGCCCCTGCTATATCAGCCCAGGAAATATTGTCACTGCTTATTTGCCATTGATAATCTTTTGAACCTGGTATCACCGTGGGGTCAGATAGATTTCCAGTAAAAGTAGTTGTACCCCCCAGGCACCCTGCCGTAATTGGGTCAACAATGGTTGTAGGTATTGGACTACACAATCCAAACGTAATATCATCCAAAGCGAGATCATTGCCACAGCCACCCGGACCTGCATTAATTAATTCAAAAATCACACTGCTATAACCTGAGGGCATTATCCATTTCATGCCTAGCTGCTGCCATGATGTACTGGTTATATCCGAAGTTGTAGTCTGTGTTATTACCAGCCCGGTGCTTGCGTCTCTTACCCGCATTAATATTTTGGGATACTTAAATCCACCGAAACCATTACACAATGTTTGATAACTTGAATTGCCTATAAAAGCAGTCCAAAACGAAAGTGAATATTGTTGGCCAGGGCAAACACTGGGTATAGTTGCTTTATAAATCACGCCTGCCAATGCATCAGCGTTTAAAACCATCATCCTGCCATTTACATTTCCAGTATGATCGGTTAAACTGATCCAGTTAGATGCATCCCCATTCTGTGCATTATTTGTAATTGTATACTTGTTTATTAATACCGGAGCGGTAGCGGTACCAGAATATGTGGATGTGCCTGCGCCAGCAAACGAAGCTGATAGTCCGGTTCCTGTTGCAAAATCTTCCGAATACAAAGTAGTGCCCAATACAGAACATGGTGGAGTCGTAGGTGTTATTGCAATCAGGAAGGGAGTCGGCTGGCCTTCTCCTGCGTCATCGGGTTTATCATTTTGATTAAGATCAGGTGTTGGGCCATTGGTTGAAGAATCTTTCAATGCGACACTATTAAATCCATTCGCTGTTGAAACGGCGCTATTATTATATACAATACCTGATTGAATATTGGAAAGCCTGCACGAAATACGAATTGTAAAATTATTATTAGCTACGGGGTAGTTCGGAACACCCTGGCCAGCTACTAATAGATTGACATTACTGTTTCCATTATAAGCCGGATCCAACGAAACTCCCGCCGGATTGCTCGTAAGGACTGCTGTAACATTTGAAAGATTAGCTGCACCATTTATTGAGGCAAGATTATCAGTAACCTGAACATTGGTTAGTGGTACGTTACCATAATTTTTTACATACACGTCATAAACAACATCGTATTGGTTGGGTGTACCGGTAGCATTTATTGATACTAACTTTTTCGATGCGCCAACACCTGAGTTTATTTGCGTCATATCCACAGCGTAAATTCCTTTACCGGCTGCATAAGTATAAGTGACATTCGCAGAGTCTCCCGTGATGGGGTCAATTTTTGAATAACGGCAACCTGATGAATAACTTGATATCAAATCCCCGTCGCCATACGCAAGGCCTACCAGCGCTGAAGCACCTGCAGGTTTTTTTATTGTATCAATGTAAGTACACTTTATATGACCGGTTGGTCCGCCATAGCTATTATAATCAGGAGTAAAAAGTTTATTATCTATAACAAAATACATTTGACCGGAAGGGGTCATAGTGATATCGCCGGAATTAGCCGAATATAATTTTGCCCCACCTGTAAGATCCATTGTATCTGTGTGCCCGATGATGCCGGTTGAAAAGTCCACTGAACTTAAGTATGCATCAAGTGACCCGGTGAGGGGGTTGACTGTTGGCGAAAAATCCATTTGCCAGGCCAGGCCATTAGCATCAAATGTGATTCCTATTACAGCTGACTTGAATGTGCGTAAAGTATCTAATGCTACTGACGGGCAGGCATACGGGCTCCACTTCCAAATATATGTTGTCCATGGAGTAGTAGAAAAATCCACTTGCTGGTAATAAAACATTCCGTCTGCCGGATTAAAAGATATCCCTGCAGCGTTTATTGAAAACCCTTTCGGCTTAAGCTTTGGAAAGCAACCTGCAGGTGAAAATGAATTAGATAAATTAGGAGAAGTATAATTGTAGTAGTACACTGAATCTTTACCTCCTCCTCCGGCGCAGTTATTTCTACCAATACTTACCGGCAGACTGACTGTAGCTGTCTGAGCCGATATTTCCTGGTAAGCTATACCTGTTAAAAATAAAATCCAAAGTAAAAGTCTTTTCATAAGGATGGATTTGGTATTTAAATTATAATTCATAAAAACTTAGTGCTGAATTACGAGCTTTTTAGTTTCTACGATTTGATTATTTTGTATGATTTGAACCTCATAAACACCATTCTGCAAATTGCTTGTTCCAAAATTTAAGAAGTTATTATTTGTGGTTATTTCATTAAGGGAATTACCTGCGGAATTAATAACGTGAATCGTTGTTTTTGTTCTGGCTGCATTGCTGAAACCTATGTTTACACCTTTATCCGCCGGATTTGGAGTTAACGTAATAAACGCAATCCTGGCTAACTGTATTTTTACAACTTTTGTGAACTCGATGTTATCATCATACACTACTTCTGCTTTGTAATAAATAGCAGATGAGTACGCATTAGCATCTACGAACTGGTAGTTATCAAATTGATTTGAATTTCCCTTAACAGTCATTTGACCTATGGCAGTGAAATCGATCCCATTAAAGCTCTTTAACAAAGTGACTTTTGTAATCTGCTGGTCTTTTATAATACTTAGGTTTATTTTATTTCCATTCGCAGATTTAACCGCAGTAAAGTCTGCTATTTTTAGAGAAAGTGTTGTAAGCTTAGTTGTACTGCCCGTAGTCAAAGTCCTCGCACTATCATCATAAGCCACTGTAACGGGAGTGAATGATAAATTGTAAGACAATAAATTACCTGGAACAGGAGCGCTTAATCCGTTACCAGCGTATGAAAGATTTCCACCACCCCAGTCGAAGAATACTATAGTAGTATCCTGAGCAGCAATAGATCCCTTTACATGAAGCACAACCGGGCCATTAAAATAAGTAACATTTGAGCCTGAGGTTCTTGACTGTGAAGCTACCTGAACCACAAGTGTGTTTGATGCAGGGTTATTCCAGTTTATTGAATTTATTGGATTTCCTACGCCACCTACAGCAACTGCTGCACTTCCGGAACCTCCAATATAATCTCTGAAGAATTCGGAGATATCTGTTCCTAACACTGAATTGAAATAATTCTTAAGTGTATCCGTGTTTGCAGATTGAAGACCCCGGCTCGTCTGATAGTTAGTCAATGCCTGGAAGTATTTTGCATCGCCACTCAAAGTCCGTAACATTGAAGCGACCATAGCTCCACGCTTGTAAATAGTAGTGCCATAAGAACTGCCCCAGATCGCAACAGAGTTTGATGCATTTGCGTCTGGAATCCATGCACTCTCACTGGAAAGGCCCAATGCCGCAGTCTTAATGCTATTCCTTGTAGTGTATGGATTAATACCTAATGAAGGAACCAGTTCGCCAACTAAAGATTCACTGTATTGCGCAAATCCTTCAGCTAGCCACAAATCGTTCCATGTAGAAAAACTTACATTATCGCCGAACCATTGATGCATCAGCTCATGCGCCAAAACTGATAAACTATTCAGGCTACCTGTCGCAATACAGGATGACGTCTGGTGTTCAATACCACCCGCGTTCACAAGGCCATCATAGTAGCCATGCTTTTCTTTTTTGAAAGGGTAATCGCCAAATTTCTGACTATAAGCTGCCAGAACAAGATTCATCTTGTCCATATTATTGACGTTGGTTGTATATACCGATGCTGGCGTTCTACCTATAAGCAGGTTATAAACTATAGGAACATTTGTTCCATTAATATTTACAGTACCCCTATGATAATGATTAAATCTGCCAACTGATATTCCAACCAGATAAGAAGCTATAGGATAATTTGTTTTGTATGTAAATGTGCGGCTGCCTCCTACAATTGTTGAATCAACCAGCGAGCCGTTCGCGATTCCCCAAAAAGTATCTTTAGCAGCAGGTGAGGCCCATGGTACATTCAATTTAATTTCCATGCTGTCAATCTTATCTTTCATATCCGCTTTGCATGGCCACCAATCTCTATCCTCATATGATTCTGACACAGACATAATATAATTATAGGTGTTTGCAGTAAATTTTTTGAAACCTTCAGGGTATCCCGGAGGTGGCGCTGGTGGGTATCCCTGGTAATATACGGTTACTGAATCCAGTGTATTTATTGGCAACGTTCCACTTAGAACGATGTTAAATATATTTCCTGACCGTACGATATTTCCTGAAGGCAACTTGGCTCCTTCAAAATAAACTGAGTCGATTATAAAAGCACTATGAAGATCGAATGAAATGTTGTTAACATTATTTTGCGTTGTAACAAAGTTTGTCTGAACATATCCCTTTACATATAATGTTGAATCCGGGTTTACCCGTAACCACATCCTATGAAACTTAACATCAATATTTGCACCTGTACCACTGAAGCCTGATGAAGTAATCCCTGAAGGAGATTCAATTACCGGCGAATTGCTTTGGGCCAATACATTAACGTTGAATAAAATAGTAATTAGAAAACTTAGGGTAAGATACTTGTTCATAAAAGATTGGAGTTAATAGTTTTGGCTTTTTACAGATACTTGAAAAACTAAAACGCCTGATGACTTGAAAAATTGTTGGTTCTAAAACTTTTTCTACAAGCATGTAGTTGATTAACGACATTGTTTTCACCTTCCATATTTGTCTTAACTGCATAGATTAACAATATGAATCGCCGATTTTTCGTTTCGGGCTGTAACAGATTATTTATTGTAGAATTTTCGACCTGACCTAGAGGACTAAATTGCAAATAGTCTCTCGTTACTGGCCGCAAAAAGAAAATATTCATTCATGAAACAATTGACAATAACAGCAGCTCTATTTTTTTATCTATTCCCTTCCGTAGCACAGCTTACTGTTACAGCCTCCGCTGTGAATTCCACCATATGCCTGGGCGATTCAACTGCAATTTCAGCCTCAGCATTTCCGGTTTCTTATAATATTACCAGCATTGCGAATAATCCTGTCCCATCCCCTGGATTTCAGAGTATTTTCCTGGTAGATGCAGGAATTATTCAAACAACGCTGTCGTCAGGAACACTTGATGATGGAAGATGGGACAACATTAATTTACCATTTACTTTTCGTTATTATGGTAATGATTATAATTCAATCAATATAAGTACGAACGGATGGATTGGACTGGGTAGCAATAATAATACGACAACTGGTATGGGTGTCGCTCTTCCTAATGCCGCTTCTCCAAATAATGTGATTCATGCAATAACAGCTGATCTTGATTTCAGATCTCCCACTTCTTCTTCGATAGAATATTTTTATGAGGGAAGTTCTCCTGGTACAAAGTTTATCATCAGGTATAATGATATTAAATTTTTTGGTAAACCTGGTACTGCCAATGTGGAAGTAATTTTATATGAAACAACTAATGAAATAGAAATTCATACCTCAGATTGTACAAATACAACACTATTTAAAGCACAGGGAATAGAAAACAACACAGGAACTGTGGCAGTCACAGTTCCAGGCAGAAACAATATAAAGGTTTGGAATGGTATGCCGGATGCTTATCGTTTTTCCCCGGATCAATTTACTTATACCTGGACGCCTGTTACAGGATTGACGAGTAATATGGGACCGAAAGTATCCGCACATCCAACAACGACGACCACGTATACTATCAATGCAATAAATAATGCGAACGCACAGTCGGGGAGTACTACTGTTACATTGAATATTAGCAATTCATCACACATACTTGCGACTGCAAGCCCTGGAGTTGAAATTTGCCAGAATAAAGTTGTCGGTTCCGGACTCACTTATTTCAGAGACGGCAATTGTAATCTGATTACCACTATTTTACCTTCAGGAATAAATCCTGTTGCGAATTCTATCAACTCGTGCATGACTATTTATACTGCACCGGGTGATCTTGGTACTGCTGACTTCTATCTTGCCAGGAAATACGATATTCAACCAATAGTGAATGCAGCAAATGCTACCGCGACTGTTACACTATATTATTTGCAAAGTGAATTCGACGCTTACAACCTTGCGGCTGTCAGCAACGATGTAACCATGTTACCTACAGGTCCATCGGATGCATCCGGTATCAATAATCTTATTCTTCGTCAATTCCATGGAACCGGTACAACTCCTGATAACTATACGGGTGCATCGGTTGATTTTACAACTGTTAATCCTGGATTCAATGTATCCTGGAACAATAGCGACAACTGGTGGGAAGTTACTGTACCTGTAGAAGGTTTCTCCGGTTTTTACGTGACAAGTTCACCTTCTAATTCATTGCCCATAAGCTTACTTTATTTCCAAGGATCACCATCAGGAACTGACCACCTGCTTAACTGGAAAGTAAATTGCCTTTCAACTAAAGTGACGTTTGAACTTGAAAACAGTTCTGACGGAATAAATTTTATTTCTATTGGCAAAATAGAGGCGACTCAAATAAGATGTTCACAGCCTTTTGATTTTATAAATAAAAATCCTTTACAGGGATCGAACTATTATCGTATTAAAATAATAGATATAGATGGCAGGTTTGCTTACAGCAACATCGTTATGCTTTTTGCAAAAAGTAAAAATTTCCAATTCGTTAGTCTTTTTCCTAACCCTGTAAAAGATGAGAATACGACTTTGCAAATTAACTCAGGAAGAAGCGATAATCTGCAACTTGTAATTACTGACGCCATTGGGAGAATCATTTCAAGGCAAAATTTTCAGCTGACCCAAGGTAATAACCAGGTAACAATTAATACTAAAAAACTTGTGCCCGGAATTTATCATATTAATGGTAGCAACATCGAAGGCAGATTAGAAACAATAAAATTTGTTAAGCAATAAGTTGCAAAGATTCGACATTTCATTTAAAGAGAAGGATGAAATTATGGTAGTAATTTAGGGAGTCAAGAGTTGAATTTTTTTCTAAATTATGATTCATTCCACTAAAGGTATTGTACTGCGTACGATAAAATATGGCGAAACATCTGTTATCGCCAGCATATTCACAGAAGCCTTTGGAATTCAGTCTTACATTGTAAACGGCGTGCGTACGCAAAGCAAGACCTCGAAAGCTCATTTCTTTCAACCATCCTCCATACTTGAAATGCAGGTGTACCATAGTGACCTGAAAAATTTACAACGAATTAAAGAACTAAAATGGTCTTATCTATATAAAAATGTTCTGAGCAATGTCACAAAAAATACCGTAGCTCTTTATATGGTTGAACTGCTGCACAAATGCCTGAAACAGCCAGAGCCCAATTCAGACCTCTTCAATTTCTGTGAAGACGCTTTCATGGAACTGGACATCTCTACGAACGAAATTGCCGCTAATTATCCTCTTTACTTTTCAATTCAACTTGCTTATTTTTTTGGTTTCCGTTTACATGACAACTACTCGGCAGTTAATAATATTTTCAATCCCAATGAAGGAAATTTCAGTAATACAAATTCACTTGAGGATAATGCTATCCCGCCTGACATAAGCAGGCATATATCGCAGTTGCTAAAAGCACATCATCCATCTGATCTTAAAGACATTAAACTGAATAAGGACATTCGGAGAAAACTATTGTCAATAATGGAAGATTATTATGGCTTTCACATTTCTGAATTTGGTAAAATGAAAACCTTGTCTGTCTTACATGATCTATTGTAACGAGTCATAAAATTCTTTTGGCCTTTGAATCCGTAGTAAATTTTTCGCCTTCGACATTTTCAATTAAAACAATTCCTGGTTGCTTTCCTTTCCCGAAACTTCCTAGTAAATTTTCCATTTGTAAAGCTTTTGCCCCGTTTAGCGTTGCCCAGGTAAGCATAGCTTCTGTTGTTATATCAGGATGTTTCTTTGAAATCGTTTTAAGTTCTTCCAATATATCAAGCCGATGATTTGACGCAAGGCTATCAGTACCTACAACAATATTTACATGATTATCGATCAACATCTGCACAGGAGGTAATGTGTCTTCTATATAAATATTGGCATTTGGACATAAGCAAAATGATACAAGCTGCGAAGTAAGATTGTTGGCGAAAATGTAATCAATGTTGTCTTGTTTTATAAAAGTATTATGAACCAGGATGACTGAAGATGCTGAGGATAATTTCTTATAATATGATTGAAGACTGGAAACGAAAGGATATTTGTAAAACGAATTATCAATTCCCATTAACTCATACATTCGGATTAAGTCACCTGTGCCATGTAAGAAAAATTCATCTTCATATTTGGTTTCCTGGTTATGAATGGTTACAATTTTCCCCGCAAAATATGGGGTGATTTTTTCCCATAAAGAGGAGGAAATGGAATAGGACGCATGAGGAACCATTGATGAGTTTTTTTCATTGTCAATATATTTTTGATAAATCGACTGACTCCTTTGAAATCTTTCTGAAGCAACAGAGGGATTCCAACCGCTGACTTCAATAAAATCATAATAAAGGAGTAAGCCCTTATTTTTTTCTGGAATTGACAGTTCGTTATTGCATATATCACCCACTGCGACAATGCCATTTTCATGCATCTCTTTAACTGCATTTGTTATGGCATGTAATATTTCTTCTTCCGGATAATGCCGCTTTGTTACTACTTTAACAACAAAATTTACCAGCCCCGTTTTTTCAGCGATTTTATTTTTAAGGTGTGAAAGTTCAATATGGCAATGTGCATTTACAAAACCAGGAGATATTATTCCTGGAAAAACTTCAACTCCTTCGCCGGCTTGCTCCTGGTCTACGATATCTATAATTTCTCCTTTCTCATTGGTAATCAGTATTGAAGTTGCACCCAATAAATTGGTACCCGTGAATAAATAATCTGCCTGGAATTTTCGATAATGCATCTAAAAGTTAATAAGCTATTTTTGCAACCCTGCGAAGATAATGCGTTGTTGATTGTTGATTCGCAACGATCTACCAATGAACCGCCCATAAAATTTATGTTCACTTATGTTAGATAAACTAGAGGCAATAAAAGCAAGATTTGAAGAACTTGGGGTTGCTCTCTCTAATCCCGAGATAGTCAATGACAATAAGAAATACCGGCAATTAAGTAAGGAATATCGTGATCTTGAAAAGATAGTAAATGTAAGAAACCAGTATGCTAAAGTATTAGAGAATATTGATTTCAATAAAGAAATGATCAACAGCGATGACGAGGAAATGCGGGAACTTGCTAAAGAGGAATACCCCGAACTAACTCAGCGCAAGGAGGATTATGAAAGGGAAATAAGAAATATGCTTATTCCAAAAGATCCGCAGGATGAAAAGAATGCTATCATAGAAATAAGGGCGGGTACCGGCGGAGATGAGGCATCACTTTTTGCCGGTAATCTTATGAGAATGTATTTAAAATTCTGCGAGGGAAAAGGCTGGAAAACAGCATTATTAAGCGAAAATGAAGGTACCGTTGGAGGCTATAAAGAAGTTCAAATCGAAGTAACTGGGGAAGATGTTTACGGTATCTTGAAATTTGAAAGTGGCGTGCATCGGGTACAGCGTGTACCCGATACTGAAGGTAGTGGCAGGGTGCATACAAGTGCAGCAACTGTAGCGGTTATGCCCGAGGCAGAAGAGGTGGATGTGGAAGTAAAAGATAGCGATGTAAAAATGGAAACTGCAAGGAGCGGGGGCGCTGGTGGGCAAAATGTAAACAAAGTAGAAACTAAGGTTATGCTTACTCACCTTGCTACGGGGCTGGTAATTGTTTGCCAAACCGAACGAAGTCAATTGGGCAACAGAGAAAAAGCAATGCAAATGCTACGCACGAAATTATACGAAGAAGAAGTACGCAAGCAGGAAGAGGAAATATCACGGCACAGAAAAAGCCTGGTAAGCACAGGGGATCGCTCAGCTAAAATAAGGACATATAATTTTCCACAGGGAAGAGTTACTGATCATAGAATTGGGCTGACGGTGTATAACCTCGATGATGTATTGAACGGAGAGCTACAGGAATTTATTGACGCACTCCAGTTTGCTGAAAACTCAGAAAAGCTTACTCAACATTAAAACAAATCCCGTAGTTCCTACATTTGATATCACGCTTTACATCACGTAAAATTTCTACACTACAGTCTATTAGATATTCCTTAACACAGATTATTATATTTCTGGCATGTTGTTTGAAATATATGAAGTACAAAATTTAAAAGTCAATTTTCTCATAAGCAGTTAGTTTTGGTAAACGGCCTCTGTTTCTACAGGGGCCTTTCTTTTTGCTGCTAATTCAGATACCTTTCGTTCTTAGCTCCCATTGATTTATCCGTGTATCAACGTTTAACATTTACTATCATATTCCTTCCATTTATCTTTGTAATAAATATTTATGATTTTAAAAATTGCTAAAACGTCATAATAGCTTTTATGGATAGCAACAGTCCCCAGATTTTTCAAACAAACAAGAAAACAAGATGGAAAAGTGTGAAATGGACTACACGGGTTCTGGCCATGATAGCAGTTTTCTTTTTTGTAGTACTTGGAATTGCTTTGTATAGTGGCTCACTTCCTAATCTCCCAAATATGGAGGCCAAGGCTAAAGAATATGAAACAAGTTTAGACCCTACCAATCCACTTACCTTAAAAAATATCCAGAATATTAAGTATAAAGGTTTTAAGGATTTCCTTTTAAAGAAAGAAAGAACTGATTCGCTCAAAAACCTCAAAAATAAAGGTGACTCAAAAACGAATTCACTACCTATAATCAGGGCTGCATTTTATACTCCCTGGACTGGAAATACTTCATATCCCGATCTTTTAAAAAATGCTGATAAACTTAATACTATTTTTCCCGAGTGGTTTTTTATTGACACTACGACTTTACAACTTCAGACCAGGATTGATAGTGCAGGCCTTGCACTTATGAAGCAGAAGCAACTTCGTATAATGCCAATGCTCTCCAATTTCAACTCATCATTAAGGGACTTCGATGGAAATCTTCTTCACAGGATTCTCAATAATGAATACCTGAGAGATCATTTAATTGAACAAATTGTTGATACGCTTTCTTACTATCATTTAAACGGAATTAATATTGACTTCGAAGAATTGACAGAGCCTACTAACGGGCCACTTACCTCATTCCAAAAAAAATTATACGAAACACTTCATGCAAAAAGCATGACAGTAACCATGGATGTTGAACCTAAAAACAATGACTACGATTACACTAAATTATCAGACTACAATGACTATATTATTTTAATGGCTTATGACGAGTTCAACAATTCAACTACGGGTCCCGGACCTATTTGTGCACAAAAATGGATTGAGGATGCCGTAAACTGGACTGCTAAAAAAATTGATCCTTCAAAAATAATCTTAGGTATTGCAGGTTTCGGATACGATTGGTCAGATGTAAAAGCTGATACTACAATAACATATACATACAACGATGCCATTAACAAGGCAAAGGCTCTTAATGCGAAAATTCTATATGACAATGATTCCTACAATCTTCATTATGGATATACTTCAGCAGAGATTGACTCAGGCGGAAAAGTGAATAGAACAATGCATGAAGTATGGTTTACAGATGCTGCCACTACATTTAATATTCTCAGGTTTAGCGATGATTTTCCAATGGCAGGCACTGCGCTATGGAGGCTTGGCAGTGAAGATCAAAGAATATGGAAGTATTACAATCGTAGTTTGAGCAACGCTTCGCTTCAAGGTCAATCTTTTAATTTTGATTCACTCGCCACAATCCCTGTTATATTAAACAATGTTGGTTTTGAAGGTGAAGGTGAAGTTCTTGATATTCTATATTCCCCCCAGCCTGGAAAGATTAATATTGAAATAGATAGCACAGACCAGTTAATTGCTGAACAGAATTATCTTCAGCTTCCTTCTGGTTATGTAATAAGGAAATTTGCAGAGGATACAACAGAAGGAAAGGGGCATAAACTTATCCTAACATTTGATGACGGGCCAAGCGAGGAATTCACTCCAAAAATACTTGACATACTTGAGCGGGAAAAAGTACCTGCAACCTTTTTTGTGATAGGGATTAATGCCGAACAAAATATTCCCATTCTCCAAAGAATATATAAAGATGGCTTTGAAATCGGCAACCATACTTTTACACATCATAATATTGCCGAAATGAGTATGCAGAGGGCTGCTCTCGAGATGAAGCTCACCCGTCTTCTTATTGAAAGCATTACAGGTCATTCTACTATTTTATTCAGAGCACCGTATAATGCAGATTCGCAGCCACAGACCTTTGAAGAACTCGCCCCCATTGAAAGAAGCCGTAGTGAAAACTATTTAACTATAAATGAAAGTATTGACCCTAATGACTGGACACCAGGTGTAAGCGCTGATAGTATTTTTCAAAGAATAGTAAAACAGGTAAAGGACGGTAATGCGAGTATTATTTTACTGCATGATGCCGGTGGCGAAACGCGTGAGGCCACAGTGAAAGCGCTTCCTAAAATAATTGACTATTTCAAAAAGCAAGGTTACGTGTTTACAACAGTAGCTGATCTTATGGGTAAATCAAAAGACGAAGTAATGCCGCAAATAGCATCTTCGAGAGACAGGTGGGCCCGGAAATTTAATTTCTTTCTAGCCGAGGCTGGCTATTGGAGTGGCCACTTTTTATTTTCACTTTTCATTATCGGAATTTTATTATCAGTTGGCCGCATTATAATTATGGCTGTTTTGGCAAGTATTCAAAAAAACAAGGAGTCTAGATCAGATCTTATTGAATCAACAGCCTTGCTTTCTTCTTATAAAAAAGATAATTGGCCATTGGTTAGTATAATAGTCCCTGCTTATAATGAGCAGTTAACCGCCATCCGAACCATAAACAGTTTACTGGCCCAGGATTACCCTAAACTTGAGATTATTTTTATTGATGATGGAAGTAAAGATGGAACCTATTTGAAAACAAAAGAAAATTTCAGTGGGAATAGCAAAATCCAGGTTTATACAAAATCAAATGGAGGCAAAGCCTCCGCATTAAATTTTGGAATTCAGAAATCAATTGCTGAATTCGTTGTATGCATAGATGCCGATACGCAGCTTAAAAAAAATGCAGTAACAGAGTTAATGAAAAAATTTGAGAACAAAAATGTAGGCGCGGTGGCAGGAAATGTAAAAGTAGGCAACGAGATAAATATGATAACCCGCTGGCAGAGCATTGAATATGTAACATCACAAAACTTTGACCGCAGAGCATTCGACCTGCTGAATTGTATTACAGTAATACCTGGTGCCATTGGTGCTTTCAGGAAAGACGCAGTTTTAATTTCCGGCGGCTTTACCACAGATACACTTGCAGAAGATTGTGATCTTACCATGCGGCTCCATAGAAATGGATACGAAATACGAAATTGTACATCTGCAATTTCATATACTGAAGCGCCTGAAAGCTTCAGGCAATTTTTAAGACAACGTTTTAGGTGGAGCTTCGGAGTAATGCAATGTTTTTGGAAACATCGCGATACCGTCTTCAATCCGAAATATAAAAATTTCGGAATGATAGCTATGCCAAACATTCTCATATATCAAATGATTCTTCCGGTGCTTGCTCCTTTGGCAGATATAATTTTAGTGCTTAGCATACTGGCGGCATCTTTTGGAATTTTAGTTGCTAGTATTTCTCACATCATAATTTATTATATCATTTTTAGCCTTATTGATATCGCTGGTGCAGCACTTGCCTTCGCCTATGAAAAAGAAAATCACTTTAAGCTTTTATGGATGATACCTCAACGATTGATATATCGCCAGTTGATGTATTACATTCTCTTAAAGTCTTTCACCAAAGCAATCAAGGGCGAATTGCAGGGCTGGGGTGCTTTAAAACGCACTGGCAGTGTGAAAGAGATTATAGTAATGAAATAATTTTAATTGTGCTATGTAGCCGAATAAAATTCATAAATATTTTACTTAAATTATTTCATCTTTGTTTTGTAATATTATTCTTCTTACTGAACATAATAAACATCAACATCGCGTATGAGTTTTAAAAATAAAACGATCTTCATTACCGGCGCATCACGAGGAATCGGGAAAGCAATCGCATTAAAACTCGCCGGTGAAGGTGCTAATATTATTATCGCAGCGAAATCGGTTGAAGAAAATCCAAAGCTTGGCGGAACTATTTACAGCGCAGCAAATGAAATAGAAGAGGCAGGAGGAAAAGCATTACCCATTCAATGTGACATTCGCTTCGAAGACCAAATAGAAAATGCTGTGAATGCCGCGGTTTCAGCGTTTGGCGGAATTGATATCCTCATAAACAATGCTTCCGCAATTTCATTATCCAAAACAGAGCAAACAGAAGTTAAGGCTTTTAGTTTGATGCATGATATAAATGTAAAAGGAACTTTTTTTGTAAGTAAAGCCTGCATTCCTCATTTGAAAAATTCTGAGAATCCACATATTCTTAATCTTTCCCCGCCCTTAAATCTTGATAAGAAATGGTTTACCGACCATCTTGCATATACGATGAGCAAATATGACATGACGATGATTTCCATAGGGCTGGCAGGAGAACTAAAGAAATATAAAATTGCTGCTAACACATTGTGGCCGAAAACAACAATTGCAACGGCAGCAGTGAGAAATTTACTTGGCGGCGAGGCGCTGATAAAAATGAGCCGTACACCGGAAATAATAGCTGATGCCGCTTATTATATCCTGAGCAGGTCTTCCGTCGAATGCACAGGTAACAACTTTATTGATGAAGAGGTTCTTGCTTCAGAAGGAATTACTGATCTTGATAAGTACGCTGTAATGCCAGGTGGCAAACTTTATACTGATTTGTTTCTATAAAATTCAACTTTATCTTTCATCTTTTTTATCTGAAATGATTTTTTCAAGCCGCTCAATTACTCTTCCTATTTTTTCAAATACAATTTCATAAACAGGCAGCCCGTTTCCTGTATAGATTATAAAAACCGCAAGATGATTTTTATTTTGCTCCAAAACTGTGTATAAAGAGTTCTTTTGTAACCTGTAAGCTTCTCTCATCAGCCTTTTGATCCTGTTTCTGTTAACCGCCTTTTTAAAATTTTTGCTACTTACAGAAAAGCCAGCCTGTAAGTAAGATTTGTTTTCAGGAGGAAAAATATAAATCACCCTAAATGGAAAATGAGAAAACGACTTTCCCTCTGTAAAAATTTGACCAATGAGTTTTCTGCTTTTCAGCTTTTCTACTGACTTAAAAGTGAAGCTTTGCTGAATCATGAAATGAAGTAACGAACTTTTAAATTAAAAAAATAGCCCCGGTGCAGGGGCTATTAATATTCATTATTTGAAACAGAATTACTTTTTACTTCCGTGTTCATCGGATACCGAAAGTTTATGGCGCCCTTTCCTCCTGCGGCTTGCCAATACTTTACGGCCGTTTGCAGTAGCCATGCGCTGCCTAAACCCATGCACACTTTTACGGCGGCGTTTATGTGGCTGATATGTACGTTTTTTACCTGGCATTTTAGTTTGTTTTTCCTTTTATAAAAATGTTACTCCTAGTCAACCGGGCACCATCCCTGTTGTTTGTGAAAGGGCAGCAAAAGTAAGAAAAGAATTCTAAAAGTTTAGAACTTGATAAGATAATTTAGCTTGGGGATACGGAAAACTAAGGGCAGCTTGCAGGTTCATGAATAAGTTAGCAGATCTGCAAACTTACATGCTGAGAAGTAACCTCTTCACCAAAAAAAATGCGGGAGTGCCTGTCAAAATCTATGTTAGAATCAGTAGTGAAGAAATTTATTTTTGAAGTCTTAGAGCACTTGGCTTCAAGTTCTTTATGCCTTCTTAAATAATCCGCGAGGCTTTGTGCAACTATTTCGCCTTGGGAAATAATTTTTACATGCCCCGGCAAAAAATTTTCTATTTTCTCAAGAAGCAATGGATAGTGTGTACATCCGAGCAAGACTGCATCAATTTTAGCAGATTGATCTAACAACGCATCGAGGTCTTTTTGAATGAAATAGTCTGCTCCGTCTGACGCGTACTCATCATCCTCAACCAGGGAAACCCAAAGGGGACAAGCATGCTGGTAAACTTTTATATCCGGGAAAAACTTTTCAATCTCAATCGGATATGACTTTGATTGCACCGTTCCAGTTGTACCTAATATTCCTATATGCCTTGATTCTGTAAATTTACCGAGGATCTCTACCGTTGGCCTGATTACTCCGAGTACTCTTTTTTCCGGGTCAATATCATCAAGATCATTTTGCTGAATTGTCCTTAACGCTTTTGCCGAAGCTGTATTACAAGCAAGGATTATAAGAGGGCATCCTTGTTCAAATAGCCACTTAACAGCCTGCAAAGTATATTCATAGACTGTTTCAAAAGATCGCGGACCGTAAGGGGCCCGGGCATTATCGCCTAAATAGATATAATCATATGCTGGTAATTTCTTCACAATCTCCTTCAAGACCGTAAGCCCACCATATCCTGAATCAAAAATCCCTATAGGCGCTGCCATACTCATTTCTCAAAAATAAACAAGCCATTCTATTAATAGAATGGCTTGAACAAAATTTATTAGAAATTATTATTTTGTTTTTGGAGCTGCCGTAGTGGTAGCAGGTTCTTTTAAACCAAGCTTCTTTCTTACAAGAGGCCCTATATCGCTTGACGGTGGCATTATAATCAATGCTTCTCTTGGAAGTACATATGT
>JBDUEG010000012.1:0-23066 GCA_040002575.1 Ginsengibacter sp.
GTTTGATTATCTCAACGCCGTTTGATGCCTGGTTTGACCAATCGTGATTTCCTGGTATAAAAAAAGCTTTGGCTTTGGTGCCCTTTACGATATTTATCTGTGAATCAAGTATAGACTTCAACTCCGCATAACCAGGCGTAAGTTCATCAGGCAACCCATAATTGTAAAGGTTATCGCCCAGGTAAATAACAGTTGTTCTTTCGTCGAAGGGAATTAATTTTCTGGCTGCGTCAACTACAGGTGCACGGCCGAAATTTAATTCACCGGCGTCGCCAATAAGCACAATTCTTTGTTGAATGGAGTCTTCCTGTGCGATGCAATAATGTTGAAAAACCAATAAAAATATAATCACAAATCCGAAGCCTTTTCGCATCAACCTTTATTTTTTGGTTTGAATATTAATAATGTAGCAGAGCCATACTTATCGCCGGCTTCATTGGAAACAAGCAGGTCTCCCCATGGAGTAAATGTGATGCCTTCGGGCTTGTTAAATATTCCTGTATTCAAAGTGTATACATCTTTCATCATTCCTTTGTGGTCAATAACAACAATCAATCCATTCGTTGAAGAAATAATCCATATGTCTTTTGTTATCGGGTTCACTGCTGCTGCTGATGGCCGGAATTTTATCTTTTCAATTCCAACCTTCTCTGCAATTGGCCCGAGTGCAATGTTGAAAATGGATGGAGTGTAGGTATCGGTTTCCGGCTTATAAAGCCATGCGGTTGTCGATTTATAATCGTCATCTTCACAATCCTTACAGATCATTACAAAGCCTTTGTATTCTTCGTCGTAATACAAGGATTCGAATTCATTTTTCTTCGTATTATTTCCCGGGAAAACAGTGCGACGGTTAAATACAGTGTCACCGTTCGGAGCAAAAGTTAATTTCTCAATATTCCCATTACTTTCCAAAACATAGAAAGCACTATCATGTAGCACCACATCTTCATAGTCTCTTTTCTTATCAAAAGGCCATTCTTTTATAAGAAATCCCTTTTTCATATAAATTTTATACAACATACCCGTCTCGTCAGAAATAGCAAAAACACTGCTATCCCGGTCATAAAAACAAATTCCTGAAATTTCTGCAAGGGCATCTCCCAGTACCAGCTTGGAAGGATTATTGAGATCATATTCTCCTGAAGCCAGCGTAATTTTAGGGCCGAGGGATTTACAACCGGCAGTTATAAAAAGTAAGAGAGATGCCTGGATAATGAGAATTAAATTCCGGTTAAGCATTTTAAATGTAAGTGTTCAGTTGTGTAGGTGAGAAATTCGCAATGAATAAAATTACAATACATTAAGGTTAAAATAATAAGTCCCGTTTTGATTGCTGTGCGGAGCTTTTAAAATTTGATTGATAATTAAACAAAGATCAGATCAGATGGTTCTGCCAAAAGTAGATTTTAAGAAATCTTAAAAATCTTAACTTCAGGGAATACTGCTACGCTGAAACGCCATTGTTGATAACTGGCAACCGAAGCATAGCAAACAAGGCCTTAATTTTTTTAACAGCTATACAAATCCTTAAATAGTTATTTGAAATGAAAATAATTACAGATACTGTTTACAAATTGATTTTTTGAAATATATATTTTAAAACTTAAGTATGAAATATTCTCCGGTCAGAAATTTTATTGATGGCAAATTTATAAATTCATCTTCCACAAAAACACTCGATGTTATTTCACCAATTGATGGTAGTTTACTTTCAACGGTTTGCCTTTCATCGGTGGCAGATCTTGAAGAGGCAGTGGCTTCTGGAAAAAGGGCTTTTGCATCATGGAGCAAAATTCCTATTAAAGAAAGGGTGCAGGTTTTTTTTCGATACAAAACTTTACTTGAAAAAAATTTGGATTCACTGGCTCAACTATGCTCGGAAGAAAACGGTAAAACCATTTCAGAATCTGTGGCGGAAATTGAAAAATGTATCGAGCTTACTGAGTTTGCCTGCTCACTGCCACAATTAGTTGCGGGGGAACTGCTGGAAGTAAGCCGGGGTGTTGAGTGTAGAACGGAACATGTGCCGCTTGGAGTAGTTGCATCAATTGTTCCGTTTAATTTTCCAGCCATGGTGCCCAACTGGACTATTCCTAATGCAATAGCTCTTGGAAATTGTATGATTCTAAAGCCCTCGGAGAAAGTACCCTTGAGTGTAGGACGCCTGGCACTTTTATTAAAGGAAGCAGGTTTACCAGATGGCGTTTTTAATATTGTTCATGGCGACCAGGAAATCGTTGCGGGCATTTGTGATCACCCGGATATCGAAGCGGTTTCATTCGTAGGTTCTACGAAAGTTGCAAAAATTGTTTATCGCCGGGCAACACAAAACTATAAAAGATGTCTTGCCCTTGGCGGTGCAAAAAACCACCTGATAGTATTACCGGATGCCATACCTGATATGACGGCGCAGAATGTAGCGGCGAGTATGAGTGGATGCGCAGGACAGCGTTGCATGGCTGCAAGCGCTATGGTCGGCGTTGGTAATGTTGACAGCATCATTGATAAAATTTGCGCAGAGGTAAAAAAGATTGTTCCCGGAAAAAACCTTGGTCCCGTCATCAACAAAGTTTCTCAGCAGAGAATAGAAAAATACATTACTGAAGCTGAAGAAAAAGGGGCAAAAGTTTTGGTAGATGGAAGAAAGACAAATGTTGAAGGAAAAGAGAACGGCACTTATATTGGGCCTACGGTTATCGATTATGTAACTCCCGATATGTCTGTTGCAACAGAAGAGATTTTCGGTCCTGTAATAAGCATCATGCGAACTAAAACGGTTGACGAAGCACTGGCAATTGAAAATGCAAATCCTTATGGAAATGCTGCAAGCGTTTTTACACAAAATGGCGGAATGGCCCGATATATCATTGATAAAGCAAACTCAGGAATGATAGGTGTGAATGTAGGAGTGCCTGTGCCAAGAGAACCATTCTCTTTTGGCGGATGGAACGAAAGTAAATTCGGTGTTGGAGATATCACAGGTAAAAGCTCTATTGAGTTCTGGACAAAACTAAAAAAGTCGACAATAAAATGGAACGCAGAAGCAGGTATTAACTGGATGAGTTGAATTTAAATGTGGTTCAAACAATCCAGAAGACTAACATGATTTGATACCGGATAAATCAGATTTATTTAGAACTTTCAACCGTCATTGAAGATGATTCATGACCTGAAGCTGCAAACTTATTCATCACCTCTGTCTGGTGAAGATCATTTTTAAGGTCAAGTTTGATAGCAACCTCTTGAGGAAGTGCTTTCTTGTTCACCAAAATTGAAATAGTATTAATGGCAAAATAGGGTATGCTTACATAAATATAACCATTGAACGGCCCAAGGTTGCCCCATGAATTTTTTACAACAAAATATTCCTTACCTGCCGCATTTTTTACAAGTCCTGTTATCTGCATAAGGTGATCATTCTGTGTAGTTCCTTTTTTGAAAAGCTGTTGTCTTATTTCATTTGTGTAAGGCTTTTCTTCAAAATCTGGAAGTGCCTTTGTATCGTTTTTACCATTTGCCCACATCGCAAATCCTTTGTTTTTTTGAAACCCTTCATTTGATATGTCTGTGTCCCATATAAGAGTATAGCCGTTTTCAATACAACTTTTAACTGTGGTTATAAATTCGTCCAATGGTAAATTATTATAAACGTTGTTATTATAATTGTGCGATACTTCTATTACAAATGGCGAGTAGTAAGGATGGTGTGTAAATGAAGTAAGGCCAATAAAATCTGATGAGCTGCTCTTTATGTATTCTGCGGCAAACGTTTTAGCAGTATAACATTTACCGTTGTACATAAAGTTTTCACTTGGTGTGCCCATGTAGTGCTCAAGTATTTTCACAAAATTATTTTTCCAGTTTGCCGGAATAGTATCAGGATTATTTACAAGAATACTATCCAGGTAAGACTTTAAAATTGGATACATAACTGCCTCCTTGTTCATGATGGTATCCTGGTGAATGCCCGGATATATTTCCTGCGGCATGGCTCCATAATTGTCGATTGTTTTAAGCATATCTTCTCCTATACCGCCCTGGGTAAAGTACTTGCGGTCCCGGCATTGAAGATATTTGGCAGCTTTGTCAATGTAGGTGTTAAACATTGTAAAGGTCTCTGATAAGTCAAGCTCTGAATTGCCTGTTTTTAATAGTTCACTTTCAGTCATCGCTGTGCATGCAAAATCCCAGCAAGTTGAAGAAGAAAATTGATCCTTAACCGTTGTGGCGGAATTTATCTTTACAGGCGTGAAATTATTTTGCTGTGCACAAACGGCTGTAGTATACAACAGGCATAACATGAATTGAATACATGACTTCATAAACAGTTGTCAGTTTTACATTGAGATGTCACCATTTTCTTTCGTACAAAATTTAACAAGGAGCGGCAATAAGTGCCTGCACAAAGTTTGATTGATGTATGAAATTCACTTTACAAATGGCTTCAAAGGATTAGCATTGGTTTCAATATAACTAACGGGTGTCTGAAGATTTTTATTTTACCGCCGAGGAATTTAGTTTTGGAACATTCATATCTAAAAAGTTTCAAACTTACTAGTGAAACGGAAAGATTTCTGTAACGTTCTTAGTCTATTAATTAAGCAGGTTGAACTATAAATCTCAAAGTCGTTTTGGTGATACAAGTATAATAATTTCTCTCGGAAAAAAAATCACAAAAGGCAGGATGATGTGAGGGATCGTTAATAACTTCTGGATAAGGTTGTTGGTTGTGTTTCGTATTAAAATAATTTTTGAACCAAACAAACGAAAGCCCCGATGAAAATGGAGACAGACGTTTTGCCAAATGCACTCTTGAAAGAAGGATGTGTTTTCTGCAGATGAAAATCAGTAAATATTACATTTGTGTATGTGAAATTTTGAGATCGTTATTTTCATAATCACAATTCTAATAGTGCTTCTGTATTTGCAGATACACTATCGGTAAAGGAGTGGCTCAATTAGATATCGAAGAGCTGCGGTTAAATACAATTGTTTTAAAAAAAGAATAATTCGACCTGCTAAAAGGTTAGTTAAAGTCTACCTAACTGCGAATTAAAATAATTAATTTTCTGTCCACTTAAATTTCAAAAAATGAAAAAGCTTGTAATAATTTTATTCATAACTATCACAGCTCTTACATCATTTTCTCAAAGTGATGCAACAAAGGTGGAGCAATATTGTGAGGTAATAGCAACCCCAAGATCGTTCAGCAATAAAGTAACTATTGATGTAAATTATGGAGAAGAAAGGAGCTTATGGAAAAGCAATAGATTGAAAGACGATGAGGGCAAACTTAAGAAGTTCAATTCGGTTATCGATGCATTAAATTATATGGGAAAAGATGGCTGGGTTTTCGTAAATGCTTTTCCGGGGAGTATCACCAACGAAAAGATTTATCACTATGTATTTAAAAAATCTTTTTTATTATCTGAAGTAGCCCAATGATAACAGGGGCTCTTACATTTTATAAAAAATAAAACAAAGGGTACAAGTGATTCAACTTTACTAGACGCCAAATTGCGTTAGATGATGGTCGAGATGTTTGTAAAGCATATTATTCCATTCTGTCTTGCTTAATTTTCCAAACGAATTCGATTCCTTACCATCAAATTTATTTTCACCTGCTTGTTGCGTCTTCACTATATAGTCAACCAGGCGTTGCTTCTCGGCATGGAAATCTTTGGTTTCGGAAATTATAAACTGGGGCGCTGTTCTATTATTTTTTTTGTAAGGTGCTTCGCCCACAACTATTTTTTTAACAAGCGTTTTTAAAATAAATCTCATAAAACCATTTGGTTTCGGATGAATACTTTCATAAATCATCTCGTAGGTTACGTTACAGTGAGCCAACATTTGTGCTACGCTCATCTTTCCCCATTGCGGCTGGGTAGCAGGTGTAAGATTATTAATTCTTTGAATTACTTTATCTGATACTTCTTTGCTGAAGATATTAGGCAACGCCATAATTTTAGTTTTAAATAAAATTAATTGAATTGTATTGCATTTCTATCCCTGTTAATTATAAATAATTTCATAGCGGGTTACCGGAATCATCGCCTGATATTTTTTAAACTCCAATCCTGGCATCTGGCACCGGCCTTTGCTGAATTTATTTACGGGTTTAATTATTTGAAGCTTCATTTTAATTTTCTTTTCCGTATTATTATACCTTATACCAACTAACAAATGAGAAAAGTTTCACAGCTAACCTGCTATTGTATTGTCTTCTGCGTAAGCATTGTTCATTCTCAAAAATTACCAAAAACTCTTTTATGGCGTATAGATGGTAATGGCTTGCAAAAGCCGTCCTACCTGTATGGTACTATGCATCTTACTGATGATCGTGTGTTTAACCTGGGCGACTCTCTTTATAAAGCCATAGAAAATAGTGAAGGCTTTGCAATCGAAGTAAACCCTGAGGAGATGACTGCCTACCTGATAGATGAAATCAGCCAGCAAATAAAAAACGCAGTGCTTATAAAGGGGGTATTGTCCAAAAAGGAATTTGATGAATATGCACCGGCTCTTTCAAAGAAATTAAAAAAACCTGCTGATGAAATTACGACAAGGGATATTTTTCTTGAGAAAAATAAATGGGTGCGGGAAAGTTTCCAGGAGGGTAAAATGTCCACATTCCTGGACGCTTATCTTTTTGATGTGGCAAGGCGGCTGGGGAAATGGACGGGAGGTGTAGAAGATATGGATGATCAAAAAGGCCTGATAGATGAGCTTGTGGACGAATCTGACATCAGGCAGATTGCCACTTATGATAAAGCCGGCCTTAAAGGTGAAGCCGACAAGTTTATGCAGGTTTACCTGGATCAAAATCTTAATGATATAGACAGCATTTCTAACACGGGTGATAGCGCTTATGAAGATGCCTTATTGATTAGGCGCAACTTTAAAATGACCACCCGCATTGACAGTATGAGTAAAATGAGAAGCATGGTATTTGCAATAGGGGCGGCTCATCTGCCCGGCGGGCAGGGCCTGATACAGCTTTTGCAAAACAAAGGTTATAAGCTTTCTCCTGTTTTCTCATCAAAGAAAGTAGCTGCTAAGAATTATAAAGTGAAAGAGGTATCAATCCCATGGGTAACAATAAATGACCCTGATAGTCTTTACACGGTTGACATGCCGGGTAAACCAGGCGATATCGAAATGTATGGATTACTTAAAATGAAAATGTACTTTGACATTTTTAACAGTACCGGCTACATGGTAACGGCTGTAACAAGCCCATATGATAAGAAGCGCATTGACAGCATCATGACTAAATATGCGGTGGATCTTTTTAAGCAGAAAGATACAAAGAAGATAAAATCAATTACAGTTAATGGCATCAGTGGCAGAGAAATGGAAATAACGGATGCTGATGGATACAAGCATGGTTATATATTGTCTAAGAATAACGTGATATACATTGTATTGGGGCTGGCAGTGAAAAAGAACCCGCAAACAGAAGATGTTGTAAATAAATTTTTATCGTCCTATCAGCCTTTTTCAAAAAAAGAGAATTACCAGGCAGCCATTTATACCTACACTGACGATGATCATTTGTACTCTATAGATCTTCCGTCAAAACCACAATCGGCTAATGCTCTCGTGGCTGGCAAAGTCGATAAATCAGTCAACACAAACCTTTTGCTAAGTTCAGATAACCAGACAGGTGCTTATTTTTTTATTGGTGTAACTAAAACATCACCTGGTTATCTTATTGAAAATGACAGTACTTCTCTACGCCTTATAGAAAATAACACCAAACCAAAATTCACATCTCTTACATCAGATTCATTATACACGGACGGTGAAAAAAGAATGTTGAATATGGAAGGAATGATGGCGCAGGCAAATTTATTTGCAAAGGTACACTATGAATTAATTGGCAACCACTGGTACGTAATGATGGCAATGTATGATACCAGTAAATCTAACCCGATGGTTGATCAGTTTTTCCGTTCCTTCAAAATTCTGACTCCTGCAGTGTTTGACTGGAAACAACAGTCTTCAGAGGATGGGCTCATAACTGCATGGACACCTGATGCTATCATTTCTCATCAAAAGGATACAATAAATTTTTCCTACTCCAAAAAATATGAAAGCTATGACAGTGTACTGGGAAACACCTACGATATCATGGCCAGCGGTCTTGGAAAATATTATTGGCAAAACAGCGATTCAGCACTTTGGAATTCAATCATTAAAAATTATTCAGGTAATGGCGATTCGATCATCTCCCAACGGGAGGTTACTAATGGAGATGTAAAAGGAATTGAATTGCAGATAAAAGGAGACGGCTCTTTAAATGTTGATCGAAAAAGGATCTTGCTATATGGTGATACATTATACACATTAGTTACTGTGCATCCCCGGCGATATGTTAATGATAGCAACGTAAACAAATTTTTTGATGGCTTTACATTTAATCGCCCTGCTTCAAGTCCTACTGTATTGCAATCAAAAGCGAAGCAGCTATTAATTGATATTTCTGATACCGATTCGGCTACACGTGCGCTGGCGCAAAGTTCGATTCCTGATGCAAATTTTAGCGCCATTGACATTCCCATACTCTACGAAGCATTGTTAAAAACTTATGCAGAGACAAGTAATCAATATGAAACAGTCAATGAAAAATTGAGAAAGGTTATCACTAAACTGGAAGACAGTTCATCTCCCGGAATTGCAAAAGAGAAATACAAGCGTGCTACGTCCGGGTATACAAAAAGCCTGTTACTCGACATAATCAGTGATACTAAAACGAAAGAAAATTATATTGATATAAAGAATTTGCTGTTAGAATCACCGCCAGATACAGGGCTATCCTACTATTTTATAAATAATGTAAAGGATAGCAGTTCACTTGCCCGTGATCTTATCATTGATATACTGCCATTAATGAAAGACACCATACTGGCCCCTGCAATCGTTAATATTTCTTCAAGCCTGTTGGACAGCAATATTATTTCGGCTTCATCGCTGCATCCTTATCTTAAAGACATTTTAAATTTTGCAGATTATGAACTTAAAAAGCAAATAGAAAATGGCGTAGATTATGATTACAGTGATAGATTTATAATTAAGCTCTTGGGTAAATTAAACACTGTAGAAACGAATGCAATGTTGCAAAAATGGTTATCGGTTGGCGACAATTATCTGAAACTAATTTGCGTCGAAAAACTTCTTGAGAATGCACAGTCTGTTACCGCCGCTGTTCTGGTAAAGTTGGCTGCCGATAAGTCTTACAGGATGGATCTATATAATACCCTGAAAGAGCATAAGCAGCAAAATCTTTTCCCCAAACAATATCTTAGCCAGCAATATTTCGCCGAAAGCAATGTGTACACTGCTGTAAGCGATGATAGTGAACCATTGGCTATCACCTTTCTGTCGCAGAAGACATTCATGTTTCATGGTAAGCAGGCAAAATTCTTTTTTTATAAAATAACTTATGGTGAGGATGATGATAAGTCATATAACCTTGCTTGTGCAGGACCTTATAGTCTAAATGCTTCAGACTTGAATGTAGATAAAGCTTATGGTTATTTGTACTACAAAGAAGACTTTGACAAGAATAATTTACAGCAACAGATGAAAGATTTGATTAAGGAAATGGAAGGAGAGAATTAAAGAGAGGATTACAGGGGCTGTAAAAAATTGAGGATGATAATGTTGTTACCTATTCGCTCTATTTATTTTAAAAGCTTTAAAGTTCAGGAGACTGGCCATTATGCCAGGAAATAAGGCTTTATACAATTGAATTTTTTCATCGAATAACATCTCAAAAAAATAAGCGTTATAAGGAAATTATTTATTCATTTGGAAAAATGTATGAAAAAAATTTCTTTTATAGGTTTCTTTATTGTGCCCTTTTTTACCCTGGCGCAATCTAATTTAACAATCACCAATCCTACTGCCTTAAATATTTTAAAAGGTATTTACAGCCCCGTCACTTACAATCCGGTAACTGTATCGCAACTACCCGGTGACATTATCCAGGGAATTAAAAATAATATAAGCCAGGACTCTATAAAAAAATATTGGTCTAAATTGGGCACCTTTTATAACCGGAACACTGGCAACCAGCTTGCTTCTACCACCCAGGGAATTACCGCCACATTTAATTGGGTAAGTTCAAAATTTCAGGAATTCAGTGCTGCCAATAGCAACAGGCTGGTGGTTTCAGATTTTACTTTTGACCAAACTATCTGTTCAGCCCCGTCTCATAAAGAAACATTTGCCGTATTGCCTGGCAATAGCTTATCTGATAACTCTGTGCTTATTTTTGTAGCCCATGCTGATAGCCGGGCCTCAAGCTCCTGTACGCCTTCCGCGGTTTCTGCAAAGGGCATGGAAGACAATGCAACGGGAGCGTCACTGGTAATAGAACTGGCAAGGGTCATGAGCCAGTTTAGCTATAAGCAGACCATTATTTTCATAATAACTACCGGTGAAGAGCAGGGCCTTTATGGCTCCACTGCATTCGCCACCTATTTACACAATGCCAATATCCCGGTGAAGGCCGTTATTAATAATGATATCGTTGGATCACTTTATTGTATTTTACCTACTAACCCGGTTGGATGTTCCATCAACAACGGAGTAGATTCTACTACCGTCCGCCTCTTTTCCGGTGGCGGAATCAATTCAAGTTCAAAAGCCTGGGCCCGTTATATAAAAACGGAGTACCATGAGAACCTGCAGTATTTATTAGCTGTGCCTTCCACTATTCAAATTATGACAGATATTGATCGCAACGGACGGTCCGGGGATCACGTACCTTTTTACAACCTGGGCGACCCGGCAGCAAGAATGTGTTCTTTCAATGAACCCGGCGATGGATTCGGGAGTGGTCGTGAGCATTTAAGTCTTGATAGCGGAGGAGTAGATACCAAAATAATTCCGGATGGTAATATTGATTCATTTTTTGTAAGCTTCTCTTTTTTAAAACGCAATGCACAGGTAAACGCAAACGCAGTGGCTATGGCAGCCATAGCTCCTCTGACGCCTGCTTACACTATTACAAATATTGGGAATAACGACCTGAGAGTAATGGTAAATACACAAACAGGTTACCCTGCGTACAGATTGGGTGTGAGAACCACCAGCTTCGATTTCGATAGCGTTTATACCTTCACCCGGCTTGTAGATACTTTGCACATGCAGGCAAGTGGCAACCTGACTTATTATGTAAGCGTTGCTTCGCAGGATGCCAACCAGGTAGAAAGTTTTTTTGGCAATGAAATAACGCTTTCGGGAACTGCAGGCAACTTAGCTATTGAGCTCACCCGCTTCAATGCGAAGCTGGTAAATATAAATGATGTGCTAATTCAATGGAGTGCAGCAACTATTAACCTGACAAATAAATATGAAGTAGAACGCAGTGACGATGCCATACACTTTAAAACTATTGGTTATGTTAACGCTACTTCATCTTACTCGTATAGCTTTCATGATCTATCTCCTCTGGGAGGTCGCAGTTATTATCGCCTGCGTATGATTGAAGCCAATCAGTATAATTTCAGCACAACTTTAAGTATCGTAATTTCAGCTACTAATCAAACACGCATAATTCCTTCCCCGGCACATGATTATATTATCATAAAAACAAAGCTTGGTGGCAAACCCGCAAAACTTACCGATATGCAAGGGAGAAACTATATGAACTTTTTTATCAATAACAGGCAGAGAGTAAATATTGCTAACATCCCTCCCGGTGTTTACCTGTTAATAATAAATGATGGTGAGACCATTAAGTTTATTAAGAATTAGCTGCTCCTAAATTGATTATGAAAATAATTTTGTCGTTGTTCTAAAGACCAAAAACGACACCGGCGGTGTAGAGTTTCATTTAGTTATTTTTTAGTTGGATCAAACCCATACATAAAGTCGTTTAAGTGCCCACCTGAACTTTCAAGTCCCACAATATCCATTAGTTCTTCAAAGTAATAGCAAACTCTTTCTCTGTCTTCCGTGTCAAGGTCTGCGTACACATCACTAAATCTTTGAAGTCCAATTTGTATTTTGTCCTGGTATTGCTTTTCGGTTGCCTTACTTTTCTCTGCTATTTTTTTAAAGTCATCAGCCGCCAAATTTATTTTTTCTGCCGACTCTTTTCTTATTTCGGAATTATTAATTCCTGTATAAAAAATTGTTGTGTCTTCTGCAAATTTCTCTTTGTTTTTAAACGCTTCGAATTTGTTCATTGCGTTGGGTGGTGTTTTAATTTTTCCAGCTTCGCAAGAAACCATTAGCAAGAATGTCAGTCCGAATGATATGTTTGTTAATTGTCTCACTGTTGTATATTCTTAGAATGCCCGCTATAGCAATGTTTTAAGCCTCAAGATAATTGTTGTTTCAGGGGTTGTAAAAGTTTGCAGGAGATTGTTTGTATAAAAAAAATGCTGATGAAATATAATTAAATCTGTAAGCGATAATAGTGAGATGGGCAAAAGAGACTGGCTGCATAAACTCCCGAATGAGAGCAACACATTAATTAAGCACTTGCATTTCAAAATCTTTCCATCTTACTTTTATACCTCCGCCATCATGTATCTGCAATGCAATAAATCCTTCTCCCTTCCCGATCTTTTCATCTTTAAAAAATATCATTTGATGCCCATTGAGCCAGGTAGTTACTTCATCACCTTGTACTTTTATTTTTAGCGTATTCCATTCACCTTCTTTTAAAATACTTTCATCCTCAGGCTTTGGCTTTATAAGCCATCCCCGCCCATAAGATTCATAGATACCTGCGGTGAATTGATTCTTTGGCGCCACTTCTACCTGCCAGCCACTGATCTTTACGCCGTCAATTCCTGAACGAAAAAATACACCGCTGTTGCCATTAGCTTCCTGCTTAAATTTTAAAGTAAGAATAAAATCTTTATAATTTTTATCAGTTGATAAGTAGCCATATTTTTTATCAGGGCCGCTTTCGCAAATCAATTCACCGTTCTCTATATACCATTTTTCTGTTCCGTGGATTGTCCATCCCGTAAGGTCTTTGCCATTAAATATTTTTGTATTCTTTTGCGCAATTGCCGCAGATGTTACAAAACAAAATAGGGTGAACAATAATCTTTTCATTATAAACATTTTAGATAAATTTAATTGTAAGTTAATTGATGTTTGATTTAAAATATAAAATCATAATGATAAAGGGATTAAGCAGGCGATGCAATTTTCCCATTCAAATAACCAAATAAATTCTATCTTATTTAAAATTTGCACATGACATATATAAAAGCACAATGCTTAATTTTCTTGTTAGTTCCTGTACTTGCCTTTGCACAGAGTGAGAAAGTTGATCAGGATGTAATGAAACAGTTAAGAAAGGAGGGTTTGGAAAATTCCAAAGTGATGGATATTGCATTTCATTTAACTGATGTAAGCGGGCCAAGACTTACCGGCTCTCCGGGGTTTATGAGAGCAGCCAATTATGCAAAAGAACAATTGAGTCAATGGGGACTGGTCAATGCAATGCTTGATCCATGGGGAGATTTTGGAAAGAGTTGGGAGTTGGAAAAATCTTATGTGGCTATTACTGCTCCCTGGTATAAATCTTTAGAAGCTTATCCTAAAACGTGGACTGGCGGATCGAACGGCTTGCACAATGCAGAAGTTTTTCTTGTGTCTGCTAAAGACTCTGTTGGTCTTGAGGCATACCGTGGAAAATTAGCAGGAAAAATTATAATAATGGATCGGGTTGAATCTTATAAATTAAGTTTTAAGCCCGATGCAAGCCGCTATTCAGATGAGGAGCTGGATTCAATGACAAGTGCTAAAACGCAACAGGCAGATACCGCGGCCATGCGCAGAAGAAGAGAACAGGCAGTGGGCCAAAACCGGCTACTTAACTCATTAAAATCAATGGCAGCGAGTGAAGGTGCGATCGCAGTTCTTAGTACCAGCCCACGTAACCATGATGGGACAATCTTTGTACAGCAGGCAGGTCCCTATAAAGTTAGCGATCCGGCTAACTTTTTGGATATCGCTTTACAATGGGAAGACTATATGACTATAGTCCGGCTACTTAGAAGTAATACTCCTGTTAAAATAGATGTAGAAGTTCAAACAAAATTTTACACGAATGATACACAAGGTTACAACGTGATTGCAGAAATTAGCGGGACTGATAAAAATTTAAAAGAAGAAGTTGTAATGCTGGGTGCCCACCTCGATTCGTGGCACGGCGGTACCGGGGCTACTGATAATGGTGCAGGCTCGGCCATTATGCTGGAAGCCGTAAGAATATTAAAGGCTACGGGCATAAAGCCAAGGCGAACAATTCGCATTGCACTATGGAGTGGTGAGGAACAGGGGCTGTTAGGATCAAAAGGATATGTGAAGAAAACTTTAGCTGACGCGGCAACAATGCAATTACTGCCAGCACACGAGAAGTTCTCATCGTATTTTAATGTGGATAATGGCACCGGTAAAATCCGCGGAGTGTATTTGCAGGGAAACCAGGCAGTAGGGCCAATTTTTCAACAATGGCTCGCGCCTTTTAATGACATCGGTGCAAAAACAATCACAATCAGCAACACCGGGGGAACCGATCATTTGTCATTTGATGCAGTTGGATTGCCGGGTTTCCAGTTCATCCAGGATCCGCTGGAATACGATACAAGAAACCATCACAGCAATATGGATGTGTACGATCATTTACAGGAAGATGATCTTAAGCAAGCCGCAACAATCGTAGCTGCATTTGTTTATGATGCTGCTATGAGAGACACAAAACTTCCGAGAAAGGAATTACCAAAGCCTCGACTGTAGCAATGTTCGCACACAAGTAAACAACTCTTCTTAACTTTAATTTAAAATTTAAAACAAAAACAATGACAACAACAGAAGTGGCAAACCGCCTTGTAGAAATTTGCCGGGGTGGCAAAATAGAAGATGCTCTTAATGAATTATTTGCAGAAGATGCTGTAAGTATTGAGCCGAATGAATCAATGGGCCCGCGAGAAACCAAAGGTTTAGAAGCCATAAAAAAGAAAGGCGAAATGTTTAACTCTATGCTTGAAGAGTTTCACGGCGCAACCATATCCGATCCGGTTGTAGGCGGTAACTATTTTTCGATATCATGGAATATGGATGCAAAAATGAAAGGGCAGGAAAGAATGATGATGAGTGAAATTTGCGTGTATCATGTAAAAGATGGCAAGATTATTTCGGAGGAATTTTTCTTCTCGATGTAAGTGGCCTGTAACAGAAGCCAGCTTTTAATTAAGTATGGAAGTAACGTCCAAAGCTTTTAGTTTTATTTGCATTTGCTGAAACACAGAAATGAATGCTTCATATTTATTGTCAGTGTGCGGCCATGAAATATCATTCTTCAAAAGAATGGATTCTATTATGTCATTCGCTTTGCGGCAGTCAACGGTATCATAAAAAAATAATTTCCATTTAGCAGGCAGCTCGCTATAAGGTTTTAATGTGAACCCGTTACCATATATTTTTATAAGAGTCGGCATGCTTCTGACATCTATGGTTTGTATATCGTTTTCAAGCGCCCAGGTAAAATATAGTTCCCAAAATTTTAAGTGATTCAATAATCTGTCTTTAATTTTTGTATTGGATTCTTTTAAGCCAGCTGGTATCTGCCACAAATTATTCTCAAGCGAGAATGGATTTTTCTTTTCCGAAGACAGTAGTTGACTTTCAAAATAATCAAACTGTGTATCATTATCAAAAACGAGTTGCATTTGTTTTTCTGAAATTGAATTCACTTTAACCAGTAAGGTCTTTTTCTTATGATCAGTAAGCAGCAGCCACTGCCCGTCAAATTTCCATTTACCATAATTAAAAGTTCCTAAGTTAGTAGTGTAAGCACCGCCTTTTTCAAGGCTAATAAATGTGGTGGGAGTTAATATAGAATCGTTATTAATATCGCTGCTATATGTATAAAACCATAATTGACTAATGCCCTTATTTGATAAATGGCAACCCATTAAAGGAATCAATAAAAGCAATACTATCTTTTTGAATGCCATTCTTATTGCAATGTAAAATATTATTGAAACTTTTGTGTGTTTAGGGTCACTGTAGACTTATATAGTTATCCTGTGTAGCGGTTTTGGATAGCCCGGCTGGAAAGCTGATGCATGATGCTTCACGATACGGCAACCTGTTAATGTTATTGTTTCTTCCATAGCGAATGTAATTATTTGCTGCAGCCCTTGCGGATCTGTTTGCACGCGTGCATTTATAAGTATAGTAAGGTGTTTACACAAATGCAGTTCTGTATCATCATTATTTTCTTTTATTCCTGTGGTTGTATAGCTTATCTTTTTATGCCAGCCATCGCCAGATAATAAAAATTTAAGATGACCAATAGTATAACCTGCCTGTTGTATTTTATTGTAAATATTTTCAATTAAAATTAACCCGGCTTCTACCGCAACTGGTTTGTATGTATGTACTGAAATTTTTTGATCAAGCCATGCAAGCATTGCTTCGCCTGCTCCATATATATCATAGTCCAGTTCGAGAGAACTGCGGTGCGCAGGAATAGTAAAGTCCTGTAATGCCTGCAGCCATGTAGTAATATCATTTTCATTGTGTGCATTTATGCATATTATTTGTTTACCGTGATAGCTTGCTTCAACCATTTCTTTTACATGCAATAATTCATCATGTGCAAGAAGGTCGGTTTTATTGATAACAATAATGTCTGCTTCTTCCAATTGTTTTTTATAAATATATTGAACGGACTCCCCGATAAAAGAAGAAGTTCCTTTCATGACAGAATGCATAAGAAAGGCATCTGCAAAAACACTGATCACGATTCTTGTATTGTGATGTTGTAAAGCGAATGGCTTTGCAACTGTAGCGACAAGGTCAGTACAGGAGCCAACTGATTCTGCAAAAATTACTTCAGGTTGAGCACTTGCAGTTAACGCTGCGAGTGTTTCTTCAAGCTCCTTATACCTGCAGCAGAAACAACCATCTGCCACTTCTCCGCCCGGCAACAAAAGGCTTTGAATATATGCGCTGTCGACCTGTTGGGTTCCCTGGTCGTTTGTGATAACAGCAGCTTTTATTTTTTTATCAATAAGCTGCCGTGCTGCCCGGGCAATCGCAGTTGTTTTACCACTTCCCAAAAAGCCATTTACGAGATAAAAATTATGCGCTGTTATATGCATGGATAAAATGTTTGGAAACAGGATGGAAGGGCTTGCAGAGAAAACACAACAAGGATGAGTGATCCGCTTTATACATTAATTAATTGTATTCATATACCATATAACCCCACGGCTTCAAACTAAATACTTTGTTGCTCAAAGATTCTTTTTTCCCCTTAAAAACATTGTATGCATCGCCGAATAAAGTTTTATCCTTTATAGTTACCCGTTGTGTTTCGTTTGAAAAATTTAGAATTACAAATATTTTCTTTCTTCCTTTTTCTCTTACGAATGCATACACTGCCTTATCATTTCCTGCTTTCACTTTGCGGAAAGATGCTTCAACAGAAAGAGCAGCATTTCCCTTACGAAGATTAACAAGCGTTCTATAAAAAGCGGCTCTCTGCAATTTCATAAATGCTATCGTGTCTTTATCAAAGAATTTAATTGGCCTTAACACCGGCTCCTCCTGCCCGCTATAAATTAATGGAACACCGCCAGCCATTGTTTGTGTAAATACTGCAAAAGGCGCATGCACAATACCGGGAAAGGTTCCGTAATCAGCCTTGTTCCAGCTATTCTCATCATGGTTGCTGGTAAAGTACATCTGAATGGTATTGGTAGGATAGGTGGAATCGCTTTCATGTTTAACGCTATCTATGGCGAATGCCGACCTATCTCCCTTGGCTATCTTCTCCATCATATGGAACATACGCCAGGGATAAACAGCATCGAAACCACTTTCAGGCAGATATCCATTGTCACCTTCAGCAAGCATGAAAATACTTTTCAATTTTTTTAATTCGGGAATACATTTACGCCAAAAAGAAGCAGGAACATTCCAGGCCACATCGCATCTGAATCCATCAATATCTGTATTGGTAACCCAATATTTCATTGCGGCTATCATACTGTCTTCCATTACCGGATTTTTATAATCCAACTGGCGGGTGTCTGACCAGTCAGCCGCTATAGCAGCCTTGCCGGTGCTGTCTTTCACAAAAAAGTCCGGCTGTTCGGTAAGCCATCTGTTATCTCCTCCTGTATGATTTGGAACCCAGTCAATAATCACTTTCATTCCTTTGCCATGGATTGTTTTTACCAGGTGTATCCAATCAGCCAAAGAACCAAATTCGGGGTTTAATGCTGTGTAATCTGAAACTGCATAGTAACTTCCCAAAGACCCTTTCCGGTCAACTTTGCTTATCGGACTTAAAGGCATAAACCATAATGTTTGAACGCCCATTTGTTTCAGGCGGTCAAGATGTTTTGCAAACGCATTTAAAGTTCCTTCCGGCGTATACTGCCTTACATTCACTTCATAAATATTTCCCTGCATTATCCAGGCAGGGTGACCAGCTATAGTGTGGCCTTTAGCGTTAGTAAGCTTTTTAATTTGACAAAAACCAATAGAAAATGCAATTAATTGCAGCAATAAAATGGCAGATATTTTTTTCATGATAGCAAGTTAATAAGTTAATGAATCAAAAGATGTTTGAGAGGCAAGCTTTGTAAGTTGAGTAAAGCATAAAACAAAACAACGTCCCTTTTGGAGACGTTGCTTAAAAGAAATTTCAAAGTTGAATTGCTTAATGGACACCGGTAGAGTCGGAAGCCGCACCTTTATTTATAAGATCCATAAACTGATTCAGTTTAGGTGTAATGATGATCTCTGTACGCCTGTTCCTTACTTTGCCATCAGGTGTATCGTTGCCCGCAACGGGGTTATATTCACCACGGCCTCCCGCTGTAAGACGCTTCGGATCTACACTGTAGGTAGTTTGCAGCGATTGTACAACTGAAGATGCTCTCAGTGCACTCAGGTCCCAGTTGTTGCGGATGTTAGGTTTTGCGATAGGAACGTTGTCTGTGTTACCTTCTACCAATACATCGTAATCTTTATAGTCTGTAATAATTTTTGCAATCTTTGATAAGGTACCTCCTGCCTTATCTGAAATTTCATAGCTACCGGATTTGTAAAGCATATTATCTGACAGAGAAATGTAAACGACACCTTTCAACACTTTCACATCCACATCCTGCATCTCATCTTTACTCAGCGATCTCGTAAGGTTATTGGTAAGTACCATATTCAATGAATCACTTTTATTTTTAGAAGCGATCAGTTCCTGTATGTACTTATTGGATGAATTGATCTCATCTACCAGTTTGGAAATATTTACATTACCCTGGCTCGTGGAGGTAAGGCATTTTTCTAAAGCCGCCTGCAAAGATTTCCCATGAGCAATTTCTGAATTTATTCGTTCCTGCAAACTTGAAATTTGAACAGTAGCCCTGTCTAAATTGCTTTTACATTGCTCCCCTTCCCGGGTAAGCCCGCTGTTGGTTTCTAATAATTTGTTATAGTCTGCCTGCAGCGAATTAAACTTTTTTGTACTTATACAGCCTGTGGAAAAAACCATCGCTGTTACAATCGTAATTAAACTAAAATTGATTTTCACGTTTATTGATTTTATGTTAATGATGATATATGTAATAAAATATCAGGCCAAGGTATTGAATTTGATACAAATAGATTTTAATAACGGCCACATAGCCACGATAATACATGCAGCTTTGCGGATGATAATCATACATTATCCATTTTCCACCAAGAAGCAAAGACCACTACGTATTGCCCTTTGTGTGCCTGGTGGCTTAGTCCACACTACTTCTTTGGAGTGGGAAATAATTGTGCGAAATAGTACAGTTAACTTAATGCCAGCAATACTCAAGTTTTTTATAGCACATCTTTTAATTTTATAACAAACATCTCTGCAGGAATTTCTCCTGGCTTTAAGGAAGACAGGTCGATAACACAATCATTGCCTGATTGCTTACACACAAGATTCTTGTTACTACCTAATAAAATAGCTTTTATGACTGATGCTGTTTTAAGATTATGAATGCGTACCTGTTGCACATAAGATGGTATGATGCAATAAAGATCTTTATCTTTTTTAGTAAAGAAATATTCTATGTGCGCTTTGCCGGCTGTTGGTTTTATCAATTCGGCAACGTCATAGCCTGCCATGAAATTTTTATCACTTTTTTGTGGTTGCCTGCCTTCGCTCCATTGGTACGATTGTTTCCATGGAGTTGTTCCATAGATCGCTTCACCATTTATGTTAAGCCAGTTACCCATATCAATAAGACGTTGCTGCATTATTACCGGTATACGACCATCTGCTGTTGGGCCAATATCAAGCAGCAGGTTGCCACCTCTTGAAACAACATCAATCAACATCAATATAAGGTCGTGGCTGCTTTTGTAATCACTAAGTTGCTCGTTGCGGTTATAACCATAAGAATGGCCAATGCCACGATTTTCTTCCCATACCACATCGGCGTTCATGCCGCTGCCATATTCAGAGGTTGTGTAGGTGGCTCCGTTATTTTTTTGACGTGTGTTATTGCCCCAGCGATCATTTACCACCACATCTTTAGCAACAGGTGATTCGTTAAAAAGCCACGCTAATAACTCAGGGCTCTTCCAGGCTGTATCAGATAGCTCCCATTCACCATCTGAGAAAATAACAGATGGTTTATATTTCGTAACAAGGTCTTTGAACTGTGGAAACATATGCTCTGTTACGAAACGTTTTTTATCCTGCAGCCACAAGGGATTAAACCATTCATACAATGAATAATAGTAGCCCATCTTTAATCCTGCTGCACGAACGGCATTTGTAAGATCACCTAACAAGTCACGGTGCGGCGTACCCGTTACAGCATTCCATGGGCGTTGCCAGTCACGGTCGGCTTCAGCACTGTTCCATAGGCAATATCCTTCGTGGTGCTTTGATGTTAATACGATATACCGTGCGCCGGATTTTTTAAAAACGTCTGCCCATTGCTGTGGATTAAACATCTCCGCTTTAAACTGCGATTCAAAATTGGGATACAAAAAACTGCTGCCGTAGTTCTTATCATGAAATGCTTTAAAATCTTTGTTTCCTTCGTTTATTCTATACCAATACCATTCAGCATAACTGTCACCACTGTTCTCTATTACGGGAGCATATGAAGGCACGGCATACACCCCCCAATGTATAAATATTCCAAACTTATCCTGTTTAAACCATTCCGGTATCCCGCGCTTATTCAGCGATTCCCAGTTAGGTTCATATTGTTGTGCAAGAGCAGCGGTATTTATTAGAATAAGTAATGGCAGTAATAATTTTTTCATAACACTTCATTCAGATTTTAGATGATATGCAGAGGGGATAAAACAAAAAAATTTTATAGCAAATTTAAGTGGCAAGCATGAACGTTAGTAAGGATAAGCATTACACTTTTCCAATGAGAAGATCAAAACCGCCAGTTGCAAAGTTTGGTATATCCCCTGCGGCAGCCTGGCCTTCACCTGATGAAAGTGCCTCCATCATTATAGCATCTGAAGTAAAGTATAACTCTGCCATTCGATAAAAAGCTGCATCGCTTCCATCGGGGCCAGGCAGGAACTTTGTAAATTCTGCGTGATCGACATTTGGAATTTTGGCCGCAAGGGGCAAATGAGTTTCTGAGTAATATTTTTCAAATGCATCAGCGTCGTGAGGATGTTTGTAAAGAACCGTTAACTTGTTCATAAAAGCGTTTTTGTTTGGCAAACAAGATAGCAATTGAATATCGGATTTTAATAAATTTATAGAATGAGCAGACCACGCATAGATAGTGATATTGAATACATCTTATGGAAAATCTTATAAGCTGCCGCCTGCCTTTAGCCCGAGGGTTGAAGTTAAATGGGGGGTCAATCCGTACTAATCTGCTGCCTATCGTATATTAGTATCTTATTTGCAAACCAGGAGTTAAGTATTATAAACAATTTCAAGCCTTATTCCTTTCTTCAATTAAGAAAAAAAAAATGGAAGTACATCATCATCCGGATCTTCATCATAAAAAGAAAAGATTTACTGAATACTTATTGGAATTCCTGATGATATTTCTTGCCGTATTCATGGGATTTATTGCTGAAAATATAAGAGAAAGCTTAAGTGATAAATCCAAAGAAAAAGAATACATCGCTTCTTTTATTGAAGACCTTAAGACCGACACTGCCAGCCTTCATGAGCAAATACCGCAGATGCAGGCCAGTATAAGAGGTCTCGATACTCTTATCGCCCAAATATACTTATACCTTAGTGGTAAAGCCGACACAAGAATTATGTATTATACTTACCATCATGACTGCAGGGCATTATTCAACCTTGAACTATCACAGCGTACCATTAACCAGTTAAAAAACTCAGGGAACATGCGATTGATTCATGATAGGAATGCCGCTGATATTATCTCCGGAGCAGAAGTAGGTTTCCAGGTATTAAACGAACGCACCGCATTTTATAAATCAAGGCAGGAAGATGCTTCCGCGTTTGGGTTAAAAATATTTGACTTTAGAGAATATCAAAAAGCAAACACTTCATCGGATGGAAAAGCCAATACTAATGATGAAGGCTTTTTATCTATCACCTACCAGCCGCCATTAAATATTATTGACCCTGTTTACTTAAAAGAATTTGCTGCCCGTGTTGGCTATTATCGGAATGCCTTTGATATATACGTAGGCAATCTTAGCTCAGCACTTCCCGGTGTTGAAAAGACCATAGCCTATTTAGAAAAGGCTTATGATCTGTAAAAAGCTTTTTTTGGTTCTTACCTGCAAATGTACCAGGATGCAATATTAATTGGTAAGTGCATCTCTGAAGCTATAGAAGGCGGGCTTGGGTAAATAATCGTCATCAAATAATAACGGCCAGTCGTTATGTATAATATAAGTGCGTATCCAGCTATCCTTATCGCCGAGATTCCAGGAGGTAATTCCAAACCTTTGTAAGGCTGGTATCAGCAACCTGTATTGATGAACAATGAATGCATATTTATCTGCCTGCTGTTGTGCAAGAATTGCCGAAAAACTTATAGAGGTATTGTTAG
>JBDUEG010000013.1:0-22371 GCA_040002575.1 Ginsengibacter sp.
GCATGACACCAACAATAGTTCTAAAAAATAATAAACCCTGGATAGTTGCAGGAACTCCTGGCGGCACTACCATTCCTACCAGTGTTTATCAAACACTGGTTGATATCATTGATTTTAAGATGAACCCTGTAGATGCAGTTAACAAGCCAAAGTTTCATCATCAATGGTTGCCCGATGAAGTATGGCTTGAAAAGGACTTTGATAAAAATGTTGTGAGTCAATTAAAGAATATGAGCTATAAAATAACATCAAGGGAAGCCATCGGCAGAACCGAAGTTATTATGGTCATGCCCGATAAAACGATTCGGGCTGTCGGCGATAAGCGCGGAGATGATGCTGCGGCAGGATATTAAAATGAGGTTCGCTGGAGAAAATAAAAGTTAAAAAGACTAATCACAAGACTAAGTATATTGAACGCTCCGCGTTAATTTATTTCTTCTTCCTCTGCGCTAAAAGAATTACTATCTTTAAAAAAACATTCATGAATGGGTGCGATAAATACTGAATTTAATAGCATAGTAGAAACTATTTATAATTTACCTCTTGAAGAAAAACAAGAGTTAAAAAATCTTTTAGAACATAATATTGCCGATTCCCGGAGGGACGAAGTTGCTTTGAATTATAAACAGGCGCAGGAAGAATATAAAGCTGGAAAACTAAAATTTTCTTCTTCGATAAAGGAGCTGAAAAAAATGTTGTGATGGAAGTTTCATTTAGCTCGACTTTTAAAAAGGCTTTTAAAAAAAGAATAAAAGATTCCATTGCTGAAGGTGAATTTTGGATAAGGCTTGAAATATTTGCTGATCAGCCATTCAATACGAAACTCAAGACTCACAAACTTTCAGGCAAACTTAAGGGTTTGTGGAGCTTTTCAATAGAACAAAACTTGAGAGTGATATTTTATTTCACAAAAGACAAACCACCAAAAGCAATATTTGTAGACATTGGAAACCACGATGAAGTCTACTAGACCATTAATATAATCTCGATCTTCCTAAATCTCGACTAATTATGCTGTGTGACAAATGTATCAATTCTAATCTTTAACTTCTCTCTAATTTGGGTAACGAAGGGGTTTGTTTATTTTTGCGAATTAATTTCTTTCCCTGAAAAAATTTTATAAAATATTTCTCCGTTCCCTCCTGGGAATTTGTGTGCTTATAGTCGTTCTATGGATATTAATTCAAACAACTTTTTTTCAAAATTTTATCATAAGAAGGGTAGCAAGCCGGCTGTCGAAAAACCTCCACACCACAGTTTCTATCAAACATGTTGATCTTGACCTTTTTGATAAAATGCTTTTACAGGGCACACTCGTGCTTGATCAAAATAAAGACACACTATTATATGCAGGTACCGTTAAAGTAAATATTACAGATTACTTTTTTTGGAAAGACAATATCACACTTAAATATGTTGGCCTTGATGATGCAGTTATTAATTTGAACAGGAAAGATGCCGTTTGGAATTACCAGTTTATGGTTGATTATTTTTCAGGACCCAAAAAGAATATAAAGGATACATCCGGGTCTATCCAATTAAACCTTGATGTGATAGAATTGAACCGCGTTAAAGTCTGGCAGAAAGATGAATGGAGAGGAGAAAATGTTTTCGTGTCATTGAATAAGCTCGATGTTAAAGCTGATGTTCTTGACCTCAACAACAATATCATTAATATCAATTCTATTAACGTTGACCACCCGGTTTTTTCGCAATATGATTATGAAGGCAACAGGCCTCGCGATACCACTTCTTCACCAGCACAAATTATTGATGATATTCCCGGCGAACTTAAATGGAATACAAATGATTGGCGGCTTTTAGTAAAAAATATTAAGATTACAAATGGTACTTTTTCAATGGACAAGCAATCATCCCGGCCTGCCTTTACAGACAGGTTTGATGACAGGCATCTTACCTTATCTGAAATAAACAGTACTATTAAAAACCTCCGGTTCATAAAGGATACTTTAGCTGCTAACGTTCTTATAACGGCTAAAGAAAGAAATGGCTTCAACATAAAGAAAATAGCATCTGATTTTAAATTCACGCCGCACCTGATGGAATTTAGAAATCTAGATTTGGTAACAAACAAAAGCCATCTTAGAAATTATTATTCCATGCGCTATAATAGTTTCCAGGACGACATGCAGGACTTCATACATACTGTAACTGTTGAAGGCCATTTTGAAAACAGTGAACTTAACAGTGATGACCTTGCCTACTTTGCACCTGAAACAAAAACATGGAATAAAGTTTTTTCCATTCATGGCGATGCTAAAGGAACGATAGATAATTTTTCTGCAAGAAAGATGCTCATACGGGCTGGTGAAAACAATTTTCTTGATGGCGATATCAGCTTACGTGGCTTACCTGACATAGATGATGCTTTTATTGATTTCAGGTCAAGGGAAATGCACACCAGTTATTCAGAACTTGTAAAATTATTTCCTTCACTTAAAACTATTGATAACCCTCGCCTGAGTGCATTCGGCAACATAAGATTCACCGGAAGTTATACAGGATTTATTCGCGACTTCGTTGCTTACGGAACTTTAACTACCGATATTGGTACTCTACAAAGCGATCTGCACATGCAGCTTCCTCATGCTGGGCAGGCAATTTATAATGGAAAGATTTCTACAGATAATTTTCAGCTTGGAAAGTTTATTAACAACAGCCAGATTGGCAACATCGCTTTCAACGGCAATATAAATGGAAAAGGTTTTAATGCAAACGATGTGAATATTGGAGTTGATGGAAATATACACAGCGTGGTTTTTAATGGCTATTCTTATTCTAATATAATTGCGCATGGCAATTTTATAAAAAAGCTTTTTTCCGGAACGGCAAGCATCAACGATCCTAATATAAAAATAGATACACTTTCAGGCTCTGTTAATTTCAGCAGCCTGCACCCTGAATTTAAATTGAATGCCAATGTTGGAGTTCTTAATTTAAAACAGCTTGGCTTTACAAAGGACAGCGTTTCCCTAACAGGAATTTTTAATCTAAATTTTACAGGAAATAACATCGATAATTTTTTAGGCTCTGCTAAATTATACAACGCGATATTGCTTGACAAAGACCAGCACCTGTCTTTCGACTCTCTCGCCATTAATTCTTCCTATGAAAATGGAAATAAATATTTGACATTACATACTAATGAACTGGAAGCAGAACTTAACGGTCATTTTAGTATAATGGAGCTTCCTGATGCTTTTCAACTGTTCCTCTACAAATATTATCCTGCCTATATTAATAAACCAAAACGTACAATTCAAAACCAGGATTTTAGTTTTTCTATAAAGACAAAAAATGTAAGCGACTACATCGCGTTGTTCGATAAAAAGATTAGTGGATTAAACAATTCTATTTTCACAGGTAATATTAATGTTGCTGAAAACACGCTGAATGTTCATGCAGATGTTCCGCTGTTTACTTACAGCAATATTAATTTTAACAGCATTCACTTTACCGGAACAGGCACGAGAGATACACTTACTTTCAATGGAGATATTGACGATGTTGTAATCAACGACAGCCTTCATTCGCCAGGAACCAAGCTACAAGTGGTTGCTGCAAACGATATCTCTGATGTAATTATTAATACATCTGCAAACAAAACTTTAAATGCTGCCGATCTTTCTTTTCGTGTGTTTACAAAAAAAGATGGCTTTGATTTACTGGTGAACCCTTCAAGCTTTACAATAAATCAAAAAAAATGGACTATTGAAAAAGGCGGCAGGCTTGAACTAATAAGGGATATGCTCATAGCCAGTAATCTAAAGTTCAAGCAGGATGGACAGGAAATTTTTGTATCAACAGAGCCCTCCGAGATAGGTTCCAGTAATGATGTCATCATTGGTTTAAAGAACCTCAATATAGGAGATATAGCTCCTCTTCTTACTAAATCTGTTTCTGTAAATGGCCTTATGACCGGCGCTATTCGTGTAAATGACCCCTTTGGAAAGCTTGCTGTCGAGTTCGATACAAAGACGGAACAGTTTTATTTTGAGAATGACTCAGTCGGTGTGCTGAGCACAAAGGGCGAATATTTAAACGGGCCGGGAAGCTTTTCATTGAACGCAATTTCCGATAACAAGCTTTACAACTTCGCCGCAGATTTTGCTTACCGGCCCAGGGATTCCAGCGACAGCCAACTTAATGGTTCCGTTGTTCTAAATAATTCAGGAATACATATTCTTGAAAAATATCTTGGAAATATCTTTAGTAATATTTCCGGAGCTGCCACTGGAAAATTAAATCTTTCGGGTACTGCATCCGATCCTAAATTAACCGGCTCTGTAAGACTCGACAGCACTACCATAACTGTTGACTATACCCGATGTCGTTATATTTTTGAGAACAATACTATTATAAATTTCAAGCCCGACGAAATTGACTTTGGATCTATAAAAATCAGGGACACACTAAATAACACTGCGACAGTCAGTGGCAAACTATATCACAGTTTCTTCGATAATTTTTTCTTTAATGAATTTCATTTAAAGACAGACCAACGTGGTAACAACCCCGGAAAATTTGTTTTATTAAATACCACCGCAAGAGATAATAAACAATTTTATGGAAATCTAATAGGCGATGCGGAACTCTCACTGAATGGCTTCGTTACAGATATGCGCATGAATATAACGGGGCAACCTACAGACAGCAGTCATATTTATTTGCCCACAGGAGAGACAGCAGAAACGGGCACGCTCGATTATATTGAGTTCACAAAATTTGGTCGGGAAATGAAAGCTGATCTTGCGGATAGGGAAAATACTAACATAAAGGTTGATATGGAGATAACTGCAAATCCGTTTGCAAAAATTGATGTGATACTGGATGAAACAACAGGCGATATCATAAAGGCACAGGGAAGTGGAAAACTTAATATAAGTGCAGGCACGAAAGACGCATTAACTATAAGAGGAAGATATGATGTGGCCCAGGGAGAATATACTTTTAATTTCCAAACATTTCTTAAAACACCGTTCAACTTGCAAACAGGTTACATTGAATGGCAGGGCGATCCATATTTGGCCAATCTAAACATTGATGCGGTTTACAGGGCTCAGCAGGTGGTGTTAAGTAATATACCTACAAGTTCTGGATTTTCGAATGCAAAGGGTGATGTTGATATTATCTTTAAGCTTCGGGGAACCTTGAAGGATCCACGCCCGGAATTTGAATTCCAATTTCCGTTCGACAATCCCCTAAAGTCTGATCCTATCGCTAACGAATACCTGAAAACAAGATTTGAGGCAGATAAAAATGAGCTCAATAAACAGGTTACCTCACTCCTGCTGTTCAATACCTTTATGAGTGACGACCAAAGATTACTGAGCACTAATAATACGGGTAACTTTGTAACAAGAAGTGTAGGACAACTATTATCTGCGACACTCTCTTCATCTTTAAATAACTGGCTGCAGAAGTTGTTAAAGTCAAACTCGGTTAATCTTTATACCAACATCAATACAGCCGATTTTAATTTTGGAGTTACACAAAAGGAGTTGCAAAACGTCGGAAACTTTGGGTTACGCACAACCTTCTTTAATAACAAACTTCTTGTGAAAGTAGGTGGCAATGTTGATTACAAATTAGGGCAGGCAGCAAGTAACTCCAACTCTAACTTTCTATTTACGCCTGATGTTTCATTCGAATACCTCATTTCGCCTGATGGAAGATTTAGGGTTATAGGATTTAACAGGAGCGATGCCGATCTTGGCGACATCTCCGGTATTACCCGTCGCAACCGCACAGGTGTGCAACTATCTTACAGGAAGGAATTTGACTCCTTTGAAGAATTTTTCACTAACGAAAGGAAAAGGAGAAAAGTAGTTTCGGATGTAAGTGAAAAAGCAACAACGGCTAATTAATTGTAATGGTTAGCCTGTCTTATTCATTGGAATTCCCCTTTAAGAAATTACATATCTTCAAACTCACAGCTATCTTCAGGTTGCTAAAAACATTTAATCATTAATCAATTTTACATGACACTAAAAAGAAGAGATTTTATTAATCTTTCTGCAATTGCAGCTGCTTCGGGAATTGCAACAGGTATTAGCTCTTGCACATCTCATGCGCAAACAACGGGAAGAAAATCAGTAAACGATGGTTTGCAATCGATGATAACTAATATAGTGCCGATCACTATAAATGAAAGAGAAGCGCGGGTAGAAAAAGCACAACGATTACTCACTGAACAGAATATAGGAGCATTGATATTGGATGCCGGCACATCAATGGAATATTTTACAGGCATCAGCTGGTGGCCAAGTGAAAGAACCATGGTGGCTATTATTCCTGCAAAAGGGGCTGTAAGCTATGTGTGTCCCGGCTTTGAGGAATCTCGTTTACGTGAACGCATCAAAATAGGGAAAGATGTGTATGCATGGCAGGAAGATGAAAGTCCTTACAAACAAATAGTTGCTGTGTTAAAAAATGCGGGCATCCAATCAGGTAATATCGGTATGGAGGAAAGACTGCGTTTTTTTATTTTTGATGGCGTTAGAAAAGAAGCATCGCACCTAAATTATATAAGCGGCGACCCGGTAACTGTTCCATGCCGCATGATAAAATCAACTGCTGAATTAGCGCTGATGCAAAAAGCAAATGATATAACCTCCGCTGCGATAAAGTTTGGCATTAATAAATTACATGAAGGCATGACACAGGCGGAGCTTTCTTACATCATTGCAGGAGCGCAGCAAAAATTTGGCGGCCAATCTGCTGATGCGCTGGTTCTCTTTGGCGAATCATCATCTTTTCCGCATGGCAGCACTAAAGCACAAACATTGAAAAAAGGGGATATTGTGTTAATGGATTGTGGTTGCACCGTAGAAGGTTATACATCTGATATAACAAGGACCGTTGTATTTGGTGAGCCCTCCAAACGTCAATTGGAAATATGGAATCTTGAACAAAAGGCACAGGCAGCGGGATTCACTGCAGCAAAACCAGGCGCCACTTGCGAAACCGTGGATGCTGCTGCACGCAAAGTAATAACAGATGCAGGCATGGGGCCAGGATATAAATTGCCAGGATTGCCGCATCGTACGGGGCATGGCATTGGCATGGATGGACATGAGTGGGGTAACATGGTAAAAGGCAATAAGCAACTGTTACAGCCGGGTATGTGCTTTAGTGTTGAGCCTACCATATCCATTCCCGGTGAATTTGGTGTGCGGCTCGAAGACTGTGCCTACATGACCGAACAAGGAGCCAAATGGTTTTCACAACCTGCCAAATCTATAAGTGAACCGTTCGGTTGATTACTGCTTGCAGCGCTTCGAGATGACAATAAGATTACCCCAACGATTGGGCTATCATAAACACATTGATACTAATTGAAGCGAACGGGCGTTATCAGTTTATACAAAGTAAAACGATGAATCATTTTTCAAAAGCTCTACCGTTTTTTGTGGCGCCTAAGTTTTCCATAAAACTTGTTCCACATTTCGTTTTAAAAGATTTTAAAAATATATTCCTATATCGCTCAAGCGGAAAAATAAAGCGTTATCTGAGCGAAGCTTATGAAACGGAAGAATTCATATTGCATGGGGCAATAAAACGAATCATAGAAGATAAATAATTTCCGGGGTTCCTTTACTTTCCCAATTTACCCTTGCTCCTTTTCTCAAATTAATTACTCCATTTGCAAGCTTCTTTCTCTGTTTATCCCCCCGAGACTGCTCACCTATCAAGTATAATCTCATTTAAGTGATCAATCAGTCTTTTTTAAAGTAGCGCTAAATGATATGCCACCAAAAAAAATTGAAGGTTGATTAAACATTTGGAAGCAGTTTTTGTTTGATGAAGTTATAACCGGCTTTAGTTTGAAAATTGCACAATAAAGCAGGTATCGTTTTTGATAATCATAAAATAAAAAACTATGGACAGCATCAACAAACAACAAGAAGAAGATAACTACGAAAACCTCCGGGGAACGGAAGCGGTAAAAAAAATCAAGGAACTTACAGACAAAGCTCCTTCCTGTTTCTTCTGCACAGACATTGAAACGGGTAAGGCATTTTCTACACGACCTATGGCAGTACAGAAAGTAGACGACGATGGTAATTTCTGGTTCTTAAGCTCCAACGACAGTCATAAAAATGACGAAATAGAAAATGACATGGCGGTACAGCTACTATTCCAGGGATCAAATTATTCTGATTTTTTAAACATCTATGGCAGAGCGACCATAACTGAAGACAAAGAAAAGATAAAGGAACTATGGCAACCCATATTAAAGACATGGTTCACCGAAGGTGTAAACGACCCACGCATATCCGTTATAAAGGTAACCCCTGAAGAGGGATACTATTGGGATACCAAACACAATATGGCGGTAGGTTTATTGAAGAGAGTTACCGGCGCTATTATTGGTAAGACTATGGATGACTCCATTGAAGGAAAAATTCACGTATAAAGTCCATTTCATTTTATGTTCCGTCCCTAACTGAATAACCAAAGTTTTAATTCGTCACCCTATTTTTGCTAACCCATTTTTATAAGTAAGCTGCTTCAGCAATTGTTGAAGCAGCTTTTTTATTACATCATTATACGCACAATTATATAACCCTCAATTACCAACTTTCAAGACCTAAAAGTTTTTTGCCTAAAGGCGATAACTCTGCTGTACCATACTTAGTTTGCTCCCATTTCCTCGGGTCACCGGGGAATGCGTAGCCTTCAGGTGCACGCCTTTCCTTCCAGGAAGATATTCTCCATTGACGCAGTTCGTCATTATCTTCTTCTGCCGGCATCATAGAAATGTATTGCGCAAGGCGAACTTTATCTTTACTCCTGTTAGGCCTTATGCCATGGGGTTGCAGGCTGTTGAAAATGAGCATATCACCTGCATTCATTTTTACTTTTACAATTTCAAATCCTGTAACATCAGGTTTAAAATGATCACGATCTTCCCGCTGAGTTAATTTCCATGTATCATAAGTTCTGTATAATTCTGGAACACATTGAAAGCCTCCCATATTCTCATCGTCCTGATCAGCCAGCGCTAAAACTCCCTGTACATTTTGAGGCTTGGTTTCGGGATCATAGTCCCAGTGAATAAATCCTTTTTGCTCAAAACCTTCACGAACCGGCAAATTCAAATTTGCCCTGTCGATGGTAACCCACAATTTTTCTGTACCCCATATATCTGAAAACGCCTGGTGAACTCTTGGATACTGGCGGTTGTCCCACAATAACTGGTGATTGTAAATTTCAACCATGCCGGTATTAGTTAGTTCTTTCATCATCATCTCTGCACGCGGCGGCGCATACCATGTTGAGGAATCGTTCGGATCTTTTTCTTCAAACTCCCAAAGAAAATCAGCGAGGCGTTTCACCTGCTCCGAAGGCACTGCATTTTTTATAACTATGTAGCCATTGCTTATCCAAAATTTCCAATCTTCCTCAGTTAATAAATTTAACGGCTTGTCATTGCTCCGGTCGTTCAATTTTACCTTACTGCTTTTAGCTGTTGATGGATTCCCAGGAATATCCTTATGTGCATTTGCATTTCCAATTGAAGGCGCCATTGTTGTGTTCATTGTTTTCTGTTCCATTTTGATTTTATTTAATTGATAGATCAAAGGTCTGATAAGATAAGATGATTATTAATCACTCTAATGACCACTTTTTGCTCCCTATTGACAGTTTTATCTAAAATTAAATAAGCATAGTAGCTTTATAGGAAAATAAGGGAAGTGAAAATAAAAAAGGAAATAGTGCAGATACCGCACGGGCAATCATTCAGGCTTTTTTCACCGCGGTTAAAAAATTATTTCTTCTGGCATTATCATCCTGAGTACGAGCTGGTATACGTAGAAGCAACAACCGGCATAAGGCATGTAGGACAAAACATATCAAGCTTTATGGAAAGTGATCTTGTTCTTATAGGATCAAATATTCCTCATTTAAATTTTGACTACGGAATAAAAACCGCTTACAGGCAAATTGTAGTACAACTGAAAGAAAACTTTTTAGGTGACGCTTTAAGTCATACTCCGGAGTTGCAAACAATACAGCAGCTTTTTGATAAAGCCTACATGGGCTTATCGTTCCATGGTGTTACTAAAGAAATAGTGACAAAAAAATTGAAGGATATACAAGGCCTTGGGCACTTTGAGCAACTGTTAACCTTACTCGAAATCTTTCAAATTCTCGCTACGTCCAATGAAGTTACCGAGCTCAATGAAAAGGATACAAGTGTAAAATTATTCCTTAACGACAAAATCAGGATGGGCGCAGTTTATACATATATCCACGCAAACTATAATAAAACAACGGATGTAAATACAGTCGCGGCAAATGTGCATTTAAGTACGCCTGCCTTCTGCCGATACTTTAAAAAGCAAACCAATATGACGTTTACTGAATTTGTAAATCAATATAAAATAACGCAGGCAAAAACTATGTTGTTACAGGATAAAAATATTTCTGAAGTTTGTTATGAATCGGGCTTTGAGAGCCTCTCTTATTTTAATAAGCTTTTTAAAAAGATCACTGGTGAAAATCCTTCTGTCTTTAAGAAACGATATGCTTAACAAAGAAGTTTATTTTGCATAATCCATTTCAAAATTTCCTTTTATCCTTTCCATAGAAGGGTTGAAATAACCAAATTTTAAAGAAGGGAATTCTTCGTGGATTAAATCCATTAATTGATTTATTCCAAGGCACTCGCCGGTATCACTCACACCAATTTTTCCAAGGTACCAATCAGGGTCAATATTAAAATTGCGCCATTGAATCATTTTCAAACCGGTAATAGTAATCAGCTTCCGTAAGGCTTCATATTCTTCTACACTATCGGTCATCCCGGGGAAAACAAAATAGTTTATACTCGTCCATCCACCATAACTATTCACAACTTTCAGACTTTCTACAATGTCATTGAATTCATAATTATTAGGACGATAATAAGGAGTGTAAATTTTTTCCCTTGCAGAATTGGTGCTTACCCGTATGCTGTTTAATCCTGCTTCGCACAACGCTTTCACCGCCCGTGGATCGCTTCCGTTTGTATTAATATTGATACTTCCTTTTTGCGTATGCTTTCTTATTTCAATGATTGCCTGCTTTATTGTTTGCCACATTAATAAAGGCTCACCTTCACATCCTTGCCCGAAGCTTACAATAGGATACGGCGCCGTCTCCAGATGAGGTACTGTGTATTCAATTATCTCTTCCGGCAACGGCTTAAACATTAACCTGTCCTGTGTTGAAACAATTGTTTCTTCCACTGGTTGAAATGAAATGCATCCGATACAATTTGCATTGCAAGCGGGTGATGTAGGAACCGGGCATTCCCATCTTCCCATAAAATAGTTCCGCGCAGCAGGACAATGGTAGGTGTTGCAACAATTATTGCCAAGATGCTGAACCAAACGGTTATGCGGAAACGCACTTAAGATATTTTCTACGCCTTGTTTTATTTTCTCGTCATCGAAGCCGGCACTTTCCTGTCGAATATCATTTTCAATTCGAATTGCAGGAACAAAGAATTTTTTATTGTACCAGCCTGCCGCAGTATAACAGAAAAGCGGAAGTATTTCTGCGCCGGGTTGTGTTTCATAAGCGGCCAGGTAAGTGCCTGTATAAGCCGGCGGAATAAAAGCTGCAACCGCCCAACCTTTTTCACACAACCGCATTTCTCCTGTTCTTGTATCGAGACCGATTCCTCTCCGGCCGGGTAATTCATAAAGCTGCCCGCCTGTTGGTAATTCTATCCATTCATCTTTGGAAACGGGTAGGGCATCCCAGCCACTTCTGCCACAGGCATAAAGACTGGTATCTTCAAAAATATGCCCATTGCCATCCGAAAATAATATGTAAGGAGAATGGTTCATTCGCTTTCTTGCGTTTGTAAATGAATATGCCTTCGTGCGAACTCGTTAAACACTGATTCATCTATTAAGCCTTCACCTTCGATTTCCAATTGCACCAGTTTATTATTTGCAAGGTCGAGTGTAAGTATCTTATCTTTTATAATAACATTTGTGAATGCATCCCAGGCATATTCAACTTTGGGAAAATTTAATTTTTGTACATAGTCATCATTAAAAACAAATTTTAATTTCTGCAAAGCGAGGTAATACAATATACCTGTAATAACACATGCAAGCGCTATTAAGTAATTATGAAGACAGGCCCAGCCACTTGCAAGTACAAAAAAGATAAACCCATTAATATAATTTTTACGATTGTTTTTCTTTTCCATATACATTCTTATAAAAAGATAAATCGCTGTAAACGACAACGCCGCTGTCGCCTCATACCTTCTATAATCATAAGCAAATAAAAAAATAAAGATGGCAGTATTTAGTAAAACAAGCAGGAAGGCGAACAACCGGTAAGCTTTTATTTTGTCATTTTTCAGAGTAATTTCAAACTGCTGCATCCGTGCCATTTTTCCCAAAAACCATAAGATTGCACAATTTAAAAAGCACCCTTGCGCCAACATTTTCATCCCATTCATTGTTGCTAATGCCAACTTCGTTGAGATCAAAGCCGATTAATTTCCTTCCGCTTTCCAACACTTTTTTAAACAGGTAAAAAATTTGTTCGGTCTCAAAACCTCCCTGGACAGGGGTTCCGGTATGTGGGCATAATTTCGGATCAAGTCCATCTATATCAAAACTAATGTAAACCTTTTGCGGAAGCTGTTCGACAATCTCATTAACAATCGTTCTCCATGAATCTCCTTCAAAAACTCTTTCTTTAATATCCTTATCGAAATAAGTCTTTACCCTTTCTTTATTGTTTTTAACGAAATCGTATTCACCCTGGGAATAATCACGGATCCCCACTTGTACGAGTTTTGAAAGTTCAGGAATTTCATTGAGTGCATTGTACATAATAGAAGCATGCGAGTAGTCAAAATTTTCATATGCTTCTCTTAAATCGCAGTGTGCATCAATTTGCAATATTCCAAAGCTGCCATGTTTTTCTGCAATAGCTTTGTAGAAACCCAGCGGAGTGCTGTGATCACCTCCTACAAGTCCTACAAGTTTATTATTGTCTAAAAGTTCTTTTGTTTGCTCGTACACCCAGTTATTAAGAAACCTGCTGCCTTCATTAACTTCCTTCAGAGTTTTACACATGAATTTATTATCTGCTACAATCTCTCCTTGCGAAATATAATTTATATATAACTCAGCTTCTTTGCGCAGGTAATCACTTTTCATCAATATCTTTTTATCGATATCCCTCATGTAAAAACCATGTCTCCAGCCTTCCTTAATATCTACATCAATAAGATCAACCTGGAAACTGGCTTTGCATATTTTTTCTGCAGCCCTCGCAGTCCCGGCTTTATAGCTTACCGTCACTTCCCACGGTACAGGAACTAATATTAGTGCCGCATCTTCTTCTGTAAATGGAAGTCCAAAAATGTTGTTGTTGGTATTGCTGACGGAGTTAGGATCAAAATTCGAAAGGTCTGCCATGAGTTTGTAAGAAAATTTTTTTGGAGAGCAAAGATAGTTGAAAGTTGAGCAATGCACAATGAGCCAGAAACATGTGCAACTAATGCCCCGTATTACTATCTGCCCTGACTTCTTATTTCTTTTTGAATTAAATTTGCGGTGCAAAAAAACAAGAATGAAAACATCAAGTATCATAATATTAGTTCTGATCGCCGCAGCCATTGGGGTGCTATTAATGTATTCAGTAGATTTTTCTACCTACGATACCATTGAATCTGCAAAATCAAAGCAAGGGAAATATGTTCATCTTATTGCCAGGCTTGATAAATCGAAGCCGGTGCAATATGATGCGATAAAAGATCCTAATTATCTTTCCTTTTTTGCCCTTGATAGTCTTGGTGGAAGCACGCAGGTAATTTACCGGAACACCAAGCCGCCGGAACTGGAACAAAGTGAGCGTGTTGTGCTTAAAGGAAAAATGCAGGGAAATATTTTTGAATGCGATAATATATTGTTGAAGTGTCCTTCAAAATATAAAGATGATAAAAAACAACTGGAAAAAACAGTTACACAATATTAAGACTGCTACATGAAGTTTGAAGGTGAACATTTATTACCCGGCCAGGTAGGACATTTTTTTGTATTGCTTGCTTTTGTCTCTTCACTTGTAGCTACTATCTCCTATTTCACGGCATCCAAAACTGTTGCGGACGACGAAAAGCGCCGGTGGATATTATTTGCAAGAGGAGCATTTTTTATCCAATTCATTTCTCTGCTTACAGTTTTCTTCACTATTTATTATATCTGCTCACATCATTATTTTGAATACCTGTATGCTTATAAGCATGCCGCAAGAGAACTGGAACCACGATACCTGTTAGCATGCATTTGGGAAGGCCAGGAAGGAAGTTTTTTACTCTGGTCTTTATGGCACGCAGTACTTGGAACTATTTTAATATTTACTTCAAAGAAGAGGGAAGCACCTGTTCTTGCAGTTATAAGTGCTGCACAGTTTGTGTTGTTGATCATGATAGTAGGCATTTATGTATTTGATGTGCGTATCGGAAGCAGTGCTTTTACACTTACACGTAATGAGATTAACGGTCCCATTTTTAGCCGGCCCGACTACATGAATTTCATAAAGGATGGCATTGGATTGAATGTCTTGCTAAGAAATTATTGGATGGTCATTCATCCACCTGTTTTGTTTTTAGGATTTGCAAGTACTATTGTTCCACTCGCTTTTGCTTATTCATCATTTAATACGAAAAATTTTGGTGATTGGGTAAAGCCGGCATTGCCCTGGACTTTATTTAGTGGGTGTGTGCTTGGTGTCGGAATTATGATGGGAGGAAAATGGGCCTACGAATCACTTTCATTTGGCGGCTATTGGGCGTGGGATCCTGTTGAAAATGCTGCCCTCGTTCCCTGGATGATTTTGATTTCAGGATTGCACTGTATGGCGATTTACAATGCTACGGGTAATGCATTGAGAGCATCTTACCTCTTTATTATATTGAGTTACTTTTTTGTTTTGTATTCAACCTATCTTACGAGAACGGGAGTTCTTGGTGATACATCTGTGCATTCATTTACAGAAGCGGAATTTACAATGACTGTTCTAATACGCATTTACATGTTTGCATTAACTATCCCAATGCTTATCATGTTCATAATTAATTATAAAAAAATTCCTTCCATACAAAGAGAAGAAAATATTTCATCGCGGGAGTTTTGGATGTTCATTGGTTCACTTATATTTTTTCTTTCGGCTCTTTTTATAATAGCAGTCACTTCACTGCCTGTTTATAATAAGGTATTCGGCACCAACATAGCGGATCCACAGGACAGGGAATTTACTTACAATAAAGTTCTTGTATTGGTTGCCTTTATTATTGGTTTACTCACTGCCTTTTCGCAGTATTTTAAATATAAAAATACAGGCAGCAAATATCTCTTCAGTAAAATTGCCTGGCCTCTTTCTATTGCTGTGATAATCTCTATTTTGCTTGCGATCTTTTATCCCATTGAATATTCCAAAAAAGGACCGGGATTTTTGGTAGCTATTTACATTGCTTTATTCGCTTCTATTTTTGCGGTTATCGCAAATGCATCCTATTTAAAAACCGTTTTAAAAGGGAATCTTAAAGCCGGTGGCGGAGCGATTGCACATGTCGGGTTTACGTTAATGATAGCCGGAATGCTGATTTCTTCAGGCAACAAGCAGGTGATAAGTGATAACCGGAAAACGGGTTTATTTGTGCCATTCGAAAAAGATCCTACTGGCAGATCTGCTGAAAGCCCATTGGAGAACCTTACATTATTAAAGCAAGTTCCGACGCAAATGGGAAAGTACAGTGTTACTTATCTGCGTGATTCCGCTGCTGCCGAAAAAACAAGGACATTTTATAACCTTCGCTTTGAGAGAATTGATAGCACAACCGGGAAGGTCAATGAAGATTTTATCCTTTCGCCGGATGCCTACCGGATGAAGGATAACAATTTAAGTTCTAATCCAGGCACCAGGCATTATCTCACCCATGATGTATTTACCTACATCTCTACGATATCTATCCCAAATGAATCGGCAGATACCGCAACATTCCATGTACATGAAATGGCTATTAATGACACTGTGTTTTACTCGAAAGGCTTTTTAGTATTAAACGGCATGCTTAAAAATCCGGATAATGATAAATATCATTTTAAGCCAACCGACACAGCCCTGGTAGCCGATATTACTGTTTTTGCAAGGGATAGCTCCAGCCACAAAGCTTATCCGGCACTTACTGTAAAAAATCAGCAACTGGATCTTCTTGACGATACAGTGATTTCGCAAAATCTTTATCTGAGCTTATCAGGGCTATCAAATGATAAAAAATTTAAAATTGGAGTCAAAGAATCTGACAGGCTCACGGATTTTATTACACTGAAAGCCTATGTATTTCCGTATATAAATCTTGTATGGGCTGGTTTACTAATCATGGCATGCGGCTTCATAGTATCTATCACAAGGAGACTGAAAGCAGCTAATTATGTGACCGTCTTGTCAGTATCAGCAGTCCTTGTAGCATTGTTTTATATGTTTTTGATTGCAAATAATTGAGAAAAAATTAGTTAATCTTTTACACGCAGAATATTTGCATGGACACATTTTACTTTTAAATTTACAGTTGAATGCGTACCACTTCCAATTATAGATTTTTCATTTTTTCTATGCTTTTAACGGTTGTTGCTTTATTTAATAATAACGCAAAAGCTCAATCAAGATATGGAATCAACGATACCATTATAAGTGTAGCGGTAATTTACGAAGGTGATACAATCGAGGCAAAGACGCTTGCAGGAGTGTATGTGTGGGGTAAAAGTAATATGACGGCAAAAGCACGCTGGACCAGGCTAAGGAATGCCATTTATGTGACGTATCCCTATGCAAAACGTGCCGGGCTTGTTTTTAATGATATAGAAAAACATATCGCAACAAGCACGGATAAGAAATTTATAAGCACCTACATCAATAGCCGCGAGAAAGAGCTGAAAAAAGAATTTACTGAACCACTTACTAATTTATCGGTGTACCAGGGAAAAGTTTTAATGAAGCTCATCAACCGGGAAAGCGGTGGTACTAATTGCTATGATATTTTAAAAGAATTGAAAGGTGGCTTTAGTGCACGGTTTTGGCAGACCGTTGCTTTCTTTTTTGGCAGCGATCTCAAGCAGCCATATGATCCGACCGGGAAAGACGCTGAAATGGAGTTGATAGTGAAAGAGGTAAGAAGAATGTATGGTTATCCGGGGTGATAGCTTTGTATCATATCCATCCGGTTGATATCACATTTATTACTTAAAACCCGCCTGTACACTTCTTTTTTGCTTACCTTGCGCCCTTAGAATTTGAGAAGGGCTCGTCTAAATTTTTTTTTGTTACTTCTTTCAAATGAAACTAGATCTTTTAGCATTTGGCGTACATCCTGATGATATTGAATTGAGTTGTGCAGGAACTTTACTTGTTGAAAAGAAAAACGGGAAAAAAGTTGGAATCATTGATCTTACCCAAGGTGAATTAGGCACTCGTGGCACAGCGGAAATCAGACTTGAGGAAGCGGCAAACTCCGCAAAGATTCTCGGTGTTGATATAAGGGAGAATCTTCAAATGGCTGATGGTTTCTTTAAAAATGAGGAGGATAACCAGCGAAAAATTATCAGCGTTTTAAGGAAATTCCGGCCGGAAGTTATTTTATGCAATGCCCTTGAAGACCGGCATCCTGACCATGGCAGATCTGCTGAACTCGTAAATGATGCGGTGTTTTTATCAGGCCTGCAAAAAGTGAAAACAAAAGGTAGCGATAATGAAGAACAGGAAGCATGGAGGCCGAAATACATTTTTCATTATATACAGGACAGATATATGAAACCGGATTTTGTGATAGATGTCTCTGAAGTGTTTGAGAAGAAGATAGAATCTATCCGCGCTTTTAAAACGCAATTTTTCAGTGGTGATTTATCTGACAGTGAGCCTCAAACTTATATCTCATCACCTGAATTTCTGGAAAGTGTGATCAACCGGTCAAAAATGTTTGGAAAAATGATCGGTGTAAAATATGCGGAAGGTTTTATTTCAAAAAAAATGGTAGGCGTGAAATCATTTGATGCTTTTATTCAAAGAGATACTTAAAAATAAACAGGGGCGTTAAACCATTGTACTAAACTTAAAATAATAATATCTTATATAAATAATCAACAATAAATGGCAACTCCAAAATTTTTACAAGGCAAAGGCGACTTTCATATTGAACTTAAAAAGCGGGTTAACGATTATTTCTCAGAGCGTAAGAGACCCATGACAGGTAACAATGCCTTACTTCTTAAAGCGATTTCATTTTGCGTTGGTTACGTCTTTCTCTATATCCATCTGGTGTTTTTTACTCCTGTGATTTGGCTTGCAATTCCTGAATGTATATTGTTTGGAGGGCTTACTGCCGCAATTGGATTCAACGTAATGCATGATGGGGCACATGGCAGTTTCAGCAGATTTAAGTTTGTAAATAAGATGGCAGGCTTTTCTTTAAATTTCCTGGGGGCTAGTGCTATTATGTGGAATATGAAACACAATATTATTCATCATACTTATACTAATATCGACGGTGTGGATGATGACATTGAAGCCCGCCCGTGGCTCAGGTTTGCCTCAACTCAAAAGAAAATGAGGTTGCATAAATTTCAACACTATTACTTTTGGTTTTTGTACACACTCCTTCATCTGGTTTGGATTTTTTTAAGCGACTTTAAGAAATATTTTTCCCATAAGATTGGTTCGGTAGAGCTAAGAAAAATGACAGTGAGAGAGCACATAGCTTTTTGGATTGCAAAAATTGTATACATTTTTATGGTTGTTGTATTACCAATTTATTTATTGAGCTTTTCAACGTGGCTTGTTGGCTTCTTAATCATTACAATGGTTACCGGCTTTGTGATAAGCATTGTGTTCCAGCTTGCACATACTGTTGAGCACACTGATTTTCCGCTCCCAAGTGAGTCAACCGGTAAGATTGAAAATGAATGGGCTATCCACCAGGTTGCCACCACAGCTAACTTTGCAACGGGCAATAAGTTGATTTCATGGCTTGTTGGAGGTTTAAACTTCCAGATAGAACATCACCTTTTTCCAAAAATTTCGCATGTACATTATCCGGCTATCAGCAAAATAATACGTCGTACCTGCCAGGAATATGGCCTTACTTATATTGAATATCCGAAAATGCGTCATGCAATTCTTTCACACGTTGCATATTTGAGAAAGCTGGGAACTGCCTAAAGTTACCTGGGTTCATTTAATGAGTAGTTTATTTTTTAATTGTCAGCATGCAATTCGTGCATAAATTTGATGTATGAATTTTCATTTCCAGGATTTAATTCCAAAAGATTTTGATGATAGCTCACGTGTATGGGTATATCAATGCAACCGAACCTTTACTCTAAATGAAGCAGTTGAGATAGAGGAGTTATTACAAAATTTTACAGGTGGATGGAATAGCCATGGAAGCCCTGTAAAAGGATATTCCAATTTATTTTTTGGTCAATTCATCATATTTATTGCAGATGAAACCGCAACAGGTGTAAGCGGTTGCAGCACGGACAGTTCTGTGCGAATAATCAAAAATATAGAAGGAGATTACCAGGTGCAGCTTTTTGACAGGCAAACTCTTGCATTTGCTGTCAATGAAAGGATTCAACTTATTCCGCTCCAGCTTCTTAATTATGAAATTGATAATGGAATGGTAGCTGCCGATACTTTATATTTTGATAACACCATTCTTACAAAAAAAGATTTAATTAATAAGTGGATTATACCCGCAGGGCAAAGCTGGCTGGCAAAAAGATTTTCGTTTATCCCTGCAAGCCAAAGTCAGGTATGATTATTTTTTAAGCCAGGTATTATCTTGTTCATATTTTTCGGGGATAAACTGGTTTCCCAAAACGACCTTTGCAATTTCGGCAAATGGTATCTTAGTCTCGAAAGACATTTCCTTTTTCCCGGTTTTCCAGGTTTCCGCATTAAATCTAAAAACCGATTCTTTTGCTTGCGATGATGTAATGGTCACATAAACAGGTAACGGCAATTCTCCTTTATTTTCTATTGTAATCCTGGAACCTGCACCCGATTTCTCAATCTTTTTGATTGCCAGATCAGGATATCCCAATTCAAAAAACCAGGTTTGCCAAAACCAATTAAGGTCTTTTCCGCTTGTATTATTAAAGCTGTAAAAAAAATCATACGGAGTAGGATGCTTTCCATGCCAGTCATTGATATATTTATGCAGGCACTTAAAAAAAAGATTGTCGCTAAGCATATCCTGGAGAACATAATAGCAGAGCCCTCCTTTACCATAAGAATTTGAATAATAGGCAGCATCACTGTAGAGTTTTGTATTCGTTATCAGGGGTAAGTCTTTAGTTGTTCCTGCAATTTGTTCATACCTGGTCTTACTAAAAATTCCTTCTTTCTCAGGTTCACCTATAAGAGGTGAAATTACCGATTCGCCAATGGTTGCCCACCCTTCATCCATCCATGCATACTGTGTTTCATTTATGCCCATATAAAATGGGAAATAACTATGGAATATTTCATGCGAAGTAAGCTGTACCGCATCTGTATGTGTCTCTGTAGGGTTATCATTTACCATCATCGGATATTCCATTTGATCAGTACCATCGAACACCGTTACATGAGAAAAAGGAAAGGGATACTTCGGGTAGTAATGACTCATATAAAATACGGATTGATGCGCCTGATTTGCAACATCAAAATAGTCTTTATGGTCTTTATTAAATACCGCTTCCGCAACAGTGCGCCTGCCATTGGATGAGTCGACTAATATGGAACTTGCATCCCATAAATAATGATCGCTTGTAGCAAATGCAAAATCGGTCAGACTATCCGCCGTAAAAGCCCATATGCCCGAAGGTGAATTTTGAAAAACTCTATTAGCCAGGTAATCGGTTGAATCAATTATATGAATTATTTCGTCTGACTTTTTTGCTCTTTCTATTTTTTCTAATAAACTTTTATTCAAATTATCAGCGGCATTCGTATTGATTCCGGTAGCCCATACTGAAAAGTTTTTAGGAACAGTTATTTGTACTTTAAAATTCCCAAAATCATTATAAAACTCCTGTGTACCGTTATAGCTCCAGTCGTCCCAGCCATCAATGTCATCATAAACAGAAACTCTTGGAAAAAAATATGCGATAAAATAAGAGCCTGAATCTACTCTACCGGTACGGACCTGAGAACCTGTATTTACAGTGTAATGCCATTTTACGAAAAGCTGAACTTTTGAATGAGGAGGAATAATTTGTATGGGTTTAATGATAAGGTTTGTTCCTGAATGATATGCCTTTTTTTCATTATCAAAATCGACTATCGTTTCACCCGCTATTTTAAAAGAGTCAATTTGAACTCCGTCATTAAGGTCTTTCTCACTGATATTACTTAACCTCGCAACCCCTTTTTTATAAAGATCCGGATAAAGCCTGATTATAATTCGTTTCAAAGTATCCGGGCTATTATTAAAATACAAAATAGATTCAACGCCCGTGAGTAACGCTGTTGCGGGATCAAAGTCTACTGCAATATCATAATCGCCTTCATTCTGCCAGTAGTTTGCACCTGGCTTACCAGTTAATGAACGAATGTTGTTGGCATAAGAGTTCTTTATACCTGTAGAATGAAATAGTTGTTGCGAAAAAGCGTGGCCGCCAAAAAAGCAACTGCTGAAAACGATAATTATTGAAAAAAATTTCATTGAAGGAATTGAAGGTTCATAATCTGGTATAGCATAACAATATTATTAACTTTCTGCCATCCTGACGGAATTTTTATTTGTTATCTTTGCTCTCCGTAAAAATGGGGAACAATGCTTGAGGTTACTATTGACAAAAAACATGATGAAGCAAGGCAGGGAACGGCTTTGGTGCCTATGCCTTCTGTGTCAAATCTGTCTAAAAAATTCTATATAGAAAGTTATGGATGCGCCATGAATTTTGCTGACAGCGAAGTAGTGGCATCTATATTACAGGATAATGGCTTTGGAGTAACACGACATTTCCAGGAGGCCGATATGATCTTTATTAACACGTGCTCTATTCGTGAAAAAGCTGAGATGACAGTAAGAAAACGTCTTTCGGAATTCAGGAAGGTAAAAAGATACAATCCCGGCCTGTTGATTGGTGTACTTGGATGCATGGCAGAAAGACTGAAGTCAAAATTTATTGAAGAGGAAAAATTAGTTGATATTGTTGTAGGGCCAGATTCATACAGAACTTTGCCTGCTTTAATTGAAGACGCAGAAAGTGGGCAAAAAGGAGTAAATGTTTTATTAAGCCGCGAAGAAACTTATGGTGATATCTCTCCAATTCGGTTAAACAG
>JBDUEG010000014.1:0-22100 GCA_040002575.1 Ginsengibacter sp.
TATAATTAATACAAGTTTGAAGCACTAAATATATTTAAAGCAATTCGAATTTGCTACGCATATAGTATTAAATGAATAATGTTTTGAACTGACAAAGTAAAAAAGACAATTGCCCACAGCTGATCTGCGAAGCCGCAATAAATTAATTCACAACAACGGTATCTGTTTTAAATAAACTGTTGCCATTATAAAAGTGTAACAGGCATTGCCCCGTCACAGCAGGATTTATTAGAGCAGTTGTGTCTCTCACTTGTAGAACATCAAGACACACCAGATCGCCATTGCCATGAGGTATGATCCCCTTTGCCCTTATCTCAAATTGCAGTGCATTTATTTGTTTGATTTCCAGGTTTGAAAAATGGTGGCAGGTGTTTGGCAATATGCATTTAATCAATACAATGATTCCATTATTTTGTGTGGCGGTTTTAGGAGTAAAAGCTTCTGTAATTGTAAGATCAACCGGCAATCTATCCGGTTCATTATTTGATTTCTTACAGGAAAAAAATATGAGCAGAAAAAGAAATGAAAATAATTTATACCGCATGGAAATGTTTTTTGGTTGACACCGGTATGTTACAGATCGTTGCATCGAAGCTTACATTCGTGTTGGTATTGGCTTTGTCTCAGCCGAGTCCTCCTTAGGGAACCCGGCCTATCAACGAACCTGCGACAACACATCAATGAATTGAATAGCTTCTTATTTGTCAACCGTGCTAAGTTTTTTCTTTTGAAGATGAATGAATAAAATAAAGAATAAAACCGGTATGGAGATAAAAGCAGATATATCGTCGGCTAGTGTAGGTAAGTTAATTGCCGGTAAGAAAAAATCCATAAATGAAGGAAGCTCTACCAGCTTTGGTTCTGATACAAATTTAATGATCCATAAGATCAACATAAATGAGGCGTAAATAATTATGAAATACTTAATGCTATTGAGCTTGAAATGGCGCTTTAAATATGTTGTAAGTTTATCCCAATCTATAAATAAAAGATATACAAGTAAGTTGCCCGAAAAATTAATATTATAAATCAGCAAAACTATAAAGTGAAAAACTACAGCACTTACAAGAAAATATTGAAAAACCTTGCGATTAAACACACTTACAAGAAACCCTAATTCAAAAAATATAATAAAATAATCTAAAAATTTCCAAAAGGCTACACTATTAAATCGTAAGAAATATCCTGCTAAATATTTGTCTCTGCCCAAATAATAATAGTTAAGATATAGATGATACTTAATTGCCTGCACATTAATATGCCACCAGCCCTTATAAACCTTTACAATTCCTGCTGAAAAAAAACTAAACCCAATAAACAAAGCAAAAACCGCAATCAGGAAAGATATATACTCTCTATTCCTGGGAGTGAGTTCTATCTTACTACGATTTCTACGCTCATCAATTGAATAGTAATTTCCCCAACCGGCAAGCCCACCTATAAGTGGAGTGATCAATACGAGAATATTGTGGTCAATTTTACCAAATGAATAAATGAAGTTGGCTCCCAAAATGCAAGTAAGTGAAAATAATATAGAGGTATATTTTGTCCATAAACCACAAAACATCAGAAAAAAGAGGATAACATTAAGTATCGTTAAAACTATAAAAAAGTTATTACCGGGAAAATCATTAAAAATATTAGCGATGCTTATTTTAGGTGGGTCAAATAAGTAATCAAAGTCATTTCCTATCCAGGCATAAGAACGTAGCCCACTGAAGGTTAAAATAAGTAAGCAATAAATTATTCGATATACGGATAAATTTTTAGGTGATATAAAATAAGAAGAGAACGAAATTCGGTCCAAAATTTTCATAGTAATTTGATAATTGTTTTATTGCTGCTTAATATTTCACCTTCCTTATTTTGTGTTTTTGTATCATACCTTCTTACACCTTCATTTATTATTAACCAGGAAAAGGTTTTATCAGGGAACTTCTGTTTTAAAGTTGTAGCCATCAACTTCATCAAAGATTTCTTCTTAAGAACTATACCGTTTAGCAATCTTTGTTGCTTTTGGGTACCATGATTATTGACACTGTCATTTATTATTTCCTCCTTCAATTTTATGGTTTCCAGGGCATGCGGAATATGGATTGCTATTAATGGTAAAAGGTCTTCTTTTTCAACTAACAAAGTGTCATTTGTATTGTCGACCACGTACAGTTTTAGAAATTTTATTTCAAACACATTCTTTTCCTTGGGAGTTTCCGAGAAGGCCGGAAAAAGTAATGATGGATACGGCTCGTCATAAAATTTTCCAACAAAAAGATGAATAAAAAGCAACACGATAATAGCAATATATATCCGCATGTATTTTTTCCTGTCCATAATCGCAATATAAGATTTTTTACATAAGTTGTTTATGTGCTTTTTTGAGAAGATAGCATGAATTGCATTTGCAGTATTATTGCCCGATACTAAACATTCAACTGCAAATCGTGAAGTTTCTTTGTTCATTCCAACATGTTGCTATTGAACATTTATATTATCTTCATCAGCAGTTTTTCAATTAATCATTTGCTGGTACTATAGTTATAAAATAATAGCCGCGGGCCGGGCTCGCAATGTTAGCGCGAGCCTACAACAGCCTACCAAACAGGTAACACAACAAGATGACATCAGAATTTCCTAAAATAAAAACTGACAGACTTCTACTTCGGCGCTTTCTCGAAAGCGATCTTGAAAAGGTATTCAAAGGACTTTCACACCCGGATATTATTAAATATTACGGAGTAAGCTACAACACCATAGAGGCGACAAAAGAACAAATGAAATTTTTCGCAGACCTTGAAAATGACGGAACAGGAATCTGGTGGGCGGTAGTTTCGGCGGATGATAAAATATTTTATGGAGCAGGCGGGCTAAACAGTTTATCGAAACAACACAGAAAAGCTGAAATCGGCTTTTGGCTGCTGCCTGAGTTTTGGGGACAAGGTATAATGGCGGAAGCAATGCCCTTAATTTGTAATTATGGTTTTGAAAAACTTGAACTTCACCGGATAGAAGGACTTGTAGAAACTGAAAACATAAATTGTAAAAGAGCAATGGCTAAACTTGACTTCCATCACGAAGGAACAATGAAGGATTGCGAAATTAAGAACGGTAGATTTATAAGTCTTGAGATGTATGCTAAGTTGAAAAAGACTTAGATGATTTGTGATTTTCTTAAGCAGTACCTTTTTCTATTACGCGTTCAAGTGAGGATAAGACGTGGTTTACGAATATTAAACTAAATTTAATTTAATAACTTACTTCAACTTCGTTCATACGTCGAGTCCCTGCAGAGATTTGGCTAAAAAAAATGACAGAGTGGTATCAGAATTATCCCGGTTTTAAACACAAACAACGATGTTAACTAGAATTGTTTATCCATTAGCTTTAAGAGAAAAAATTAGCTGGAGAATTAAAAAATTATACCCAGACATTCGCGACAAAAATATTTCGTTGGAGTTTAATAAAAAGCTCAAACTTGATTTGTCGAAGAAGGATGTGGGACATCAATCGATCATTTTCAATGGCTATTATGAATTGGAACTAACTAAAGCTATTTTAAAGCTTGGAGCGATAGGTGGACTAATGATAGATGTTGGAGCAAATTATGGATACTTTTCATGTTTGTGGGCGTCTCAAAATTCTGTAAATGAAGTAATAGCTTTTGAAGCTTCCCCGGTCAATATACAGCCACTTACTAATAATGTAAATAAAAACGGGCTTTCAGGAGCAATAACGATAATTCCGAACGCTGTTGGAAAAGAAAAAGGGAAATTAAAATTTGATTTAGGAAACAAAAGTCAACAAACGGGCTGGGGAGGACTTACTATAAATAGTAATTCAAGCTCGATAGAAGTTGAAGTCGATACATTGGATAATTATGCAGACAACAATAACATTTCTAAAATTGATGTACTAAAAATAGACACAGAAGGTGCTGACACCTGGGTGCTTTACGGAGCAGAAAAACTTCTTAAGGAAAAGAAAATTGGCCATATTTTCTTTGAGCATAATTTTACCAGGATGAAACTTCTATCTATTAAAAAAAGTGAGGCTAAAAGTTTCTTAGAGAAACTTGATTATACAGTAGAGCAGCATTCTACTACTGACTTCTACGCATATCCCAAAAGCAAAGTCGTTTCCAAAAATCCGGTTCCAATTACATAGCACACCTTGTGAGACATAATATAAAATAAATGGATAAGCTTTTTGTGCAATGCCTCTTTTGGCAAAAAGAGAATGATTGAATGTTTCAATCAATCTTTTCCATTCCGGGGATTTTTCCTTAACCTTCTACCCTTAACACTTCCAGCGGCGACCTATTCAAAATTCCCCTGCTGTTTGCCAGGCCGGTGCCAACCGTTAGTAAACAAACCAACACAAATAAAACCAACACAGGCAGCAGATCAGGATGAAACGGGATTTCAAAAATATAATAAGCCAATCCCCAACTTGCGGCTAAGGCTAACAGTATGCCTGTAAACGCTGCCAGCGCACCAAGGAAAAAATATTCCAAAGCGGTAATAGTAAATATTTGTTTTCGGCTGCCGCCTAATGTCCTTAGCAAAACGCTTTCCTGTAAGCGCTGGTACTTGCTTATAAGCACAGATGAGATGAGCACAACTATGCCGGTAACAATGCTAAAGCCTGCCATAAAGCGAATAACGAAACTTATCTTCCCCATAAGATCGTCGAGTATTCGCAGCACAAGGCCCAGGTCAATAATGGATACATTGGGATATGCCTTCACCATTGCCTGCTGAAAATTAGCGGACACTTGTTGCGATGGAACTTTTGTGAGCAGCACTTTGAATTGTGGTGCATCTTCCAATAATCCCTTTGGAAACACCACAAGAAAATTTGTTTGTATGCCGCCCCAGTTTACTTCCCGAAGGCTGCCTACAATTGTTTTCATTAACGATCCCTGCACATTGAACGTAAGCGTATCACCCATGTGCACCCCGCTTCTTTTCGCAAAATTCTTCTCCAGTGAAACAGCAGGTAAGCCTGCACCGTTAACCACTCCTTTCCACTTGCCATCTACAATTTTTTCAGATGCGGTCAAGGAATCCCTGTAGGTAACACGGTACTCCCTGCTAAAAAGCCATCGGGAAAATCCTTTGGTGGAATCTCTTTTTGCATGTGCTCCTGTGATACCGTTTACATCTTCCAGTCGCATGCTTACAATGGGTATAGTACCATTAAGAGGCAAGCCAAACTTTCGTGCAAGACCGGTTACGCCTTCCTCCTGCTTACTTTGAATATCAAACAGCACAATGTTAGGTTGGTTCTCACCGGCGTTTAAAGTAATGCGGCTTACTAATAAAGATTGTACAAAAAACAGCGTACAGATAAGTGCTGTACCCAGCCCTATGGAGATGATCAATATGGTGGTTTGATTATTTGGACGGTATAAATTGGCAAGGCCCTGGCGCCACAGGTAATTCCAGGAAGATGGAAAGAAATGCTTTACCATCCATATAAGGCTACGAGCTATCGCCGTGAGTATTAATAAAGCTGCGGCTATACTACCTGTAAAATAAAGAGCCTGCACCGGGCCATTCAATTGTATTAACGTAAAGCCATACACGAAGAGAACTATTAAAAGATAAACCAGCCATTTTACAGCATCCCTTTCCCGCCGTGGTGGCTCGAACGAAACACGCAATGCATTCAAAGGAGAAATTTTACGAATAAACAATAAGGGCAGTAATGCAAATAAAACAGAAACAATAATACCCAAAGTGATACCCTGGAGCACAGCCGGCCATGATATATGTGTGCTGATTTTTACAGGCAGAAAATCTTTTATTACAAAAGGTAAAAACTGCTGGATAATGACGCCGAGCACCGCACCTATAAATGACCCAATAAAACCAATACCAATTATTTGTATAAGATAAATTATAAAAGCCTGCGACGCTTTTACACCGAGACAGCGCAGTATTGCTATGGAATTTATTTTTTCTTTTACATACACATGCACGGCGCTGGCCACTCCGGTACAGCCCAGCAGCAGGGCGATAAAACCTACAAGAGATAAAAACTTTGTAAGATCACTAAAAGAACGGCCTGTATCTTCTTTCTGGCTTTCTACGGTATCATACCGGAGGTCATTTGCTTCCAGTCGCGGCTTCATCCGGTCAATCAATTTTTCAACATCAGTTTGTGCATTGTATTTGAAATAGTACCGGTAACTGATGCGGCTACCTTTCTGTGATAAGGCTGTTTGCTTCATGTATTGCAGTGGTATGTAAACGATAGGCGCCACTGACGCAGATAGGCCGGTTTGGCCCGGTGCGTTTAATAACTTGCCTGCAATTGCAAAAGTGCCATCCCCTACTTTTATAGAGTCTCCTATTTTCGCTCCATATTGCAACATCAGCGTTTCGTCTACTAGTGCCTGTTGGTTGTTGCGAAAGCTTTTTGATGCAGAAGCAGGTAAAGTCTCCAGCGCACCATAATAAGGAAAAGCACCTTGTAATGCACGGACTTCGGTAAGCCTTGTTCCGCCGCTTTTGGTAAAGAGCACCATTGATGCAAAGCTCTGTTGCGCTGATCTTTTGCCACCGAGGGAATCAACAATTTTTTGGATGGCGGGCGTAGTAGAATTGCTGCCGGAAATTTCCAGATCGGCGCCTAATAAAGAAGCAGCCTGGCTATCTACTTCATCGTTCAGATTATTGCCTAATGAATAGATGGCAACTAAAGCAGCGATACCAAGAATGATGGGTGAGATAAAAAGAAAAAGGCGTGAGCGGCTTTTCCTGCTGTCACGCCATGCCATTTGCATAAGCCATAAAAAGTTATAGCCTTTGTTGTACAGCTTAAGCTCTTTTTTTGAAATTATTTTACGATCCATAGCTTCACCTCAAACCCTCTCCAAAAAAGAAGGACAATTTTTCTAAGTTTATGTTAACCGTTGATTGATTGATTTTTATTAAAATAACTTTTCATCATTATTATCGTCTGACCTTAACTTTTATATCAATTGAAAAACAGGTTTATCAGATACAATTCTTCCACCCTTTAACTGTATAATTCGTTGTGTTTTTGCTGCAAGCTCCAGATCATGTGTGACGAGAACGAGCGTTGTACCTGCTTCTGTATTTAAATCAAAAATAAGCTTGACGATTATGCTGCTGGTTTCTGCATCGAGGTTCCCGGTGGGCTCATCGGCAAATAAAATAAGTGGCTTGTTTGAAAACGCCCGGGCGATGGAAACACGTTGCTGCTCACCTCCGCTCAATTGTGCAGGATAATGATGGCTGCGGTCTGCAAGCCCTACTTTATCAAGCAGGTCCATTGATCTTACCCTTACTTTCTTTTCTCCCCGAAGTTCCAGTGGCACCATTACATTTTCAATCGCGGTCAATGTAGGCATCAGTTGAAAATTTTGAAAAATGAACCCGACGTATTTATTTCTTACAGCTGCAAGCTGGTCTTCATTTAAATCTTCGAGGCGGGTATTTTGTAAGGCAACACTTCCCGAAGAAGCACGGTCCAGGCCGGCACATAATCCGAGCAAAGTCGTTTTGCCACTACCCGATGGGCCTACGATGGACATAGTAGAACCTGCCTCAATTGAAAAACTTACATTGTCGAGCACAGTTAACTGCCTGCTTCCGCTTTTATATATTTTATTTACCTGGTGAAGATTTAAAATTGTCTCCATTGATTTTTTTATACCGCAGCTCCGCTCACTTTCGTGAAAGATTGACAAAGCTTTAGAAGTGATGTGTTTGAAATGTTACTATTTTTAACCGGATAAATTTACCTGAATTCTTATTTGAAATGCGACCCCTTATAAACTTTACAAACTATTTAATGAATACCTCATATTCTTTCGCCTGCTTTTTTTTATTTATCGCTATATTAAGTTGCAATAATAAGAGCAGCGATGCAATTGCTAAAGAAGAAAAAATCGAAAGCAGCACTGCTATTGATTCTTTGACGAAGCAGAAAACAATCGTTTTTTTTGGGAACAGTCTTACTGCAGGCTATGGTGTCGATCCTGCTGAAGCCTATCCCGCATTAGTTCAAGATATAATTGACTCACTAAAGCTTGGTTACAAAGTGGTAAATGCAGGTGTAAGCGGTGAAACTTCGGCCGGAGGCAATGGACGCATTGATTGGATATTGCGGCAACCTCTCGATGTGTTTGTTCTCGAATTAGGGGGTAACGATGGGCTGCGGGGAATTCCGTTAACAGAGACCAGGAAAAATTTGCAGGCGATTATTGATAAAGTGAAAGCAAAATATTCCGATTCAAAAATTGTGCTGGAAGGGATGCAGATACCTCCCAATATGGGCCAGCAATATGCAACTGATTTTAAAAACATCTATCCTGAACTTGCTTCAAAAAACAATGCTACATTAATTCCCTTTCTTCTGAAGGGCGTTGGTGGAGATGCGAAGCTTAACCAGCAGGATAGAATACATCCAACGCCGGAAGGACATAAAATACTTGCACAAACTGTATGGGAAGTGCTGAAGGATATTTTATAAAAGCACGGACGCCTCGTTGCTTATAGAGATGAAAAATAAACGTTAGTGAACATTGTGATGACCCATAGTAAAATAGCATAACTACCTGCAAGCAAGCATAACTTTTTTACTCCTGCAGGTTCTTAAAAATTGAAATGTAATGGAAGGCCACACCTTAATGATCCCATTGTCTTACCACTGCAGTAACAACTATGGCTATCCCAAAAAGAGAAAGAATTAAAAATGAAATTTTTAAACTGGTGAATCCCGATATAAAGCCAATAAGCGGCGGACCTATTAGCAGGCCTATCATTCCTATAGAAGATACCGCGGCTATTGCAACTGGTGGAGATAGAAGTTTGAATCTGCCGGCTGCACTAAACACCAGTGGTATCGCAGGTGAAACGCCAACACCTACGAGAAACATTCCTATAGTTGCCGGCAAAACAAAGGGAAACAAAACAACTATCAGCAAACCTGCGGTTGCTGAGATGCCACAAAGGACCATTATTTTTTTAAAGCCTATGTGATGATTTACCCAGTCAGTTATGAATCTTATGAAAGTCATAGAGATCATGAATGCAGTATAACCAAAACCGATGAAAGCCGGTTGAGCCGATACTACTTTTTTAAAATAAACTCCACTCCAGTCAAACATGGCACCCTGGCATATCATTGAACAGAAAGCTATAATCCCAAGGCCAATCAACGCTTTGTCAGGCTTTGTAAAAAACGGTCGCTTCTCTTGAGGTCCCAGGTTTTCATGAATGAGATACGGGGCGGAGACAATGAAACATATAACTGAAACTATTGCAACTAATAAAAAATGAGATGCAACAGGAAATGACCTGGCGATAAAATAGGTGCCCAGCGATGCAGCGACAAGTCCTGCTACACTCCACATTCCATGAAAGGAAGAAATGATCGTCTTCTTATACATTGTTTCCAAAGCAAGTGCCTGCGTATTGATAGCTATATTCACAATGTTACCTGCGGCGCCAAAAAGAAAAAGGCAGACGGTTAATTGAAAGGCGTTTTGAGAAAAACCAATTCCTATTAATAGACATGAATAAATAAGACTGGAAAAAATAGCCACTATTCTGCTTCCGAACTTAGCGCTCAAATAGCCAGAAAAAGGCAGCGCAAGAAATGAACCCACAGGCATTGATAAAAGGACTGCCCCTAAACCTGAATCAGAAAGATGAAGTTGTTGTTGAATTGCTGGAATACGCGAAGCCCATGTGGCGAAAATAAAACCAAAAAAAAAGAAGAGTGAGCTTATCCTGATCCTGATTGCCTTTAGTGGCCTTTGCTTTCTATCCATTGAGTTGCAAATATCAAATTATATTTGACAGTTGATATTTCCCGGCACAAACAATTTAGAATGAACAGAAATAAATTTCTATCAATAATCGGACTTTCATTTGTATGATCATTTTTTCTTCTTGGGGAAAAAAGCGACACCAGTACTGGTAACTAATTTCTTTTTTCCTAAAGAAGTAGAAGATGAAGTTTATAAAAACGCATTATACCAGAAGGGCCCAAATCCTACAACAGGATTATGAGTTGAAAGGTGATAAAGATTCTCACCGGCACCATGCACTTTTAACGAAAGTGACGACCAATAAAAGGGTAACCTGGCCGCAACTTCCAAAATAACAATCCTATAAATTTTTAATTTCCGGATTATTTAATGCAGCTTTTTTATAAGCAAGGCTCTCTAACTGAAAAGATATTGTCTTTTAAATCAATTTTCATAAGTGCAATTATTGTTGATAAAAAAATTCGTGGTTTGCCGGGTCCTTCTATCGAATCAAAAAATTTACAGTAATTTGTTGTCTTAATCTTTATTCTTAATCTAAAACTATCACATGAGAAAACTTACACTACTAGTAGCATTGCTATTATCTTCGGCCGCCTGCCTTTTTTCCCAAAGCAAAGAAGTTTCCGGAAAAATTACCGATAGCAATACCGGGTCACCCATAGCTGGTGCGACTATCACCACTGAAGGGGCGCAAAAAGCAACTATCAGCGATCCTGATGGCAGTTTTAGAATTACAGTAAATGACAAAACTGAATCATTGCAAATTTCTTATGTTGGATATACTACACAGCAAGTACCAATTGGTGCAGGTTTTATTAATGCCAGCCTTCAGCAGGAAGATAGAAGCCTCAAAGAAGTTGTAGTTATTGGTTTTGGTACAAAAATCAGGAGAGATATTACTGGCTCTGTATCGACCGTGAGCGCTAAGGAAATTAATAATACTCCCGCGACAAGTTTTGAAACAGCTATACAAGGCAGGGCTGCCGGCGTATTGGTAAGCCAGCAGAATGGTAAACTTGGCCAGGGAATAAATATTCGTATTCGCGGCTCGTCTTCCGTTAGTGCCGGTAATGAACCGCTATACGTTGTTGATGGAATACCACTTACTACAGATGATTTGTCAAGTACCGTTGCGTCAACAAACGCATTGTCCGACATCAATATGAACGATATTCAATCGTTGGAAATTCTTAAAGATGCCTCTGCCGCTGCTATATATGGATCAAGAGCTTCTAATGGTGTTGTATTAATTACCACTAAAAAAGGTAAAGCAGGGCAATCTAAAATTGAGTTCGGCTACTTTACCGGTAAACAGGATCCAACAGGTAAAAGAAAATTTTTAAATACGCAGCAGTATGTTGATTTCTTCACCCAGGCCGCAGTTGGCGCTGCAACACAGGATTCTATTTTCGGATACTATAGTACCGTGGCAGATGCATTGGTTGATGAAATTGATTACGTAAACAGCCGCTTTAAAAGATACTCCGGCGGTAATGATGACTGGCAAACTGCAAAGGTCAATACCAACTGGCAGGACCTTGCTTTCCAGGATGCGCCGATAAGCCAGTATGATTTAAACATTTCCGGTGGTAATGAAAAGACAAGATTTTTTATATCCGGACAGTATCTTGACCAAACAGGAATTATTATAAGCAACAGCTATAAGAGATATTCTGGTAGAATAAATTTGGATCACCAGGTGAAAGATTGGCTCGGCGTAGGAATGAATATGAATTTTTCAAGGTCACGTAACAATCGTATTTCTAACGATGACGCTTTTTCTACTCCAATTCAGATCGTTGCATTGCAGCCCTTAACACCGGTGATTGACCCAAGAACCGGGCTCGCAAGCGGTGCGCTGGACCTCAACACCGGTAAGCCTAATACAAATTTTCCGCTCTATTACAATCCTCTTCTGAGTAAGGATGGTCAATTTTATCATACAACTGTAAACAGGAACCTTGGTAATGTATATGCCAATGCTTCTCTTACAAAGCATTTAACTTTTCGGTCAGAATTTGGAGTAGATCAATTGAACCAATTCGAAGAAAATTATTATGGCAGAATAACTGCCCGCAATACCGGCGTTCCTAATGGCAGCGGATCCTATCTTACTACTACTGTTTTAGATTTGAATACCAATAACTATTTCAACTATAAACAAACCTTTCATGAAATCCATGATTTCGAAGGCGTGTTGGGTATGAGCTATCAGTACAGGCAATATGATTATAGTACCGCTACCGGGGAAGAATTCCCTAGTGATGCTTATAAAAAACTGGCCAGCGCTGCATCAAAAACTGACGCCAGTTCATCATCATCCACCAGTACTTTGTTGTCCTATTTTACGAGATTAAATTATAAGTTAAAGGATAAATATCTTTTGTCTCTTAGCGGCAGAATAGATGGTTCCTCACGTTTTGGTGCAGGTAATCGATATGGTTTTTTTCCCGCAGGTTCTGTCGGCTGGATCATCAGTGAAGAAAATTTTCTCAAAAGCAGCAAGTTAATAAATTTTCTAAAACTTAAAGCTAGCTACGGAGTTACGGGAAATGAAAACATTGCGGACTTCGGATCAAGAGGACTATATTCCGGGGAAGGCAGCTATGGAGGACAGGCAGGGCAGATACCATCTCAACTTGAGAACCCTGACTTGAAGTGGGAAACTACCCGGGGCTCAGACTTCGGAATTGAAGCAAGTATACTAAATAACCGTGTTTCCTTTGAAGTCGACTATTATGAAAGGAATACATTTGATCTACTCCTGAATGTACAGATTCCCGGAACAACAGGTTTTGCTACCCAATTGCAAAATTTGGGCAAACTAAATAATAAAGGAATTGAATTTAGCATTAATACAACCAATATCCAGTCAAAGAATTTCAGGTGGACAACTACATTGAATTTCGGCGCCAATAAAAACCGTATCACGTTCCTCGCAGGGCAGTTGATAGGTGGAGATCAGAATAAGGCAAAAGAAGGTGAGCCACTGGGTGTTTTCTATGCAAGGGAATTCGCAGGCGCTGATCCTGCTAATGGCGATGCATTATATTATAAAAATACTTTAAAGAGTGATGGCTCGGTTGACCGTGCTACCACCAACGATTACAACCAGGCTACGGATGTGAGAATCGGAGATCCGAATCCCAAATTTATCTATGGCTTTGGTAATACATTCACTTATAAGTTTATTGACCTTGATGTATTGATACAAGGAGTGCAAGGCAATGACATTTATAATGGCGGCGGGCAGTATATGAGCTCAAGCGGAACAAATGGTTTCGATAATCAAACAGTTGATCAACTTGCCGCATGGAGAAAGCCAGGTGATATAACTAACGTTCCCGAAGCAAGACTGCTTTATCCAAACGGCACAGACCCTTCAAGCAGGTACATTTCTGATGGTTCTTATCTAAGGATGAAAGAGGTTACGCTTGGTTTTAATCTTCCTAAAACAATTACATCCCGCCTGAAGATTGACAGGGTAAGGGCATATGTTCGGGGGCTAAACCTGTTCACCATCACTGATTATAAAGGCTGGGACCCTGAAGTGAATGCGGATTACCAGGCAACAAATATAAACCAGGGCGTAGATTTTTACTCTGCACCCCAGGTAAGAACAATTGTATTTGGTGTTAACATCGGCCTTTAATTATCAACAAAAAAATAATTACTATGAAACATAAACTCATTAATATTTTATTGGTATCATCAATACTGGTTTCGTCGTGTGGTAAAAAATTAGATACTGTTCCTACCCAATCAATTGATGCATCAGCAGCTTTAGGTACAAGTAACGACGTACAGGTAGCACTGGTAGGAGCATATTCTGCATTAGGCGCTGCAGATTTTTATGGAGGAAGGGCTTTCGTCGGACCTGAATTATTAGCTAACTCTGGAGAGATTGATTGGTCTGGTACTTACCAGGGCCTTACACAAATTTATAATAAGTCAATACCTGTTGATAATGGATTTATAACCGATACATGGCTTACAGGTTACACAGCCATCAATGATGTAAATAATGTTTTGGGGGCGCTTGACGTAGTTGATGCGGCTGATAAAGACAGGGTACAGGGAGAGGCTGAGTTTATAAGGGGCTCTGCTTATTTTGATCTCGTAAGGTTGTATGCCCGGGCTTATAACGACGGCAGTCCGGCTTCCAACCCCGGAGTTCCTCTTGTATTGACTCCAACAATAAGTGTAACACCTGAAAGCAAGGTGAGCCGGAATACCGTGGAAGAAGTTTATACGCAGGCGATAACCGATTTGAAAGATGCTGAAGCAAAATTGCCTGTGGAGAACGGCTTTTTTGCAACAACAAACGCAGCCTCTGCAATGCTTGCCAGGGTTTATTTACAAAAGGGAGATTACGCAAATGCACTCATAGAATCCGATAAGGTGATTAATTCGGGCGAATATTCTCTTACCGATACATATGCTGATGAATTTCCCAACCCGGCCACGCCTGCGCCGGTTGCAAACTCATCAGAAGATATATTTTCTATGCAGGTCAATACAAGTTCAGGGTATGCAGGTTTCCAGGAATTCTTTTCTGCTAATGGCCGCGGAGATATAACAATTAACCAGGCGCATTTTGATTTGTACGAACCAGGTGATGACAGGTTAAATCTTTTTTACTCTTCAGGTGGATCTGATTTTACCGGTAAGTTTGAAAATTTATATGGCAATGTAATTATCATCCGGTTAGCCGAAATGTATCTTATAAGAGCGGAGTGTAATTTCAGATTGGGCAGCACAACGGGCGCCACACCACTTGAAGATATTAATACTATTCGTGCAAGAGTACTTCCGGATCTTACTCCAGCAGAATTAGATCTGCCTGCGATATTGAAAGAACGCAAATTGGAACTCGCCTTTGAAGGATTCGCATTGTATGATGCAAAGCGCCTTCAAACGCCCATAGGGATTTTACCATGGAATTCGCCCAAGCTTATTTACCCTATACCAAAAAGAGAAATAATTGTAAATCCAAACCTCACACAGAATGAAGGTTATTAGAGATAAATAGATTTGATAGTAATAAGGCCACAAGTTTGTGGCCTTATTTTTTTAGAATAATGCCGTGAAAAAATTTACCAGTGTGATAATATCTTTGAGTAAACTAGCTTTTGACTAAACTACTTCAATGAAAAAATTTTTATTAGCGACAGGTTTGCTTGCTTCGATTTCGCTTTCAGGCATTGGACAACCTTTAGACACCTCCGCAAGAGTAAAAATCTTTATCAAGGTTTGGGGTTTTCTTAAGTATTATCATCCATTAGTTGCCACCGGCACTATTGATTGGGATTCTGTGTTTACAAAAAATATTCAAAAGATCATTATTGCTAAAAATTCAACCGAATTTAACAATGCAATATCAGGTGTTATTAACTCGGCAGGCAAAGCTCCCAAACTTAAACAACAAACGGTTCCTGGTGATTTATTTCTTAAGAATAAAACAAACATTAATTGGATTGTAAACTCAAAAGTTTTTAATAAAGAAATAAAAGCGCAATTACAATTTATCTATGCTAATCAAAATCAGGACTCAAATAGATATATAAAGATGCTGTATAACACGACAGACTTTAGTGGCGAAAAAACATATTACAGCCTTGGTTTTCCGGACAAGAAATATAGATTCCTTTTCCTTTCACGCTTTTGGAATATCATAAATTATTTTGCGCCCTATAAATATCTTACTACAAATTGGGATGATGTTTTGGAAAAATTTATCCCTAAAGTTTTTGATGCCAGGGATACATTATCGTACTTTAAAACGCTCCAGGAGCTATGCAAGTCGCTAAACGATGGACATTCTCAACTAACCTTGTCCGGGCAAACGAGCGCAACTGATATATTTTTTGGAAAATATACAGTTCCTTTTTATTGCGAAATCATAAACAAAAAAGTGGTTATAAGAAAAGTAACCAACGATTCAATAGCCAAAGAATTAAATATTCAGCAAGGCGACGTTGTTTTAAAAATGGATGGGAAAGACCTAAAAGATATAATTAACGACAGGAGAAATTTTATATCTGCTTCAAATTATGCTGATGAAATGCATCAACTAAGCAGGTATATTTTAGATGGACAAACTCCAACAGCCGTGCTTGAACTTGAAAGAGAAAATAAAGCTATCAAAACTACTGTTACAAGAATTTCTACAGCAACAAGAGATTGGGGTGCATTCATAAATTATACATACAATGACGTGGGCTATAAAAAATTAAGTGATTCTATTTTATTAATTTATGCAATGCAAATATGGGATGGTAACATTGATACAATAAAACATCTGATTAAGCAATCAAAGGCTATAATTTTCGATGTTAGAAATTATCCGCAGAATGATGTGTTTTATTCTATCACGGATCCATTTTTATCCGAACCCAAAACGATTAATTATTCAACTGTTGCTTTGCCCAATTTTCCAGGCTTTTTTAAATGGGAATTAAATCCAAATAAGGTCGGTCATATTAGTGATAGTGCTTTTAAGGGGAAAGTGATAATTCTTTGCGATGAACGAACACAAAGTCAGGGTGAATATTCATGTATGGTTTTGCAAACAATACCTAAAGCTATCACCATTGGCAGTCAGACAGCCGGAACTGATGGTGTGAGAAAGGAAATACCAATGGGTGGAGGCTTAACTATGTCTTATTCAACTTATGGTATTTATTATCCTGACAAAACGCAAACACAAAGGACAGGAATTAAGATAGATCTTCAAGTCAGTAAAACTGTAATTGCATTGAAAAATAATGAAGACGAAATTTTAGAAAGAGCTTTACAATATATAAAGAATGGAGATTGAAAGCGAAAGACTATTTAAATTTAAGGCCATCCTACACTTCTTAGCCTAACAATAAAATTCAATCTAAACTTTTACTTTTTTCCGGTTGCAGCCCAAAATATTCCTGCATACACATGACTTAAAAATATAGGGTCACTGAAGTCAGATGGCATATGGCCAAGTGCTGTATAAAAAGCACGGCCGCCATCGTAGTTATGATACCAGGCTATTGGATGCAGCTTGCCCATACCCTCCCCTTTCTTTTCTCCCCATTGCACTTTTGGATTGTAAGAAGTTTCATCAATCGAAAGAATATAATTAAGACCTTGTATTTTTTCAGGACCAAATTCGTACCACTCGTCCGTCCACAATTTATTACCTGAAAATCCCTGCAAGCCTGGAAAACTGGCATCTAAAACATTAAGCTTTGCCGTTTGAATAGTTGGATGAATATGAAACATCCTGCCTACGAGTTTCGTATACCAGTCCCAGTCATATTCCGTATCAGAGGCGCTATGGATACCTACATATCCTTTGCCGGCTTGAATGAAGCGCTCCATTGCTTTTTGCTGCGCTGAATCGAATATGTCGCCGGTTGTGTTCAGGAAAATGATAACCTGGAATTGTTCCAGGTTCTTATCGGTAATACTGTTGGGATCCTGCATTAATACTAAATCAAAAGAATTTTTTATGGCAAGCTCTTCAAGTGCCACCACTCCATAGTGCACGGATTCGTGGTGCCATCCCCTTGTTGTTGTAACCAGCAAGGCTTTGAATTGCTTTTGGGCTGTGGTGGAAAAACAAATTAGTATTTGAATGAACACTATAAGGACTTTTGCAGACTTCATTATTTTATCTTTTAGTAAAATGAAGGTAAATAAATACGAGCAATGATGCCTGATAAATAAAGATGAAATGCCGGGAATTTTTTAAATAATTGTATATATTTAATTCTCAAAACACCTCACTGCTTAACCGTACTTAATGAAAATAAAATCTACCTGTATTTCTGTGTTGTTGCTTATCATTCACACTTATATGTATGGTCAATGGCATGGCGACCCGGCAATCGTTGACAATCCCATTTCCACGAGCCCTGCAAATGAAAGCGATCCTCATTGCATTCCAGATGGCGTAGGAGGAGCTATTTATGTTTGGAATGGAACAGGCCAGTTTTTAGCCCAGCGTAAAACAGCATCGGGAGCGCCTATGTGGTCTACAGTAAGCCAGCCCGTACAGGTGTTGCTTGGTTCAGGAACAATTTTCGACATTACCGCAGATGGAAAAGGAGGTGCTTACTTTTCACTTCAAAAATATTACACCAGTTCCTCAGCAGATGTATATATACAATACATAAATAAAGATGGCAAGCTTCCATTTGGGATCAATGGCATAAAAGTAAATCCAACAGGTAGTCACTACAATACCGATCCAAAGATATGTGCAGATTCAAATGGCGTTATTATCACGTGGAGTGATAATATTTCACAGCAGGGTCAATATGGTAGTTATATAAGTTATGCTCAGGTATTTGCACAGCGGTATGATTCTACAGGCAATCCTAAATGGGGCTCTCTTCCATTATTGGTTAGTACAGCCAATGGTATCCGGAATGTGCCTGAAATTGTTAGTGATGGCAAAGACGGGGCGTTTATTGCATTTACTGATTATAGAAATGCTTCTTTAAATGCAAATGATTATTATGACAATCTGGACGTGTATGCGCAACATCTCGACAGCAATGGAAGCCGGTTATTGGGGGCTCTGGATCTTGTGATTACCAGCGATACTTACAGCCAGAGCGTCTATAATAATGATTATCCTTCTCCTGCAAAATCCATGATATCAGATAGCGCAGGCGGTTGCATTTTAATTTTCCGGGACATAGACCGTGATGGCTTATATGCCCAAAGGATCACAAGCAATGGCATTTGCTTATTTGGTGCCGGAGGATTAGTTATCTCACCCGGTGGTGGATATCACTCATTTCTGCATTTGGAAAGTGATGGCGCAAATGGCGTAGTGGCAGGATGGTCATTATATGATTTTGCAAGCGGTTTTGTATATGCCCAACGGGTTACAGGAAACGGTTTGTTGCCATGGGGGAATAATGGCGTTCTTGTAAATCCTCTTGCAAATGAAGATTTTTCGAGAGTTAGTATTACCATGGCTTCGGATCATGCAGGCAATTATATTTTCGGGTGGCCTGTTCAGGATGCCGGTGATCTTTTTAATTACAAAGGCTTCAAGGGACAAAAGATAAACAATGCCGGCGTACCACAATGGCTTGTAAGTGGAGTTGACATTTTCACGAATCCAGATGCCAGCGTATATTATCCTTGCATGGTTTATAATAGTAATCAATCAATAGTAACAGTTTGGTCTGATAAGAGAAATTTTTCAACAAATGGATCAGACATTTACGGAGCTAAAATTGGACCTGATGGTGTACTGATAGAAAGCGCTGCTACAGAATATTTTACTGCAGCTGATGGCAACTGGAACAACCCGGCAACCTGGACAGCCAATACAGTACCACTCGCAGCCACCGACGTTATCATTCACCACAATATACTTGTTGATATTAATACAAGTTGCAACAGTCTTAAAGTTGAGGTTCCCGGATCATTGACTGTAAACACCGGGATAAATATTACTGTACTGCATTAACGCTTTGAGTTTATTCATCTCCTTTAAAAGTTCGGAAAGATTTAGACCTGGTTCTCATTCCTTTCAAAAAATCTTAGTGACTAATTATCTGTAATTTCAATTAATCAAATTTCTCTATCCGTTCAAATTATTTTTGAACTTTCTAACCAACTTAGTAAAAAAAATAAGGTATGAAGCATCTTCAATTTATTTCAATAATACTTCTCACAACAGCAACTGTCTGCCAGGCACAAACGAACAGTCACTCAATTGAAAAAAATAAAAATTACACAGGTGCGGTTTCTTCAAAAAAATCTTACAAAGCCATCTTTCAGCTTGATACCAATGATCCGAAAATCATTACCAAAACAATAAGGAATATAAATAATGCCCTTGCTGATTCACGACTTGCCGGGAAATTAACTATTGAGTTGATAGCCTTCAGCGGCGGAACAGACGCGTACCTTAAAGAAAGCCTATATGAAAATGACCTCAAAGCACTTGTTGAAAAAGGCGTGATAATAGCGCAATGCAATAACACTTTGAGGGAAAGAAAAATTGACCCGTCCCAATTATACGATTTTATCGCTATCGTTCCGAGCGGAGTTGGTGAACTCATCATCCGTGAAGGTGAAGGCTGGACGATAATTAAACCATAGAATATCCATGCAGGTAAAGATGCTCACAGTTGTTTTACTCATGAGTTTTTTTGTCAAAAATTCAATGGCGCAAAACAGTGACCATAGATTTGATCCTCCATGGAACAAGCCGCCGCAAAGTTCAGTGATGTTTACAGTTCCCGGTGTAGATAACGTACCTGACCTTTTCGGAGAAATAAATGATCCGCAACTGGTGATATTTTTTGCAGGCAATCAATTTATGGTGGTTGACGAATTGATAAATGCATTTAAAAAAAAATATCCTGAATATAAAAGAGTATTCGCAGAAACATTGCCTCCGGGTATTTTAGCCGAACAAATCAAAGGCGGCTCGATTACCATAGGTAATTTAAAAATAGATCTACAGCCGGATATTTATACTGCCGGTAAAAATATGATCAGCACGATGCCTGAATGGTTTTCAATGACAGCAGCGTATGCTAAAAATGATTTAGCCATAATGGTTCAAAAAGGCAATCCAAAAAACATAAGGGGACTCGCTGATTTTGGTAGGGCTGATATACGTATAAGCATGCCTAACCCTTTGTGGGAAGGCATCAGTAAACAAATAGAATCAGCTTATGTAAAATCGGGAGGCGAAAAACTAAGGAGCGTTGTTATGGAAATTAAAGTAAGAGATAGCACTACTTTCCTTACTCAAATACATCATCGTCAAACGCCCATGCGCATTTTATATAACCAATCGGATGCAGGACCCGTATGGTTTTCAGAAGCGTATTACCAACAGTTGATTGGCAACCCCATAGAAACGATTAAAATTCCTGAAAGTGAAAATATCGAAGCAACTTATGTTGCTGGTATATTAAAAGCTGCAGCACATAAAGAAGCAGCCGAAGATTTTATGGAATTTCTGGTAAGCCCTGCCGCAAGAAGCGTTTATAAAAAATTTGGATTCAAGACGGATTAGAAGGACCGGACATTAAGTAAGCGTATATACATATCTAACAAAAGAGAGGATTGGCGTCAAGGCCATCTTTAATTTCTTTTGCTCATGTTCTTTGTTAATTCTCCCTTAATTTTAACGGGTTGAAATGTACCATTTAGCCCTAACATATATTGAAATCGAATGCAGTTAATAAAGAAAGATCTTTACATAAAACGGTCAGGTATCCCCAAAGCAGGTAAAGGGTTATTTACAAAAAAATGCATCCCAAAAGGTACCCGTATAGTGGAGTACACGGGAAACATAACCACCTGGAGAAAAGTATTGCAGTCAAATGTTTTTAATGGTTATGTTTTTTACATAAACCGAAACCATGTAATTGACGCAAAAGATCACCTGCAATCTCCCGGAAGATATGTGAATGATGCTAATGGTTTAATTAGAATAAAGGGCATCGTAAATAATTCAAGATACTCAGAAGTCGATGGCAGCGTATTTATAGAAGCTACCAAAGATATCCCAGCAGGAAGTGAGATATTCGTGAGTTATAGAAAAGAATATTGGAATGTAATAAAATATAACCTGGATTTGAAAGAAAGTAAAAAAAGGAATGGCGGGAAAAAGATTTAGGCTAAGGGTGGACGTTATCAAGAATCTTCACAATGGAATATAGGTCGTAAACATAAAAAAAATTACTTTTTAGATAGTCTCCGATTGGTTACCCACAAAGGAACAGGACAGCTTCCAAACCATTTATTAGAAAGATTCATGAAAATATATGAGCTAATAATATTTATGCCTGTTTCGATCCTGGAACATACAATACTGAACCCAAATCTGAAAATACTGAGATGAATGTATCTATCTTACCAGAAGGATTCTAACCAAGACCTATGGACAAAATATTAAAGAGGGAATAATTTCATTGCTTGTTCTGCTGAGAAAAAGAAAGTAAGAGAATAGAATAGTTATTCCGTTAGTTAGCAGTTGTCTCTATTTTTCATAAATATGAAAAGTGATTCAATTTCTATATTGCCTGGTGATTAAAAGGCTGTATCACCATTTCACTTACCACGCCACTTGTTGGCTGCTGGCATAAAAACCAGATAGCCTTTGCGGCTTCTTCTGCCATCACCATTTTATCACGCTGCACCCTCAAATCAATATTGTCCCAGAAAGGTGTATCCACGCCACCGAGAAATAAATTAGTGATGCGTATTTCAGTACGCTTTATTTCTTCACGGATGCTTTGCATCATACCTACCAAACCATATTTGGAAGCAC
>JBDUEG010000015.1:0-22006 GCA_040002575.1 Ginsengibacter sp.
AGCTCTTTCTTTCAAAGAGTCTCCACTTTTCTTTAAGCGGTTTATCGGTTGACCAACGTTGAAGCTTTGCAATTTCAATCGGCTTTTCATCTAATAAATTATAAACACAGTTTCCTTCGCATAATTTCTCAACCGGACAAACCCTTGAACAACCGCCGCCAAAAATATTCGAAACAAATATTGTGTGAGCCGATCCTTTTATATTATCGGTAGTAATTTGTTTTATGAATTTTGGGATATCGATGCTCGTTGGACAACCTTTGATGCAGGGAGCATCATAACAGAAGAGGCAGCGGTTGGCTTCTACCAAAGCAGCTTCTTTATTTTCAAACGGAGGGTGAACATCGCTGAAATTTTCTGCGTATTCATCAGCCTTTAGCCTGTTGTTGGTTATTGCCATGAATTATTTTTTTTGCCACGAATTACACGAATTTCCACAAATTATTTTCCCGCCAAAAGAGGCATCAGAAAAATCTTGTTTGATAGATAAGGTCCTTCTACTTCGGAGAAAGGTTGGGATGAGGCTTTCCTTTACAGCTCCACTAGTTTGCCATATGTTTCCGGCCTTCTATCTCTAAAAAATTGCCATGTATTTCTTACCTCTTCTATCATATCAAGATCAAATTCTGAAACCAGTAACTCATCTTTATCTTCAGAAGCCTGTGCAAATATTTGTCCTCGTGGATCAACAAAATAAGAGGAGCCATAGAACTTACCAAGATTCCAGGGCTTCTCTTCACCTACTCTATTAATACAACCCATAAAATATCCATTAGCTGCTGCATGTGCCGGCTGCTCAAGTTTCCATAAATATTGCGAAAGGCCTGCGACCGTTGCCGAGGGATTGTAAACAATTTCGGCTCCATTCAAACCGAGTACTCTTGCACCATCAGGGAAATGCCTGTCATAGCAAATGTAGATTCCAACCTTTGCATACCTTGTTTGAAATACAGGATAGCCAAGATTACCGGGCTTGAAAAAAAATTTTTCCCAAAAGCCTGATGTATGCGGGATATGATTTTTTCTATACTTACCAAGGTAAGTACCGTCTGCATCAATTACTGCTGCGGTATTATATAGAACGCCCGCCTGTTCCTTTTCATAAACCGGAACAATCATCACCATGTTATACTTCTTTGCGTAAGCAGCCATACGTTCCGTTGTAGGGCCAGGAACGCTTTCAGCAGAATCGTACCAGGCCTTATCCTGACCGGGACAGAAATAAGGTGTATTAAAAATCTCCTGCAGACACAAAATTTGTACGCCTTGTTTTCCGGCATCATCAATTAATGGCAAATGCTTTTGCACCATCGCTTCTTTTATTTCTTCTATAGTTCCTTCGCCTTCTGTTTTGGGAAGAGACATTTGAATGAGACCGGATTTTATTATTCGAGACATTTCTTTTTATTTTTTTGTTACGAGCTATAGTTTTTTATGGCATCCCAGCTGTGTCACTCAATTGTACTGTTCCTTCTTTGGGCATCGAAATATGCGTTAATTAATTTACTTATGTACTCAACATAATCTTTTCCCGGTTCAATAAAATGAATAATTTGTTCTTTGTCGGTTATCATATAATCATTATAATCGTCTTCTATTCTTTCATGCATTAGGTTATCAAAAAATGTGGCTTTTTCATTATCAAATAAACCTGACTTTACAAACTGCTCATGCAATAGTGTAGAAGTTCCTTTATGAGTTTTTGGCATTAGATCCTTAGTTAGTAAAATCGCTTTTGTAGCATGGAAACAACTATAATATAATCGGCTAATGGCAGTTGTATAGAATTTATTTTCCATTAACACTTTAACTTCCGGGAAAATGCTTAGGGCTTTGGATATTTTTAATTTTATAGTTTCATCTTTTAAACTCATATAGCCAAAGCTTCATCTTTAATTGATTCCCGTAATACATAATGTGACGGGCTTTCAAACCATTCTTTTTCATTTACGATTTTAAGATCAATAAAATAATAAAAATCGTTCATTCTGTCAGCCAATTTCTTTTGCACACCCGCTTTCATTTCCCTGTTTACTTCTTTCAAAGTAATTGCCAGCACATCCCAATCACTTTCTTCATGAACTTTACCCGTTACCCTGCTTCCAAATAAATAAACTTTTGCATCTGGAATTTCCTCCAATACAATTGATTTTATTTTTGCCAATATTTCTTCCTGGCTGTACATTTTTTTAATGAAATCCTTTTTAGATAATACTACTCACTCTACTTCTCTTCACAAATTTACCATATCCCTTCTGCACCTTGCATTCATTATTATCAATGGTAATTTTACCTCTTAATAAAACTGTCTTAACTTTTCCAGTTACTTCCCAACCCTCATAACCTGAATAGTCAACATTCATATGATGCGTATTTGCGGATAGGGTATGCTTTTTACCTGGATCAAAAATTACTATATCGGCATCACAGCCAATTCCGATAGTCCCTTTACGGGGAAACATACCGAAAATTTTTGCAGGATTAGTGCACGCTACTTCTACATATTTATTCAAAGTAATTTTTCCTTTGGTTACTCCTTCACTGTATAATAATTCCATTCGGTTTTCAATCGCCGGATGGCCATTAGGTATCTTAGAAAAATCATCCTTTCCCATCTTTTTTTGTTCCCACATAAAAGGGCAATGATCCGTAGCTACCACGTTTACCAATCCCTGGTTAATTCCTGCCCACAACGTTTGTTGGTCTTTCTTTTCTCTTAATGGTGGACTCATCACCCATTTCGCTCCCTCAAAATCGTTTTCATAAACAGATGCGTCCAGCAATAAATATTGAATGCAGGTTTCTACAAATAATTTTTGATTTCGCCTGGTAGCATTTCGCACAGCATTCAATGCACCCTCACACGTGAGATGCACAATGTAGCCGGGACATCCCGTGTAATTAATCATATCAACAAACCGTTCCGATGCCTCTGCTTCAGTAACTTCAGGCTGTGATAAATAATGATACAGTGGTGACAGGTTTCCTTCTTCCCTGTTCTTCTGAGTTAAATAATCAATCATGTCACCGTTGGTAGCATGCACCGTCACCATACCACCCTGCTTTTTTACTTCTTCCATAAGCCCGATCATCTGGCGGTCATCAATCATTAACGCACCTTTGTAAGCCATGAATGTTTTAAAAGATGTAATACCTTCTTCTTCAATAAGCTCTTTGATTTCCTTTTTTGTATTCTCATTAAAATCTGTAACTGCCATATGAAAGCTGTAATCGCCCACTGCAGTGCCGCTTGCTCTTTCGTTCCATTCCTCCAATGCTTCATGTAAAGAATGCCCTTGCTTTTGTAGCACAAAATCAATAACGGTTGTAGTACCACCAAACAAGGCAGCTTTGGTTCCTGTCTCATGTGTATCGCTGGAAAAAGTTCCCATAAAAGGCATTTCTAAATGTACATGAGGATCTACTCCGCCGGGAAAAACCAACATACCTGATGCATCGATTTCTTCATCCGCTTTCACTGATAAATCTTTTCCAATGGTTTGTATTATTTCTCCATCAATAAAAATATCAGCAACATAATCTGCATCTGCAGTGATTATTCTTCCATTTTTAATTAATACCGACATAAATGCTTTTGATAATATTTCTAAGAAATCAGCCTTGCAAAACTAACAGGTTTTGTTATTGATCTTTCAACTTTATGATTCTTCATTAGCAGGTAATAGATGAGCCCGGCAACAAAAAAACCCACAAACCATGCATAATTGTAGAGGCCTGAGATCCAGGCAGGCACAGAGTTTATCGGCACTACTTTAATAGTGGTAAGAAACCCGGGTATGTTCGGCAAAATACCGGCAAGCAATGCAATGATTGCTGTTGTATTAAATCCTTTTGAAAATGCATAAATACCTTTAGGGCGATAAAGCTCATTTACATTCAAAGTTTGCCTTCTGATAAAATAATAGTCTGCGATCATAATGCCACCTACCGGACCAAGCAAGCTCGAGTAGCCAACCAGCCACGTGAAAATATAACCTGAAGGATCAGCAATCAGCTTCCATGGAAAAATTAAAATTCCAATGACACCTGTAATATAGCCGCCTTTTCTAAAATTTATTTTTGAAGGAGAAAGGTTTGCAAAATCATTTGCAGGGCTTACAATGTTAGCAGCAATATTTGTTGCCAACGTTGAGATAGCTACTGCTATCATTGCTATACTTATAATAAGCTTGCTGCTAAATTTTCCCGCTAACACCAACGGGTCCCAAATAGTTTCGCCGTATAGAATAACAGAGGCCGATGTAACTACAACGCCTATAAATGAAAATAATGTCATTGAAGTGGGCAGGCCGATTGCCTGGCCTTTTATTTGCGCCTGCTGGCTTTTTGCGTAGCGTGTAAAATCAGGAATGTTTAGCGAAAGGGTTGCCCAGTAACCAACCATGCCGGTAAGCGCAGGAAAAAAGAAATCCCAAAATTCTTTATTGGTACTGAATTTAGATGGTGTTTTTAAGATAGGGCCAAGACCATGTACTGCATAAATCGCCCATGCTAATAAAGCCAGTGCGGCCGCCGGTAAAAAGAAGGCTTTAAACACCAATAATTTTTTAATACTATCCACACCAAGGTAGACAACCCACATATTGATAAGCCAGAAAATAAAAAAAGTTATGGCAGGGCCGGTCTGCAAACCAAACGATACAGGAAATATTTGTGGCAGTGTTTCAATTGCAGGCATCCATAAACGTAACATTTGATATAAAGCAAAACCCCCGATCCATGTTTGAATACCAAACCATCCGCAGGCAACGATGGCACGAAGCATTGCCGCAATGTTGGCGCCTTTCACGCCGAAGCTTGCTCTTGCAAATACCGGAAATGGAATTCCATACTTTGCTCCTGCATGCCCATTCAATATCATTGGTATCAATACAATTGCATTCCCTAAAAAAATAGTAAGGATTGCCTGCCACCAGTTCATACCGCCGCCGATTAGGGAACTTGCCAGCATGTAAGTTGGTATGCACAAGCTCATGCTAATCCATAGTGCCGCGTAGTTCCATGTGTTCCAGGTTCTTTTGGCTTTAGGAACGGGCGCAAGGTCTTCGCTGTAAAGAGAAGCTCCCCAGCCCTCCAAAGGAGGGATTTGAGAATCTGAAATAATTGGAACTTCCTTGTGCATTTAAAACTATAGAGTTAGGGTTATAAAGCCCCTCCTCCGGAGGGGTTGGGGAGGCCTTCGTCTGCAATTGTAATAGCCTCTGAAATTATTGCAAGCCCTTCATCAATTTGCTCTTTTGTTATGCAAAGCGGAGGAGCAATAAAAATATAATTCCATCTTACGAACGTGTACATACCCAGCTCTTTTATTTTTGCAGCAACCTTATTCATCACTCCCATTTCTTCAGGCTTTGCATTGAATGGCGCCATTGGTTCTTTGGTTGTTTTATCTTTTACAATTTCTATACAGCCCAATAAACCCGTATTTCTCCAATCGCCAATGCTTGGATGTTTTGTTTGCATCTCTTTCATTCGCTCATTTAAATACCTTTCCATTTCGATGCAGTTTTCTATAAGATTATCATCCTCATAAATTTTTAAAACTTCCAGTGCGGCTGCACAGCAAACGGGATGTGCAGAATAGGTAAGCCCGATGGGAAGTGCAACATTGTCAAACTTTGATGCAATTTTCTCCGAAACCATCAGGCATCCGAAAGGCAGGTAGCCACATGTTAGCCCTTTGGCCATTGCAATCATATCAGGAACGATATCATGATTTTGAAAACCGAACCATTTCCCGGTACGGCCAAACCCACTCATTACTTCATCCATTATCATTAATACTCCATGCTTGTCACACAGCGCTCTCACTTCCTTCAAATATCCTTTAGGATATTGGAGGCAGCCTGATGAACCAGATTCTCCTTCTAACAAAATTGCCGCAATGTTTCCCGGCCCTTCATAGGCAAATATCCTTTCCAATTGTGAAATACTTTCCTTCAATAAGTTCTCTTCGCCGTATTCCCAACGATATAAATAAGGCAAATCAAAATGCACGAAGTTAGGCGCCTGCTGTGAATCGACCGCTAGCTTACGAGGATCGCCGCTGGCCGTCATAGCTGCATTGGAAGAACCATGGTACGACTGATAGCGGGTTAGAATTTTGTGCCTTCCTGTATATAGCCTTGCCAGTTTAATAGCGTTTTCAATAGAATCAGCTCCACTTAAAGTAAAGAAAGCTTTGTTTAAATCTCCCGGGCATATCTCTGCTAATTTTTTACCAAGTTCTCCTCTTGCCCTGGTAACACACGATGGTGTGACATAACTTACCTCCTGCATTTGTTCCATAACAGCCCGGGTTACCCGCTGATCACCATGACCAATATTTACATTCATTAGTCCTGAAGAAAAATCAATGTATCGCTTACCGTCATAGTCATACAGGTAAACACCTTCACCATATTTTACTGCAATAGGATTGGTGCCTTTTTGCTTACTCCAGGAAAACAAAGTATAATCCTGGTTGTTTTGAAGAATTGACTTAGATTCCGTTTCGGGGGGAGTCATTTTTTTAACGGCATTCATAGTAAATATTTTTCTTGTCAGTAATCTTTATCAAAAATTTATTCAACGGGTTTAAAATCAATTCTTTTCCTTTTAAGCCATTCTTCTTTTTCTAATTCTTTATCAATTTTGTCATCTAACAAATTTTCTATTGCTTCATAAATGGCATTAAGCTGAACGTCGTGTTCGCCAATCTTATCGTCCAGTAACTACAGCTTTTTTGATAATATATTTTTATTATTGATGACTCTTCTTATTTCGACAAATGCTCTCATAATTGCAATATTCATCGACACAGCTTTCCCGGAGTTAATGATTCCGCTGAGCATTGCCACATTCGGTGAAAGCAAATGGTTTATATTTTGGATGCTGGTCTCTTTTTAAGATACCAAATTGGCTTCTTAGAGATTTATATTCTTCAGAATTTAGCTCAAACAAAAAGTCTTCTGGAAAACGTTCAATATTACGACGAACCTGCCTTTTTAGATAGTTTGTTTCCACTTCATATAAAGCAGACAAATCAAAATCCAGCATCACTTTGTGATTCCGAATAAAATAAATTTTCCTGGTTATAGATTCGCCGGATAATTGTGATTCGATGACTTTCTTTTGGCTATTCATAACTTTCCAGGTTCTCTTGTAATGTAAGTATTTCAACAAGAAATATCTGCTCTAAAACACCAATTCACCGCCTTTAATTTTTATTATCAATTCTTTTTTCTCACTTGCTTCTACTCTTCCAATAATTTGTGCATCAATTTTGAAAGAAGATGCCTCTTCAATAATTGCCTTAGCAAAATCCTGATCGGTATAGATTTCCATCCTGCAGCCCATATTAAATACCTGGTACATTTCCCTACTGTCGGAGTTGCTTGCTTTTTTTATTTCGCTAAAAATTTGAGGAGGCTCAAACAAATTATCTTTTACTACCCTCACGTTTTCCGGAATGTATTTCAAACATTTAGTTTGCCCACCCCCGCTGCAATGTATAAGCCCAGATATTTTGTCGAAATTGGTTTGGAATAGCTTTTTCAAAAGGGGGGCATAAGTTCTTGTCGGAGATAAAATCCCTTTTATGTCAGCGACTCTGTAATTTCCTATGTACACCACTTCATCATTTAATGAATTATCGTAACTCTCTTTATAATTTTTAGCGTAATGTTTATCAAGTAAATCATGACGTGCAGAAGTCAATCCATTGCTGCCTATTCCGCTGTTAAACTCTTTTTCATAAATGGCTTTGCCAAAAGAAGCAAGACCAACAATTACATTTCCTGCTTCGATTTTTTCATTAGAAATAATCTTTGATTTTGGCCACCTTGCAGTCATAGTTCCATTTACCGCAATAGTTCGCACAACATCTCCCACATCCGCTGTTTCACCACCGAGGTAATGAATATTAATGCCAAAGGATTTCATAAGCTCAAAAAATTCCTGCGTGCCATCAATCACTTGTCGCAGCACCTCCGCGGGAATGAGATTTTTATTCCTGTCAATCGTTGAATTAAAAATGATGTTGTCATAAATACCAACACATAACAAGTCGTCAAGATTCATAACAACGGCGTCTTGCGCAATTCCTTTCCATACGGATGCATCACCCGTTTCTTTCCAATATAAATAAGCAAGAATACTTTTTGTTCCGGCCCCATCAGCATGCATCACGTTTACAAAATTTTCATCACCGCCAAGGTGATCAGGATAAATTTTGCAAAAAGCTTTTGGGAAAATTCCCTGGTCGAGATTGCTGACAGCAGCATGCACTTCTTCTTTTTGTGCCGAAACTCCCCGCATTGAATAAAGAGACATGGTTATATTTTGATTGTGTAAAAATATAGAATATCATCATGGTATCTTCGATTCCTGCATAATGCAATTAATTATGTTTTAACAAACGACAAAGAATAAATGTTGATGCTACAAATAGGAAATTTTTATTTTGATATAATATAATTTTGCAACCCTCATGCAGGTACACAGCGATATAAATAACTTACCTTTTTTCACGAACGCCATAATTACTATCGGCACTTTTGATGGAGTTCATACCGGCCATCTGCAGATAATTAATCAATTAAAGGAGGAGGCAAACGCAGTAAATGGTGAAACCGTCATTATTACTTTTGACCCACACCCACGAATGGTTGTAAACAAAAGCCTGACTGGACAACCTGGTAAGGTATTCGAAGAAATCAAAGTGCTAACTACACTTTCCGAAAAGACAGAACTTTTGAAAAAACAAGCTATTGACCATCTGGTAATCGTTCCTTTTACGATATCATTTTCTGAGCAGTCTGCTGAAGAATATATCAGGAATTTTTTAGTCGAAAAGTTTCATCCGCATACTATTATTATCGGCTATGACCACCGTTTCGGAAATAACAGGAATGGAGATTATAAATTGCTTGAAGAATACCAGGAAAAATATAATTATAAAGTAAAAGAAATACCTGAGCACGTTTTGCATAATGTAATCATCAGCTCAACAAAAATCCGGCATTCCCTCTCCGAAGGAAATATTGTTGATGCGAATGAGGCTTTAGGATATTCTTATTTTTTTGAAGGCAAAGTGATTGAAGGAAATAAACTTGGAAGGACACTTGGGTATCCTACTGCAAACATTGAAATAACTGATAATACCAAGCTTATTCCATGCAACGGCGTGTATGCTGTGGAAGTAACTATGGAGAAAAGCCATGCGCTTAAGGGAATGATGAATATAGGAATACGACCAACCATTGGAGGAATTAAGAAGGTGATTGAAGTGAATATATTTGACTTTGATCAATCGATCTATAATGACACTATAGTAGTGCATATCAAAAAATACCTAAGGCCTGAAATAAAATTTGCCGGGCTTGAAGAGCTTAAATTTCAATTAGGTGAAGACAAGGTAAATGCTTTAAACGTTCTGAAGGAGGCTTAATTAAATGTTGCTCCTTTAATGATTTTATAAGCAAGCTCTTTAAGCAAAGAACCCCCCGAAACTCCATAGCTGTTGATTCCGATGCTTTTCAAGTTATAGTCATGGAGCAAAAGAATAGCCTGTTCAATTTCAGAAAAGGAATAATTTAAAGCCATATCAATCGCTTGTTGCACAAGAAAAGGATTATTAAAAAATAATGGCTTAAGAGCTTTTTCGCTTTTATCACTCATTTGGTAAAGAACAATTATTTTACTGAAATAATTATATAAAGATGGCAATAGTAGCGGGACCGGTGCAGCTTTTGGGTTTGCGTCGAAATATTGTATGATCTTAATTGCCTTTGCAAGATCCTTCTTACTTATAGCATGCTGAAGCTCAAAAATGTTATACTCCTTACTTACACCAATATATTTTTCAATATCATCCTCTGTTATGTTCTTTTCGTTCCCAAGATTCACAGATAGTTTCTCAACCTCATTTGAAATCCGGTTAAGATCGTTGCCAACATGATCAACAAGAAGCATTAAAGCACGGGGAGTAATTGCGAATCCTTTCGATTGCAGGAAACCGTTAGTCCAGGCCGGTAATTGATTATCATAAATTTTTTTGGATAGAAATATCTCACCGTTCTTTTTTATACTTTTTGAAAGGCGGCTTCTACCATCAAGCGTTTTCCCTTTATACGAAATCACTAACAACGTAGAGGCTAAAGGCTTTTCCATATAGCTTTCCAGTTTCTCCAGGTCTTTCATTTGCTGAGCTTCCTTGAGCAACACGACCTGCCTTTCGGCAAACATTGGGTATCGCCTGCAAGAATTCACTACATCCGCCCAGTTAGCGTCTTTACCGTAGTATATTGTAAGATTAAATTCAGCATCAGGCTTTGTTAAAATTTTCTTCTCAGCATATTCCATAATCTCATCGATATAAAAGTCTTCTTCCCCCTCAAGCCAATAAATTAACTTGTAATTATTTTTTTTCCAATCAGATAATATCGATAGTCCGCTCATCAGCTCAAAGATAACAGAATAGATATTTGCCTCCATTTGCTGTGAAAAAATGGTTGAGAATTAGTATATAGGTCTTTGGCATGGTTTTGGAAATTTCACCCGGATAATCTACTTTACTAAAAAAATCTTACAACATGAGTTACGAAAACTTCCCTAACAGTGATGTTCCTGAAGAAAAACCGGTAGTAGTTGCAAATAATAATAACAGAAATATCCTTACGGCCATTCTGGTAATTATTCTACTCGGAACCTGGGGCTACATAATATGGGATAAAAATAAAAACAAACAGGAAAAGCAGGAATTAACGTCACAAATTGTTGAAAGCGATTCTTCAAAGAATGAGCTTCAACGTGAACTTAATGATGCTGCGCTAAGACTTGACATGCTTAAGACTTCAAATTCCAGAGCCGACAGTCTTTTGCGTACAAAGGATAAGGATATTGAAAGCCTCAAATCAAGAGTGCAAAGTATTTTAAATAATAAAAACGCAACTCAGGCAGAACTTGCCGAAGCACGCAGGTTAATTTCTCAGTTAAAAGGCAACATCGAAACATACACTGCCGAGATTGAGTCACTTAAAACTGCTAACAACCAACTAACACAGGAAAAAAGACTTGTGACAATTGACCGTGACGTGCAAAAGAAGAATTATGATTCTGCATCCAGCGTGATAAAAGAGAAGGAGAATGTAATTGATGTAGGCTCTACATTGCACGCTTCAGATTTTAATATAGTGGGCATTAAAGAAAAGAAAAGTGGAAAGGAAAAAGAAACTACCACCGCAAAACGAGTTGACAAGCTAAGAATTTCTTTTAACATCGATGAAAACAGAATTACGCAAAGCGGACCAAAGGATCTTTATATATCTATTACTTCTCCTGATGGAAGGCCAGTTGTAGTTGACGCCTTAGGCTCAGGTAAATTTGTAACAAGAGATGGTATAGAAAAAGCTTTTACAAAAAAGATGCAAATCAATTATGTGCAGGGACAAAAAGAACCTGTATCAGTTGAATGGTCACAAAACAGTGATTTTCAAACTGGAAACTACAAGATAGAAATTTATAATAACGGATTTAAAATCGGAGAAGGCGTTCGTTCTTTCAAGAAGGGTGGACTATTTAGCTAATCACTAATGAATTAAAAATCTGGTTCTATAAAAAATTCCTGCAATTATTTGCGGGATTTTTTATTAAGGTTTAATATGTCTTTGTTTTAAAATACTAATTACATCCGTTATGTTTAAATCTTTTGCCTGCAAAAGAATTAAATAGTGAAATAATAAATCCGCAGCCTCATTTAAAAAAAGGTCTTCATTATTGTCTTTCGATTCTATAATTAATTCTATCGCTTCCTCTCCAACTTTCTGAGCGATTGCATTGATGCCTTTATTAAACAAAGAAGATGTATACGATTCCGCAGTTGGACTTTGTTTTCTATTGGTAATTATTTTTTCAAGCTCAGTTAAAAAATCGTCACTTGTGTTCTCTTCATTAAAGCAGGTATCTGAGCCCGTGTGGCAAACCGGCCCGTCGGGTTTTGCTTTTATGAGGATGGTATCATCATCACAATCTCCTTTTATATCGATAAGATGCAAATAATTCTTGCTGGTTTCCCCTTTCACCCAAAGTCTTTGTTTGCTGCGACTGTAAAAAGTTACCAGGTTAGTGGCAAGTGTCTGTTGTAAAGCGTCAGAATTCATAAAGCCAAGCATTAATATTTTATTAGTGGCATTATCCTGTATAATGACAGGCACCAGGCCATCCGAAAATTTGGAGAAGTCAATTGTTTCTATAAAATTATTAGAAATTATTTCAGTGCTCATATTCTTACGTTGATGGTTTGAGTTAATAGGTATTGTTTCAATTTTGGAATTTCAATTTCGCCATAGTGAAAAACACTTGCCGCCAGCGCAGCATCTGCGTTGGCATTAAGAAAGACATCCGCAAAATGTTGCATAGTGCCTGCCCCACCCGAAGCAATTATTGGAACCGTCAATTCCTGGGATAACATCGCAGTGATATCTTTTGCGAATCCATTTTTAGTGCCGTCATTATTCATGGATGTAAGAAGTATTTCTCCAGCGCCAAGATCTGTTGCCTGTTTAGCCCAATCCAAAGTCAGCATTTTTGTTTTCAGCCTGCCACCATTTAAATAAACATACCACTTATCATCCATTTCCTTCTTTGTATCAATTGCAAGAACAACACACTGGCTTCCAAACTCAGTTGCCATCTCTTTGATAATAACAGGATTTTTAAAGGCCGCAGAATTTACAGAAATCTTGTCAGCTCCATTTTGCAGTAGTTCATAAGCATTTTCTACAGACGCAATACCGCCACCGACAGTGAATGGAATATTAATATGAGAAGCAATATCTTTTACCAGGGTAACCAACGTTTTTCTTTTTTCAACGGTTGCCGTAATATCAAGAAAAACCAATTCATCAGCGCCCTGTAAAGAATAATATATAGCAAGTTCAACAGGATCGCCTGCATCCTGTATATTTTCAAAGTTTATTCCCTTCACCGTTCTGCCATTATTTATGTCAAGGCAGGGTATGATTCGTTTTGCAAGCATTTCTAATTTTTGATAAAATTTTCCATTTGCTTTAAAGTGATTTTTCCTTCATAAAAAGCTTTCCCGATTATAGCGCCGTCACAACCTGTTTCTTCCAGTACAAGTAAATCATCATAACAAGAAACACCCCCACTTGCAATAAGTTTTAGCGCAGGAAATGAGGCCAAAATACTTTTATATAATTCAACCGATGGGCCGGCAAGCATACCATCCTTTGAAATATCTGTACAAAAAATTGTCCTTATTTCAAGGGCAATCAAGCCTTTTATAAAATCGAAAACATCGATACCGGTTTCTTCTTTCCAACCATGTATTTTTATTTTTTGCTCTAAAACATCTGCCCCTGGCAGGAACTTTTCAGCACCAAATGTTTCAATCCATTGAGTAAACATGCCAGGATCTTTCACAATTACACTTCCTGCGTTCACCATTGATGCACCTGCATTAAACACAGATGCAACAGCAAGCGCAGACTTTACTCCGCCTCCAAAGTCAATTAGAAGATTTGTTTGCGCTGCAATATTTTCCAAAGTTTTCAAATTACCGGAATAGTTTCCTGCAGCACCATCAAGGTCCACTATATGTAGTCTTGTAATCGCTGAGTCCTCAAAGGATTTGGCCACATCTACAGGGTTATCACTATAAATAATTTTTTTAGAATAATCACCCTTGGATAAACGAACACATTTTCCATCAATCAGATCAATAGCGGGTATCAAATCCATCAGGCAATATTTATAAAATTGGAAAGTATGTGCGCTCCTGTCAAAGCTGATTTTTCAGTATGGAATTGAACACCGTAAAAATTATTTTTACGGATAGCCGCGCTATAAGGAATTATATAGTCAGTTGTCGCTATAGTCTCTAGCGAAAGTGATGCATAATAACTATGAACATTATAGACAAATGAATTTTCTGGAATTCCTTCAAACAGCGGGGAAGAAAGATTGGTAATTGTATTCCAACCCATATGCGGAATTTTAAATGAGGATGTCATCTCTGGCTTTAAATTTTCAGGAAATTTCTTAACAGCAACATTAAAAATATCAAGACACGTAGTATCTTCTTCCTCGCTATGGCTGCACATCAGTTGAAGGCCAAGGCATATACCCAGTACCGGCTGCTTAAGTGATTTTATCAGTTCGTCCAAACCTGTCTTTCTTAAATAAGCCATTGCCGAGCCTGCATTGCCAACCCCGGGAAATATGACTTTATCCGCAGATCTTATTTCGGCAGCGTCATCTGTTACAAGCGCGGCTATCCCTTGCCGTTGTAAAGCATACAATACACTTTGTACGTTGCCCGCATTGTATTTTATTATTGCTACGTTCATAATAATCCTTTTGTTGTAGGGAGTCTCCTATTAAGTGGATCTCTCTTTATTGCCATCTTGACCGATCTTGAAAAAGCCTTGAAGACAGCTTCAATTTTATGATGTTCATTTATACCCTCAGCCCTTATATTTAAATTACATTTTGCGGCATCACTGAACGATTTAAAAAAATGATGAAACATTTCCGTTGGCATTTCGCCGATCTTCTCACGATGAAACTCTGCTTCCCAAACCAGCCAGCTTCTGCCGCCGAAATCAATAGCTACCTGCGCCAGGCAATCATCCATTGGAAGTGTATATCCATATCTTTCCATGCCTCTTTTATCTCCAAGCCCTTTTAGCAAAGCTTCACCGAAGGCAATGGCAACATCCTCGGTTGTATGATGTTCATCAATATGCAGATCACCTTTACAAACAATATTGAGGTCCATTCCGGAATGTTTTGCAACCTGCTCAAGCATATGATCAAAGAAACCCAAGCCTGTTTGAATTTCAGCATAGCCGTTTCCATCGAGATTGAGATCTACCTGGATTTTTGTTTCATTAGTATTTCGTGAATGAGAAATTTTCCTGGGAGGCTCGCGAAGAAAATCATAAATGTCTTTCCAGTTTTGTGTTTCAAGCACAATTGTTTCCTTAAGAGATTCTGCCGTACCATCCAGCTCGCTGTTTCCAAGGTTATCATGATTGTTTAGCCAAAAAGCTTTACAGCCAAGGTTTTTTGCAAGCTGCACATCAGTAAGCCTGTCGCCAATTACAAACGACTTTGCCAGATCACACCTGTCAGGATTTAAATATTCTCTTAGCATTTCTGTGCCTGGCTTCCGTGTGAGTTTTTGTTCATTGGGGAAAGAGCGGTCAATAAATATTTCCGAGAAAGTAATTCCTTCATTATCGAGCGCCCTTAGAATAAAATGCTGTATTGGCCAAAAACAATCTTCAGGAAAAGCTGCCGTACCAAGACCATCCTGGTTGGTGACCATTACAATTTCAAAATCAAATTCTTTTACAATTTTACCAAGGTATTCAAATACATGGGGGTAAAACTCCAGCTTGGAAAAAGCATCGAGCTGGTAAGTCGGCGGCGCTTCTTTTATGAGTGTTCCATCTCTGTCTATAAACAATACTTTACGGGCCCCCTGTCCCCCAGAGGGGGAACTTAGACCTGATATTTGCAGACTATTTTCCTGATCTTTTGAAAGTGGAAATTTATTATTATACATGTTCCTGAATTTATCTGTAACCTTCTAATACTTCAATTAATTTTTGATTTTCCTCGGGTGTGCCAACCGTTATTCGCAGGCAGTTTTTGCACAATGGTTCTTTGCTCCTATTTCGTACGATTATCTTTTTCGCTGATAAAAATTGATAAACTTTATCGGCATTATTTGTTTTTATCAAAATGAAATTCGCATCAGAAGGATAAATCTTTTCAATGAAAGAAAACGTGCTTAACTGCTGCATTAAGATACTTCGCTGCTCAACAGTAATTTTTATATTCTTATTTACTTCATCAATCTTTGAAAGTGCCTCAATGCCCAGTTGCTGGGAGGCTTTATTGATATTGTACGGAGGTTTTACTTTATTGAATAAGTCAACAATCTTTTCTGAAGCGAAACACAAGCCAAGCCTTAGTGCAGCAAGCCCCCATGCTTTGGAAAGTGTTTGCATCACTACCAGGTTTTCATACTCGGCTAGCTCCTGCAAAAAAGATTTCTGCCGTGAATAATTAATATATGCCTCATCGATGATTACAAGCCCCGGAAAATTATTTATCAATATTTCTATATCTGCGCGGCTCATATTATTTCCCGTTGGGTTATTAGGCGAGCAGATAAAAAGTAATCTTGAATTGCTGTTCACTTTTTCTAAAATTGCATCAACATCAAGCTGAAAATCCGGTGTCAATAACGCTTCCTCTACCTCAACATCATTTATATTTCCGCTGACGCTGTACATTCCATAAGTCGGTGGACAAACGATAACATTATCTTTCGCCGGCTCACAAAAAATGCGGAAAGCAAGATCAATTACTTCATCGCTTCCATTACCTATAAATATATTCTGCGCAGGAATACCTTTAATCTTTGAAAGCTCCTGTTTCAGTTGCCATTGTAACGGATCCGGGTAGCGGTTAAAATTTTCAGATAGAGGCGATCCAAAACTATTTTCATTTGCATCAAGAAATATGGATGCGCTGCCTGAGTATTCAGTTCTTGCGGAAGAATAGGGTTTTAAATTCCTAATATTCTTTCTTACCATCGCGTCAAGGTCAAATGTACTCATACCCCTAATTGTTTTAAGCGGATACTTACTGCACTTTTATGAGCAGCGAGCCCTTCTGCTTCAGCCATAGTTTCTACTGAGGGGCCGATATTTTCTATACCTTTTTTACTGACTTTTTGAAAAGTGATTTTCTTGACGAAGCTATCCACCGACACGCCGCTAAAAGTATTTGCAGTGCCACCTGTAGGTAAAGAATGATTGGTTCCAGAAGCATAATCTCCTAGACTTTCAGATGAATAATTGCCCAGGAAAACGCTTCCCGCATTTCGCACATATCGCGAGAGCTTCTTTGCATTTTCAGATGCTATGATTAAATGCTCGGGAGCATAATAATTTAGAAAGTCGAATGCTGCTTCTACATCTTCAATCAGGATAAGCCGGCTATAGACCAAGCTCTGATTTATAATCTCTTTCCGCGACAAGGAATTTAATTGAATACTGATTTCAACCACTACATTTTCGATAATATCAATGTCTGTCGCCACAAGCACAACCTGCGAATCAGCGCCATGTTCCGCCTGGCTTAAAAGATCAGCTGCTATAAATGCCGGAACAGAAGTTTCATCAGCATAGACTGCAAGTTCACTTGGGCCTGCAAGCATATCGATAGCGGTACCCTCTATGCTTACCAACCTTTTTGCACAAGTAACATAATTGTTTCCGGGTCCAAAAATTTTGTCGACTTTTAAAACACTGGCTGTGCCATAGGCCATTGCAGCTATGGCCTGTGCTCCTCCGACTTTATATATATTGTTTAGGCCAAGTACTTTCGCAACGAAAAGAATTGTGGAATTTATTTTTCCTTCCTTATCCGCAGGCGTACAAATAACAATGTTTCTGCATCCCGCTAATTGTGCCGGAATACCAAGCATAAGCAAAGTCGAAAATAAAGGCGCTGTGCCGCCGGGGATATATAAACCAACAGTTTCAATTGCAACATTTTTTCGCCAGCATGTAACCCCCGAAGAAGTTTTTATTTTCTTGTTTTTCCTTTGAACCTGCGCTGCATGAAATTTTTCAATGTTGGTCTTTGCTAATAAAATCGCATCTCTTAGTGCCGGGTTAATTGTGCTTGCCGCCTCGTCTATCTCATCAGCAGTGACCAATAAACTCTGCGGAGCATAGCCATCATACTTGGCTGCATATTTTGAAATGGCTTCGTCCCCATTGGCTTTTACCTCCATTAATATTTCCGAAACGATCCTCTCAATTTTTGAAGAGTCTACCTCCGGCCTCTTAATAAGTGATGGCCACGACTCTCTTTGAGGTTCGATAAGTATGTTGTTCATTTTTATTTTTATAATATCATTTTTTCAATCGGTACAATTATTATTCCCTCTGCCTGAAATGACTTCAATTTCTCAATAATTGTCCAAAAATCGTTTTCATTCACTACGCTTTGTACGCTGCTCCATCCGCTTTCAGCAAGCGGCACAATCGTTGGGCTTTTCATTCCCGGTAATACTCCGGCTATATTTTTCAATTGAGAATTGGGTGCGTTCAGCATTATGTATTTATTATGCTTTGCCGTTTTTACCGCATCTATTCTAAGTAAAAAGTTTGATAGTAATTCTTTCTTCTCAGCCGAAAGATTATGCCTGGCTATTAAGACCGCTTCTGATCTTAAAACAATTTCCACTTCTTTCAAACCATTCGTAAAGAGCGTGCTGCCACTGCTTACCAGGTCACAAATAGCCTCTGCGAGCCCTATGCCCGGAGCTATTTCAACTGAGCCACTTATTTCGTGAATCTCTGCCTGTATATTTTTTTCTGTAAGAAATTTTTGCAATAAACCAGTGTAAGATGTGGCAATCTTCAGACCTTGCAGATCATTGGGGTGATTGTAATCCATGCTTTTTGGAACTGCAATGCTAAGCCGGCATTTTCCAAAACCCAGGCGGTTCATTATTTCAACATCTTTGCTTTTTTCAAAAACTACATTCTCACCTACAATCCCAATATCAGCAACCCCATCGAAAACATATTGGGGAATATCATCGTCTCTAAGAAAATATACCTCGATAGGAAAGTCCATAGACACTGCCTTCAATTGCCTATTCCCATTATTAAGTTCGATCCCACATTCCTTTAGCAATTGCAATGAATGTTCATATAGTCTCCCGGATTTTTGAACAGCGATCTTTAACATCATAAATAATTTAAATGAAAAAAGGCTTACTAACCAGTAAGCCTTTTTTTGAAAATATGATTATTACATATCCAACAACATAGCTTACCCGCTGGTAAAAAAATGATGATGATGTATGTAAACTGTTTTATTCATTTGAGACGCAAAGTAAAGAATGAAAGTTTAGTTGAGCAAAAAAAGTTTTGAAAGTCACCCCAACCCTTCTCATACCCGACTCCGACTTGGGGTACATATTATTGAATGTGCTTATTGTTTTAGGGTTGCTTTAAATGTTCCATTGGGTTGAATAGAGGTAAAACCTTTTGGTTTATCTCCATCCATTTCAAAATGTATTTTGTAGCCATCAAGATTTTTTATTTTAAATGAATTTAAAGCTACCGGCACCAATTCAAATTCTCCCTGGCCTGGTACAGATGCCCAAAGCGTATTATCTTTTATAGCCAGAGAAGCAGTGAGGGAAACTTCTTCAATTATATATTCGCCGGTATACTTCTGCAATTGCTGCGCTGTAAGGATAAATGTTGGCTGCCCCAGCATTTCCTGCAGCTTCTGTTTTGTTTCTTCATTATCTTTTACAGCAAGCGCCTTCTGATAATATACAATTGCATTGGCTGTATCTTTTTTTGCTGCAAACAAATCGCCATAGGAATCATATACATTACCACTGTTTGGATAATTGGCAATATTCATTTCAAAAAATGCAGCGGCTTTCGAATATTGCTTACTGCCCAAAGCCTGGTACCCCATCGCGTTTACTGCTAATTCTGGCGGTAAAACTTTGAATCCATATTCTTTCGAAACGGTCTCATAATGTTTTTTGTATTTGACAACTATTGCTGCAGATGAATCAGTAAAATCTTCAAATGTTAATTTTAAGCGGTAGTAATTAAAAATAAATCTCAGCCCATCATATTCACTTACCAGTGGTACAGAGCCATGGTCATCATCCCCATAATATTTACTCAAGAACTTTAATCCGTTTTGTGGATTTGCTTTTATGAATTTATCCAATTGAAAAATGGAACGAATATGCCTTGTACCGGTTGCGGTATCTTTCAGCATTTTCTCAAGTGGCATTTCTTTGGGCATAGTATTGGCAATGCCTAAATACATTCTTACACCATCATATTTTTTCTCTGTTAATTTCTTTTCTGTTGCTTTTAAGAAACGTTCCTGATCGTACCACATACTTGGGTCAATAGCAATATATGCATTGAACAATTTTGTATGATTAGTCAATACATTCATTACCGTTAGGCCGCCAAAGGAGTGCCCGATAAGCATTCTGTAAGGCTGTGAAGGATAGGCAGAGTCAATATGCGGCATTAATTCTTTTTCAATGAATGCAACAAAGTTTTCTCCACCACCAGTCGTTTTTGAAAAACTACTATCCATCATTGGAGGATCGCTGCTTATATGTGTTGGCGTAAGATCTCTTGTGCGGTCTGTATTTGGAATACCTACCACGATCATCTGCGGGCAAATAGTATTTCCATTTATCTCACTTAATTGTTGAATCATTCCAGCCACAGATCCAAAATGTGCATCACCATCCAGTAAGTAAACAACAGGGTAACGTTGGCTTGTGTCATGATTTCCATCAGGTATATGAACCCATATTTTTCTCTGTTCTCCCAAAATCCTGGAATAGACTGAATCAATTTTGCCAATCACAATTTCATTGTCGGATTGTGCATACGTACCTAAATTGATAACGGTAATAAAAATGAGGAGAATGAAATGTCTCATAAATAAATTAAATAGTGGAGTAAATGATAAAAAAATCTAAACAAATATAATTGTATTTGCTTTTTTTTATTAGCGGATTTATTGCCTTCCATATCTTTCTCATGCCTGTCTTTCCTTCTCGTAACAATTAAAACATTGCTAGCAGAGAGCCCACAAAGATTAGACTGTGCCAATGATTCGGCTAAAGTAAAGTGGGGACATGAGTACCCGGCCAACCGCATGAAAATAAAAATTTAAAACTTCTCAACCTCTACACCAATGCCATTCAAATCCATGTAAGTAATTTTTCCATTTTCAAATTTCACTCCATTTCCTACATCTTCCGAAAGCAATAACGGGCCATCCATATCGACATAATCCAATAAAGGCAAAAGCTGTGCGATGGCAGATGATCCGATGGAACTTTCATTCATACACCCAATCATCACTTTCATATCCAGTTCACGCGCTTTTGAGATCATTCGCAATGCAGGCGTGATACCGCTGCACTTGGTAAGCTTAATATTTATTCCATGGAAATATCCCCGGCACTTTTCAACATCATTTTCAGCAACACAACTTTCATCGGCTATAAGAGGTAATGGTGAATTTTTGTATAGAAACTTCATGCCTTCCCAGTCATCTTTTGCAAGAGGCTGTTCTATAAATTCTACATTCAAATTTTTGAAAATATTTATTTTATCTAACGCTTCAGAAGCTTGCCAGGCAGCATTTGCATCAATTCTAAAAACAGAAGATGTATGCTTTCTTAGTTCAGTTATTATAGCAACATCATCTTCCGTTCCTAATTTAATTTTGTAAATGGGCCATGGAATCTCTTTCATTTTGTCAATCATCTTTCCAACGGTATCAATTCCGATAGTGAAATCCGTCATAGGATTTTTAGTGATATCAAGATTCCATAATTGATACAATTGCTTGCCGCCTAGTTTACCATAAATATCCCAGCCTGCCATATCAAGAGCACAAACTAAAAAAGGATTTTTAGGAAAGAGATGATGCAGGTAATGCCAGAACCGTTCAGGATTTGTGAATGAAAACTTTTCTAAGTAAATCTTTTTACGCTCTATATCCGCAATCATTTCATCAACCGTTATGTTATAATGAACTATAGCGGGCGCTTCACCATAACCCCTGATGCCAAAGTGTTCCAACTCTACAAGCAACGCAGGTTGATGGGTTTTTGTTCCTTTAGAAATAGTGAATGGATGTTTGAAAGGAAGATTGGAAGATTTATATTTGATGACCATAAAAACCCCTGACCCCTAAAGGGGAACCTTAAGTTCAAACCTTTAAAAGATTTTTTAGTGTTAATGAAAAATTGTTACAGATTAACTATACCCACTTCAACCTTGTGAGCTTTGATTAATTGCAATTGATTCAATTAAAATTTTTAATTTTTCTACAACAAGCTCACCAGCTTTGCAAACTTCTTCATTTGTAAAACGAA
>JBDUEG010000016.1:0-21536 GCA_040002575.1 Ginsengibacter sp.
AGCATCATCACTTTGTAAAAATTTTCTATCAATAACAATGTGTGTGCCCTGACTGAAGGCAATATTTTTTTCTGCTTTGGAATCATCCATTTCAATAATATCATCAACGAAAATACCAGTGGCATTGACAATAGCTTTAGCTCTTATAATAAACTCCTTTGATGAGATCTCATCTTTCACTGCTGCGCTACATACTTGTCCATTTTCCCTTGCGATGCCTTTTACCTGCATATAATTAATAGCAAATCCCTTATTATCAAAAATTGTTTGCGCTATATTGATCGCTAACCGTGCATCATCAAACTGCCCGTCATGATAAAGAACGCCCCCGCGCAATTTTTTTGATTTTATTGTGGGCAGGCTTTTTATTACTTCTTTACGATTAATAAAAACGGACGAGCCAAGACTTAAACTTCCGGAGATCCAGTCGTATAATTTCAAACCTATTGTATATTTTAACCTGCTCCATCTAGTATACACAGGAATGATAAACCTGAGATTTTTTACAAGATGAGGAGCATTTTTATAAAGCAGGCCACGTTCAACACTGGCTTCTCTTACAAGTTTCAAATTACCTTGCGCAAGATATCTTACGCCTCCATGCACGAGCTTTGTGCTTTTAGATGAAGTGGATTTTGCAAAATCTGACTGCTCTACAAGAAGTGTAGAATAACCGCGGGTGCAGGCTTCCAGTGCGATACCTAAACCTGTGGCACCACCACCGATGACTAAAATGTCCCAGGTTTGTTCTTCGTTTATTTTTGCTATAACATCTTCTCTATTCATGAACCAAGGCTAAAAATTCGAGTGATAAATAAATGTAAAATAAAGAGAAGGAAGGTCATAAAGACAAATCACTTTAGCCTTAGTGAAATCAGAAAAGGTCAGTTACTCCATGTTTCAACATTTGTTCTTGCGGAAGGAACATCCGAAAAATCACTGAACGACCCGGCTAAAAATTTGTAATAAGCAGTTATGGCAATCATAGCAGCATTATCCGTACAATATTCAAATGCAGGAACAAAAGTTTTCCAATTTTGTTCTCTACCCATTTTTTCAAAAGCATTCCTTAGTTCACTATTGGCACTTACGCCACCGGCGATACATACTTCTGCGATGCCATATTCCCGGGAAGCTTTTTTAAGTTTGTTTAATAAAATAGAAACGATCCTTGATTGAATAGAGGCGCAGATGTCTTTTAGATTTTCTTCCACAAAATTTTCGTTCTTAAGTTTTTCATCTCTTATGAAATAAAGTATCGCAGTTTTTAAGCCACTGAAGCTAAAATCTAAGCCATCGATTTTAGGCTCCGGGAAAATGTATTTGGCTGGATTTCCTCCCTTAGCATATTTATCAATTAAAGGGCCGCCAGGATAGGGTAGGCCGATAATCTTTGCTGACTTGTCAAATGCTTCTCCAGCGGCGTCATCACGCGTCTGCCCGATGACCTTCAACTTTAAATAGTCGGTGCATAGTATTATTTGTGTATGGCCTCCGCTTACCGTGAGACATAAAAAAGGAAATGCCGGTTTCTCTTTCTTTGATGCCGGATCTTTAATAAGATTTGCAAGAACATGGCCCTGCATATGATCAACTCCTATTAAGGGTTTGTCAAATGAAAGAGCAAGAGATTTGGCAAAGCCTGACCCTACCAGTAATGCGCCAAGCAAACCTGGCGATTGGGTAAAAGCAAACGCATCTATTTCTTCAAGAGTAACATCGGCCTTTTTTAAAGCTTCATCAACTACAGGCACTATTGCCTGCAAGTGTGCACGGGAAGCAAGCTCTGGCACAACGCCACCATATTGCCTATGAATTTCCTGGCTATAAATAATGTTACTTAGTATGAAACCATCTTTGCATACAGAAGCAGCTGTTTCATCGCAGGAAGATTCTATTGCGAGAATATTGGGCATAATTTATTTTGAACGTATAGCAACTACTGGATCGAGCCTCGAAGCAGTATAAGCGGGAATAATGCCTGCTAATATTCCAATGGTGATGCATATAGAAATTGCCAGCGTAAGAATGCCGGCGGATATATAAACCGGAAAATCAAAAACATTTGTAAGAATGATTGTCAAAAGATAAACCAGCAACAATCCCATCAATCCACCCATAATGCAAATGATTGCAGCCTCAAGTAAAAATTCAGAAAGGATGCTTCTCTTTTTAGCGCCGATAGCTTTTTTTAGGCCGATCATCGCAGTTCTTTCCTTTACAGTAACAAACATAATGTTCGCTATTCCAAATGCGCCTACCACCAAACTTAAAGCACCAATAGCCCATCCGCCAAGATTGATACTTGCGAACAAAGAACTGACCTTGTCACTAAAGCTGCTTATCTGATTTAAAGTAAAGTTGTCTTCCTGCTTTGGACTAAGCTTTCTTATGGAGCGCATCACACCTTCCAGCTCATCAGCAAGAGCAGCAGCAGGAACGTTTTCCTTACCTTTTACCATGATGGCAGGATTGCTGTAATCTTCGTTAAAAACCTGTCTGGCGAAACGGTAGGATAACATCACGGAGGCATCATAGTTCCATCCTATAAGGCTTTGTCCTACTTTTTTCATTACTCCAACAACAGTAGCAAATTTATCTTTCATTTTTATTTGCTGCCCTACAGCTAATGACGGGCTGCCAAATAAGTCCTCTGCATTATTGTACCCGATAATTATTACCGGGCTGCCTGAGGCAAATTCCGCTGCAGACATATACCTTCCGAATTCAATTTTTACAGGCTGGATGTCGTTTTCTTCTTCGCTGACTCCATAAAGATCCACGCCTTCCAATGCCAGGTTTTCATATTGAATTGTTCCTTGTGTTCTTATAAAATATGCAACATTCGTTGATAGCTGGCTGCGTTGTTTAATGAATTCGACTTCACTAAACTTAGGAACAGGGCGGTTAACATATTTCCACCAGGGATAATCAGGGCCTCCACTGTAATTCCATTTATCAATATAAATAGTATTAGAGCCAAGGCTCTTTATTTGATTTTGAATATTCATTTCAAGGCTACTAACTGTTGCGAGTACACCTATTATACAAAAAATGCCAAATGAAATTCCTATCAGTGAAAGTGATGTGCGCAATTTATTTACCATAAGCTCCTGCATAGTCAACCTGAACGAGCTTGATAAAATGTTTAGTGTTTTGCGCATTCGCAAATTTAATACTTACCCATTGCAAAATTATGTTTTGAAAAATTTTGTTGCCAGTTTGAAAATTGCAAGTAGTGTTTTGCGAACGAGGGTTATAAAAAAAAATTCCCCCACAAGCGTGAAGGAATTCTCCAAAATTCAAAACTGATTATCCATTACAATCTTCGATTCTTTATAAAATATTTTTATTCTGTTAATAGCGGTTTGGTGATCAATTCTTCATCTGTTGAAACCTTTAAGTAATAGATTCCTTTGGTAAAACCTGCTATCGTTTTATTAAACGAATTAGAACCTGGCTGCAGTTGAAGCGATTCTGTAAAGTATACTCTTCCTGTTACATCCGTTATCGCCGTCCTCACCTTCTGGGCATGATCACTGCTTAAAGAGAAACTTAATTTCCTTGTTTCAGATGATAGCGTTGCATACCCCGTTGTGAAACTGTGCGAAGTTTTTACATTCACCGTAACGGTTTTACTGTAACTCATTTTTCCATCAAGGTCAACCATTGAAAGCCTATAGTAGCTGGTTCCCTTCAACGGTATAATATCATTAAAAGAATAAGAATTTTCTAAAGTCGAAGTGCCTAGCGCATATACATTTCCAATCTTTGAAAAACCCTGGCCATTACTGCTTCTTTGGATTTCATAATAATTGGCGTTTAACTCAGAAGATGTTTTCCAAAAAAGTGCAACTTCATCTTTATTAGCCTTTGCTGAAAAATCAGTAAGCGTAACTGGCAAGATACTGGCAGTGATCAAAGGATTTCTTGCCATCCATTCATAGATATTCTGATTGATGCCATCTAATAAAAAATTGTTTGGTGTATGTCCCTTACCTCCATAAAATTGTTCCCAGCAGCAATGACCGCCACCGCTATAGTTGGTTGAAACGTAAATACCTGCTTTAGGTTTGGTATAATCCATCTGGTTTGTCCGGGTGAGAATGTCTCTTCCGTCATTCACTTGCTCAAAACCTAATAGCTTTCCACCAGTTGAAGCAAAATTGTTGAATAATTGTGGATATGGCTGATTATCATCCGGTCTTACACCTTCAACTTCTACCACTGTTGCAACCTGGCTTGCATATTTATAAGGGCCTCCAATCGGATCCCCCGTAACAAAAGTTGTACTTACCCAGCCACCCATTGATAAACCGGTGAGGTGCATCTTTTTATTGTCAATCCTATACAATGATTTAAGAAGTTGAATTTTTGGATCCACATTTACTTCCCAAGGCCAGGCCGAAGGGGGCTGCAAGCTTATGACGATAAACTTCACGCTATCGGTTCCAATCTTGACGTTCCCGTTCCATCCTTGTGCAATGTAAGCGCCGGGCCCGTTGTCAATAACTTTTGAAGCCGTTGTACCTACTTCGCCTATTCCCGGAAAGAAAATGATAGTGGGATAATTTGTTGTGGGATTGGCATTATAATCCCATGGCAAGTGAACATAGGCATTCCAACCACCAACATTAATGAGTGATTGTTGTGCAGAAACTTTGCTAACTGAACAAACTGCTATTGTAAGGGACAACGCAATAAGGTTAAACCTTTTGATGAGGTTGGTTTGTTTCATAGAATGAATATTGGTTTTAATAAATTGGATGATCAGGTATTAGAATATATTCTACAATATGATTTCTAATGCACTTTGCTAAATTGTAACGCGTTTTAAGGAAGTTTTATTTCCTTATAAAATTTAATCAGGGAATGTTACTTATGTAAGGGTAAAACCCGCAGTAATTTTTACCAAACGATGTATGGTAGTCAAACCAACTTCATTGATAGCAGAAAAATAAAAAACGAAAAGGACAGATTACGAAGCCACAGCTTCAGTGTATTAAACTCTTTAGAGGATTTTGTAAATTGAAAAATTTGTATTTCGATTTATTTGATAAGCATAGCCACTCCATAAGCAGCTCCTGCGGCAAGCGCACCAATAAGCATAACCTTCAAAGCGCCAGAAACAATTGGCACACCAGTAATCTTACTTTTGAAATATCCAAATACAAATAGGCATATAAGCGTAGCAGCTACGGAAAATTTTAAAGCCTCTTTAGAGTCTGGAATGAAGAAGTAGGGACTTAAAGGAATGATACCTCCGACAATATAGGATACGCCGATATTCATTGCACTTTTACGGGCTCTGCGAGGATCAGGCTTATCAAGACCTAATTCAAATTTCATCATAAAATCAACCCACCGTTTCTTGTCGGTGGCAATCTCTTCAGTTGCCTTAATTTGTAAATCGTGGCTAAGGCCAATGCTTTCAAAAAAGTCTTTCACTTCTTTTTTTTCCATTTCAGGAATTCGCTCTACTTCGGCATATTCTCTTTTTAGTTCACTGTTGTAGTGGTCCTGTTCTGTTTTACCTGCAAGGTAGCCTCCTAATCCCATTGCAATACTTCCCGCTGCTATTTCAGCAATACCCGCGATTACTATGATACCGCTCGTTGCAACAGCACCACTTAAACCCGCAGCCAATGCAAAGGGAACTGTAAGTCCATCACTCATACCTATAACTACATCCCGCAACAAATCGGAACTTTGTAAATGCTCTTCTGCATGATGGTGATGATCGTGTTTATGCATTGATTAATTTGTTGGGCGGTAAATTGATTCCTTCATTGAAGTCTTAAAAAATTAAAAATACGAATTGACTAATAGTGAATTGAAGTTAGTCGTCAATTCACTTGCATGAATCATCAAAGTATATAGACTAATGCCACTTTTAGAAGTTAGGGAGCTTTATAGCTTATTCTATATACAAGACCATTGTAGTCATCGCTTACAAGCATAGAACCATCGTGAAGAAAAGTAACATCAACCGGCCTTCCGTTTACAGTCTTTTCATTCTGTAGCCAACCCTGGGCAAACGGAATGGGATCTGAAGGATTTCCGTCAGAGTCCATTTTCAGAACGGCAACGTTATAGCCGATCGGAGTGCTCCTGTTCCAGCTGCCGTGCCTCGCAACAAAAATGGCATTTTTATATTCTGCAGGAAACATGCTTCCTGTATAGAACCTTAAGCCAAGCGCAGCCACATGAGGGCCCATTAATTTTACAGGCGGAGTGTAATTCTTGCAATCTTTACCCTTGCCAAATTCAGGATCAGGAATATTTCCCTGGTGACAATAGGGATAGCCGAAATTCATTCCTGCCTTTGGAGCTGTATTTAATTCATCATTGGGTACATCATCTCCCAAATCATCTCTTCCGTTATCCGTAAACCACAATTGCTTTGTAACAGGGTGCCAGGTAAAGCCGACCGTATTTCTAATGCCTTTGGCAAATATTTCGAAGCCAGTACCATCGGGATTCATTCTCGTGAGAGATGCATATATCGGATTTGCAGAATCACATAGATTACAATTAGCACCAACAGGCACATACAATTTTCCATCTGGGCCAAAGGCTATAAATTTCCATGAATGATGCTCACTCGGTGGATATTTATCGTAAACAACTACAGGTGACGGTGGATTTTCAAGCTTTGATTCGATGCTGTCAATACGATAAATAGTTGTTACGGTGGAGACGTATAAACTTCCGTCTCTGAAAGCAACGCCATTAGGTGTATTTAATTCTTTTGCGATCGTATAAATTTTATCCGCCTTACCATCATTATTTTCATCTCTTATTGCGTATACATTTCCGGCATTTTGTGTTCCTACAAATAATGTCCCGTTGGGAGAAAGACATAAACTCCTTGCTCCCTCAGCTTTTGCATATACGTTTATTGAAAAGCCCGCGGGTAATACGATTTTATCCAGTTTATATTTTTTATAGAGGTCATCTGAATTGAGAACCGTTGAATCCTTTGAAGTACTTGTTTTAGTTGTATTTCCATTATTACAACTATTAAAAACGCAAGCCAACATCAACGCGTAAATAAAATTTGAGGAATGCACTCTTTTCAGAAATGAAATGTTCATGGCATTAAGATTTAGATTATTTAATCAGGTGAAATTTACAACAATTATGTAGCCACATTTCAGAACCGAATATTTTCATAACGGAATTAAGTAAGTAGCGACAACATCAACAGTATACGATTAGAAAAAAGCCCTTCAAAGAGAGTATGAGAATATTATGGGCTTAGCTTTTAATCGTCGAGCAATTTGGCAAGAAAAATCAGGTCATTCCTTTTATAATGACTCGCTGAATCTGAAAAACATTTACTGAATTCTTCAAGAAGATGTTGAATGATTCTTTTGTTATCTAATTGCTTATAATAAGATGGAGTAGGAGGAACAGAAATCCTTTTGAAGTAATTTTCAACATCTTTATGCGAATATATTTGTCCGTTAAGCGGATCAACATAAAAATTTATTTTCTCACTTTTTTGCCTCGTGGGATTTGGGAAATTGTAGTCGATGTCAAAATAACCAAGAATAAATTGTTTGGGAATGTTGATTGCCCTTACGGGAACATCAAGCAGCTCACAAACGATTAAATATAGAATACCATTGGTGATAGCATTACCCTTTTTATTTTCTATTACTTTATTTATATTGAAATCTTCCGCGATATCATATGCAACTTCGCTCCCTTTCAATTTATAATAGCTATATAAAATGCCGGTGATTACATTAATCTGCTCAAGGGGTGTCAGATAACTATTTAGCTCCAGCCATATATTTCGTCTTATTTTTTCTATTTCCTGTAATGATGTCGTAGCCTTCATTTCAGGGTATTGATACCGTGCTGCAAGTAAAGCACCCTCAAGTAATTCGCATGACCCGTTTTTCCAGTTGGTAAAATCATTGACAAGGTCGCGGAAGTGAAGCTTATGGATAAGCATCTCGATTCTTTCCTGCACATCCTGATCAGGAGTGTTCTCCCATAAATTTTCAAGATTAGGAATAATAGCTTTTCCTAAAGAAACAATACGTTCACTGACCGAACTAAAAACTTCTTCATCGGGATCATCTATAAGATGAAACAGGGCGGATATTTCATTATTTTCCTGCATATAATAAGGGTAGTCTATGATTATATATCAAAGATAAAAAAGTTTGGTATTTCGGATGCGTGCTTACGGTAAGGCAGTTCTTAGAGAAAGCACTTTGTTCTTTTATTTGACTGTAGATTTTTTTACAGTCTTTTTCTTTGCTGCTTTTCCAGACCTTTCTTTTTTCTTACCAAAAGCTTTCGGGTCCTGCGCAACAATTAATTTTTTTATTTCCTCAAGGTCCATTGCGGCCAACTCTTCAGGCGTCTGCTTTGCCTTACCGCCCTGAAGTTTGAACATTTTTTTGCCAAATCGGATGAAGGGACCCCAGCGCCCATTTTCAATAGCAATCTTTTCTTCCGGCCATTGTTTTATGTATCGATTAGATTCCTTCACGATCTTTTTTTCAATTAACTCGTCACAATCTTTTTGCGTAAGCGATTCAAAGTTATAAGCACGGGGAACATTTATAAAAAGATCATTCCATTTAATAAAGGGGCCAAAGCGGCCCTTTCCTTTTGTAATTGGTTTCTCATCAAAATAGCCGATGGGAGCGTCTTCCACCTGTTTGGCATTTATTATTTCAATAGCTCTTTCAAGGTCTATCTCAAAAAGATCTTCACCTTTTGGAATAGAAATATATTGCTCACCAAACCTCACATAGGGCCCAAATCTTCCAACGTTTACCGAAACTTCAAGTCCATTATATTCGCCTAATGAGAGAGGAAGCTTAAACAGTTCAAGAGCATCCTCTAACGAAATGGTTTCAATACTTTGAGTAGTTTTTAATTTCGCGAACCGAGGTTTCTCTTCGTCATCCTGCGCACCTATTTGCACCATCGGGCCATACCGTCCCATTCTTGAGAATACAGGTCTTCCGCTCACGGGGTCAACGCCCAATTCACGCTCACCCTTTGCCCTGTCTGCATTTTCCAGGGTATGCTCAACATTTTCATGAAATGGTTTATAAAATCTTCCAACCATCGTACTCCATTTCTCCTTTCCTTCGGCTATTTTATCAAACTCTTCTTCTATGTTTGCGGTAAAGGAGTAATCCATTACCGTAACAAAATGCAGGTTTAAAAAATCGGTAACCACTAGGCCGAGATCTGTTGGAAATAATTTAGATTTCTCCGCACCTGTATTTTCCTGGATAGTTACTTTTTCAATTTTATCGTCTTGCAGTTTTACTATTCTTACATCTCTTTTTACACCTTCCTTATCTCTTTTCTCTACATAATTTCTCTTTACAATCGTACTTATCGTGGGTGCATAAGTGCTTGGCCTTCCTATTCCAAGTTCTTCAAGTTTTTTTACCAGTGACGCCTCAGTGTATCTTGCCGAAGGACGGGTAAATTTTTCAGTCGCGGTCATATTTACAAAAGCCAATTGCTGACCGATAGTAAGAGGTGGCAGCCTGCTTTCACTTCCCATTTGTTGCCCATCGGATTCATCTTCATCATTTGACTCATAATAAACTTTTAAAAACCCATCAAATTTTAGGACTTCGCCTGTAGCTGTTAATTCGTCTTCAACTGTACTTATCTTTATTTTAGCAGTTGTCTTTTCCAAAACCGCATCGCTCATTTGGCTTGCAATTGTTCGTTTCCATATAAGATCATAAAGCCTTGCGGTATCATAGTCATCTATAGAACTCAATGACATGTCTGTTGGTCTTATGGCTTCATGTGCTTCCTGCGCGTTTTCATTTTTATTTTTATAAACACGCATCTGCAAATAATTACTGCCGTAATTTTTTGTGATTGCTGCCTCGATTTGCTCTTTCGCGGTATCGCTCAGGTGTAAACTGTCCGTGCGCATATAAGTGATCTTACCGCTCTCATAAAGCTTTTGAGCAATCAACATAGTTTTGCTAACACCATATCCTAACTTGCGACTTGCTTCCTGCTGAAGTGTTGACGTTGTAAAAGGTGCAGCTGGCGTTCGTTTTCCTGGTTTCACGATAATGTCTCTTACGGAATAGCTGGCTGCCTTACATTTTTCCATAAAGCTTTCCGCGCCCTCGATAGTTCTTTGATTTCCATCGTCTGCTTTGAAAGAAATGGATCTGCCCTGGAGGTCATTCGCAGAAAAAAAAGCTTCAATTCTGAAACTGCTTGCTGTAACAAACTGGTTAATTTCTCTTTCTTTTTCAGCAATTAATTTTACGGCAACACTTTGAACTCTTCCTGCACTTAATCCACCCTTCATTCCTATTTTTCGCCATAACACAGGAGACAATTCAAACCCCACTAATCGATCGAGAACCCGTCTTGCCTGTTGGGAATTCACAAGATCCATATTGATTAGCCTTGGATTATCAACGGCGTTTTGTATAGCGGGTTTTGTTATTTCGTGGAATACGATACGCTTGGTAGTTTTTATATCAAGCCCCAGAACTTCCGCAAGATGCCAGCTTATGCTTTCGCCTTCACGATCTTCATCTGACGCAAGCCATACTTCATCTGCTTTTTTAGCAAACTGCTTTAACTCTTTCACAACCTTTGCCTTATCGTCAGGTACTTTGTATCGTGGAGCGAAATGATTGTTTACGTCGATACCCATATCATCCTTTTCCAGGTCTCGGATATGACCATAGCAGCTTCTTACTTCGAAGTCACTCCCCAGAATCTTTTCAATAGTTTTTGCTTTCGCGGGTGACTCAACTATCAATAAATTTTTAGCCATAGTGTTTGTATCCTTTTTCTTCTTAGTATTCAAAATACAATAGAAATAAACTGTTACCCTTGCTGCAATATTAGCTTAAAAATTAAAAACGGAATTTTTATTGCTTAATTGGTATTTCACTGCCAGCTTGTTATCTTCGCAATGCCCCCATATTAAACGATGATTGATCTTATTATCCTAAAATCCAATTTCGTATTTTCAGCATTTCAATTAATGTACATTCAATTAGTTCTCTAATGGAAGCTTACAAGATTAAGGCAGTTGATATAATCATTTTTATCTAAGATGCTCCTGTGTAAGTAAAAACAATATATCATGAAGGTTGTAATAGCAGGTACAGGTAATGTTGCATCAGTATTAAGTGAAATAATTCAAAGAGCCGGCCATGAAATAGTTCAGGTGATAGGCCGAAATAGTGAAAACGCTCAAAAACTTGCTGCAAAATATAACGCTCAATCTGGCACTTTATTGGACAACAAATTTGCGGATGCTGACATATACATTATAGCTCTTACAGACGCGGCTTTGGAATCAGTTGAGAAAGTAAATGGATTAAAGAATAAATTGATTGTTCATACTGCTGGTTCTGTTCCTATGGATGTTCTTAAAAACTGCTCCTCTATGTATGGGGTTCTCTATCCTTTACAAAGTCTTTCAAAAGATACAGACCATATACCGGAAATTCCTTTCCTGGTGGAAGGAAATAATAAAGAAGTATCTCATCAGATCACCGAATTTGCGAGAACGCTTTCTGACCAGGTAATTCCAAGTACCGACAGTGAAAGATTGCACTACCATATTGCAGGAGTCTTCGTAGGCAATTTTACAAATCATCTTATGGCAATGGCAGAAGCGTTTTGTACAAAAGAAAAAATTGATTTTAAAATCCTCCTTCCTCTTATAAACGAAGTCACTTCCAAAGCGAATCGCTTTTCACCTCATGCAGTTCAAACAGGCCCGGCGATACGGGAAGATATTGTAACTCTTAACCGGCATTTACAAGCCCTTTCTCCCCACGTTGATCTAAAATATATATATCTGAAACTTTCAGAGAGTATTCTAAAACTTCATCAAAAGAATAAGTAATCAATTTTTTGTATCTGTAAATTACTTCCCTGATCCTGGCATTAATAGCATTTCGATTTTTGGGTTACAAAATTCGCAAAGCTTTTCTTTTGCTATAGTGTAGTTTTGCAGCCGAAAAGAAAAGATGATGTACAATGTTACTTATAAGTTTGAACAGAAAGGCCTTGAACCCATTACAATTAAAGATGTTGAATCCGATCAATCCATTTTAGAAATTGCTTTAAAGAACGATATTGACTTACACCACAATTGCGGTGGTGTATGCGCCTGTAGTACCTGCCATGTATATGTTGAAAAAGGTGAGGATCATTTACCCGAACTTTCTGATCGTGAAGAAGATTTTATCGACCGGGCTATAAATCCAAGATTGATATCAAGACTGGGATGCCAGTGCATTTTGGAAGAGGGCGACGGGGATATTGTTGTAACATTACCCGATCAAACTCAATTCCTCGGAGAATAAACACTTTTCCAATACTTAATAATTATATTACCATGACTTTTGAACCTCCTATTCTCTGGAACGATTATGAAGACATAGCTATGAAGCTCTATGAAAAATTCGGTGACGAGTTTAATGAAAGCAAAATTTACAGGATACGTTTCACAGATCTAAGGAACTGGGTGCTCGAAATTCCGACATTTTCAGGAAAACCTGAAGACAGTAATGAAGGACATCTTGAAATGATCCAAAGTAGTTGGGTCTATGAATGGCGGGATAACCAAAAATAAATCACGCGTTAATTTTTTACATCGAAATTTTATTTTTTTAAATGAATGTTCTTTCACACTTGAGAATTATAAAAACATTTGTTTTTGATATGGATGGCGTACTTACGGATGGTAGCCTGCTTGTGGATCTTGAGAATAACTGGATACGTAAAATGAATGTGAAAGATGGTTATGCATTGCAATTGGCAGTAAAATGCGGCTACAAGATTGCTGTTCTATCGGGCGGTAATGCCTCACCAGTTACAGAAAGACTCTATAGCCTCGGCATTAAGGATGTTTTCATGAAGGTGGTTGACAAAGAAAGCTTTTTCAAAAACTATATATTGGAAAACGGGCTAAGCATGAAAGAAACGTTATTTATGGGAGATGATATTCCTGATTATGGATGTATGGTGATGGCAGGCTTCGCCTGTTGCCCATCGGATGCTGCAGTTGAAATAAAAAACATATCTTCCTATATTTCGCCAATACCGGGTGGCTTCGGCTGTGTAAGAGACGTAATCGAAAAAGTAATGAAGCTTAATAACCATTGGCCAATGCATACTTTCGTACCTTCTGCCTAATTAATTTTGATGATCAAGACTTCTCTATGAACACCCTCGCCGCTTTTTTTAAACTGGTAAGATGGCCCAATCTCCTTTTTATTGCAATTACGCAGTTTCTGTTTAGAGTTTTTATATTGCGTTTCGCCTATCTTGACAATATTCCGGGAAATGAAAACATACATCTTACTCAGCCATTGTTCCTTCTTTTAGTAGCAGCTTCTGTGTGTATTGCTGCGGCCGGCTATATTATCAACGATTACTTTGATCTTAATATAGACCTTATAAATAAGCCGTCTAAACTCATAATCGACAGGTATATTAAAAGAAGGTGGGCGATTGTTTTACATGTGACATTATCATTCGTTGGCTTCATTTTAAGCCTGTATGTTGGCTATAAATTGTGGAACTTTTACATACCATTTTTCAATCTGGTTGCAATCCTGGCGTTATGGCTTTATTCAACCACTTTCAAAAAAAAATTATTAATAGGTAATATCCTCATTTCCTTATTAAGTGCCTGGGTAATACTTGTTCTAATTCTTGCAGAATATCGCTTTCAATCAGGTGCTCCGGATGTCCATTGGCGAAGATTGCTAAAGGTTTCTTTTATCTATGCTGGCTTCGCATTTGTAATTTCATTGGTAAGGGAAGTAATAAAAGATATGGAAGATATGCCTGGCGACGCAAAATATGGATGCCGCACAATGCCGATCGTATGGGGCTTACCCGTTTCTAAAGTGTTCACAGCTGTATGGATAGTTGTACTTGCCTGTGGCATTATCATTATTCAGTTTTACGTATTGCAGTTAGGGTGGTGGTTTTCCGCGATCTATTCTTTGATTGCTATTTTAATTCCATTGCTTTGGGTGTTGAGGAAATTGTATGAAGCAAAAACGCAGGAGCAATTTCACAGCTTGAGTACCGCGGTAAAGTTGATTATGCTTACCGGTATATTATCAATGAGTTTCTTTTGATTATATATGATATGAAACCGAAGATAATTTTAGCTTCCAAATCTCCGCGCCGCAGCCAGTTGCTTACATGGGCAGAAATCGAGTTTGAAGTAATGGCGGCAGAAACAGATGAAAGTTATCCTTTGCATTTATCTCCGATCGATGTCGCTATTCACATTGCCACTGATAAAGCAACAGCCGTTAAAAACATTTTGCAATCTCAAAATAACATTGACAAGAATTCTACAATACTTGCAGCAGATACAATTGTTATCTTAGACAACAAAATTATTGGTAAACCTGTCGATCGCAAAGATGCCGTCGATACTTTGTCAATGTTATCGGGAAGAACGCACCGGGTTGTAACCGGGATTTGCATTTTAGCAAAAGGAAAAACAATTGCTTTTGCTGAGGAAACAGAAGTTGAATTTTTAGAATTGTCGGGCAGCCAAATCGAATATTATATCGACCAGTATAAACCTTATGATAAAGCAGGCGCCTATGCCATCCAGGAGTGGATCGGAATGATTGGAATAAAATCTATTAACGGAGATTTTTATAATGTAATGGGATTACCGGTGAGCAGGGTTATTAAGGAATTGAATACACTCAACGATGTATAATCAGGAGTTCCGGTTTAGCCATTTGAATACTTAAAACTATTCTGAAATCTTATTAAACTTAATGAAAGAAGATCTTCTCCAATACATATGGCAATTTCAATACTTTAATAACAAAGAATTGGGAACCACTTCAGGAGAAAAAATACATATACAATTCCAGGGATCTCATAATTCTAACCAGGGACCTGATTTTACGGGAGCGAAAATAAAGATCGGTGAAACTTTATGGGTTGGCAACGTTGAACTACATCTTAATTCAAGTGACTGGAACCTGCACAAGCATTCGCTGGATGAAAATTTCAATAACATAATCCTTCACGTGGTATGGAATCACGACGCTGAAATAAGAGATATAAATAGTCATTTGTTACCCACGCTTGAATTACAAGACAGGGTGCCGAAGTTGCTTCTTGCCAAATACAGGGAGTTAATGCAAACCGCCCGGTTTATCCCTTGTGAAAACCAGGTACATCAAATGAGCGACCTTACTCTTAGTAACTGGAAACAGCGACTCCTGGCAGAACGACTGCTTGCAAAGTCACAGAAGGTTCTCGCAATTTTCAAAGAAACAAATTTTCATTGGGAAGAAGCTTTTTGGAGAATTATAGCAAATAATTTCGGTCTCAAAGTCAATAATAATTTTTTCCAAAAGCTTGCGGAGTCGCTGCCTGTAACGTTGTTGGCTAAGCACAAAAATAATATTCATCACCTGGAGGCTTTACTTTTTGGGCAGGCAGGTTTATTAAATGAAAATTTTGAGGAGAAATATCCTGTACTATTACAAAAGGAATTCAGGTTCTATAAACAAAAATATAAGCTGCAACCGGTTGATGGGAGGCTTCAATTTTTAAGAATGCGGCCAGCCAACTTCCCCACCATCCGGCTTGCGCAGTTAGCCATTCTAATACATGAAAGTGAGCATTTGTTTTCCAAAATAAAAGATAGTAAAAATGTAAAAGATGTAAAAAAAATGCTTGAAATCACAGCCAATGATTATTGGAATTATCACTACTTGTTTGATGAAGAAGCTGCTTTCAAAAAGAAAGTTCTTGGAGCGCAAATGATCGATAATCTCATAATTAATACCGTAGTTCCGGTATTATTTGCCTACGGTATTCATCATGATGAAAAAGAGTATAAAGAAAGAGCGATTAGCTGGCTTGAAGATATTTCTTCTGAGAAAAATTCAATAACAAGACGATTCGAGAGCTTTAACTTTTACAACAGAAATGCATTTGACTCACAGTCACTTCTCCAGCTTAAAAATGAATATTGCGATAAAAAACTTTGCCTGCATTGCGCGGTGGGAAATTCTTTATTGAAGAGAAGTTTATAGTTAGAAGTGCACCATTGCTCTTAGATTAATTCTCAATGCAGCAAACTTTTTCAAACTTTCTTTCGATGTAAAAGAAAAATCATTTTATAAAAGCGTTATAAATACCTTAAATCAGAATTCCCCGTATGTTACCTTGAAGCAATCATTATGTATTTTTGTATAAATTACACAAGTAAAAAGCAATAAATGCGAAGACTATTCCTGTTAATATTAATTATTTCTGGCACCCTGGCAGCATCTGCGCAGAAGGCTAAGAAGCAGCGCCAGGCTGAAAAGCGTGCTCACATAAACCACCTTATAAAACAAGAAGAAGAAGGGGTTATCAATTACAAAAAGAGTTTTGTATTTGGAGCGAAACTTCTTAATGATGGCTATGGCATTTTTTTCGAGCTTGGTCGTGCCAGCTCTGTTAAGAAATCGTTATTGTACCAGTTTGAGTTAAGTGAGCGTAAACATATAAAAGAAGATAAGCAGAGCAATCCTTTCATTAATTCAATTCCATTTATTTATGGAAAACAAAACTTTTTTTATCCGGCAAAGCTTGGCGTTCAGCAACAGGTATTACTTGGAAATAAATCAAATAAAAATGGGGTAAGTGTTACAGCAAATTACGGCGGCGGTATTTCTTTAGGTTTGCTGCGCCCATATTATTTGCAGGTACAAAAAGGCAATGAGCTTATCTATGTAAAATATGATTCACCAGACAGTTCACTTTTTTTAACAGCTCCGATTTATGGCGGTCCAACTTTCGGCAAAGGTTGGAGCGATCTTAAAGTTACTCCGGGCTTATATGCAAAAACCTCCTTAAGATTTGACTATGGCGCATACAACGAAATTGTTTCTGCAATTGAGGTTGGAGTGACTGCGGAATATTATACAAAGGAGGTTCCTATTCTTATTCAAGTACCAGAGCGCAAATTTTTCTTCAGTGGTTTTGTTGCAATACTCTTCGGAAAAAGAAAGTAATTTTTAAAGTCTCTAAAACCTTACGCCAATATTTTTTTGATGAATGATGAATTAACATTAGAAATCCCAAAAGCTAAAAAGCCGGATTGGCTTCGTGTTAAGCTACCTATAGGAGAGGAGTATAAACATGTGAGAGACCTGGTCGATACACACAAACTTCACACAATTTGTGAGAGTGGCAATTGTCCTAACATGGGTGAATGCTGGGGCGAAGGAACTGCTACCTTTATGATACTTGGAAACATCTGCACAAGGAGCTGCGGCTTTTGTGCGGTTGCTACCGGAAGGCCACTTGAAGTTGATTGGGACGAGCCGCAAAGGGTCGCTGAAGCAATACACCTGATGAAGGTGAAACATGCTGTTATTACTTCTGTTGACCGCGATGAGCTGAAGGATGGAGGTTCTATCATTTGGTACAATACTATAAAAGCGGTACAGGCATTGAATCCGGATACAACCATGGAAACCCTTATCCCCGACTTTAAAGCCGAAGAAGAAAATATTAAACGAATTATTGACGCTGCTCCGAATGTCGTGAGCCACAACATCGAAACAGTTGAGCGGCTAACCCGTACAGTTAGAATACAGGCAAAGTATTGGAGGAGCATGGAAACGCTGCGGATTTTAAAGCAGGGCGGAATGCGTACCAAGAGCGGCATCATGCTCGGGCTAGGGGAAGCTAAGGAGGAAGTGATACAAACTATGCAAGACCTCAGGGAGAGTAATGTAGATGTAATCACCATTGGCCAGTATCTTCAACCTTCTAAAAAACATTTACCTGTTCATCGTTTTGTACATCCTGATGAGTTTGCAGAGCTTCGTGAAATTGGGTACCAGCTTGGCTTTGATTATGTTGAAAGCGGCCCTTTGGTCCGTTCTTCATATCATTCTGACAAGCATGTGATCGCCGGGTATGGAAAAAATAAATGGATGCAGGAAAAGGCATAAAGAAAGCCCAGCAGGTTTTTTTTAATTTTAATATATGGGTATTGCAGATAAAATAATTCCACATTATACTTACGATGACTGGGTGCATTGGGAAGGTGCCTGGGAATTAATAGAAGGGCATCCGATTGCCATGAGCCCTTCACCTGTACCCCTCCATCAAAGAGTTGCGGCTGAATTAAGAACAGAACTTGTTTTATCCTTGCGAAAAGCAAAATGTAAAAATTGCCGGGTTTATGATCCATTGGATTATAAAATTTTTAACGATACTATTTTAGTTCCTGATATCATGATCATTTGCGGGGAAGTAAAGAAAAAATACTTAGATTTTCCACCTTCTCTTGTTGTCGAAATTTTATCTCCTTCAACTGCTTTGAGAGACAGGCATACCAAATATGAATTATATCAACAACAGGGTGTGAAATATTATCTTATTGTTGATGCCGACAAAAAAAATATAGAAGTGCATATGCTTCAGGAAGCGCAATACTGTTTACAAGAAGTAAACAATTCTTTTGTATTTGAGTTGAATAACGATTGCAGAATCACTCCTGATCTTAGACATGTATTTGATTAGATTTTACAAACTTCAATTCCTTTGACGTTATTATACTTCCTCTTTTATTTCCCATACTAATGCGCTTGCACCAAGTATGGCCGCGTCAGATTCTATTAATTCGCTGAATAATAATTTTACTTTATTTTGAAAGATAGGAAGGAGGTTTCTTTCCATACTTTCCTTAATCGGATCCATCAAAATCTTACCCGCTTTAATTACGCCTCCAAATAATATAATCGCTTCAGGAGAGGAAAACATCACAAAGTTTGCAAGCGCTTCACCTAATATCTCGCCGGTGTATTTAAAAACTTCTTTAGCAATATTATCTCCTTTTAGCGCCGCATCATAAATCTGTTTTGCAGAAATTTCTTTATGAACAAGCTTCCTGAGCAGGCTTTCTTCGTTCATTCTTTCTTCAAGCATTTCTTTTGCAGTTGCTGAAATTCCTGTAGCTGAGGCGTAGGTTTCAAGGCTACCTCTCATGCCTGTCCCAAGATGCAGGCGGCCTCCCGGGCGTATAGTTGTATGTCCCAACTCGCCGGCAAACCCATCATGTCCTAGAATTAAATGACCGTTGGCGACAATACCACTTCCCACGCCTGTGCCTAATGTGATCATTATAAAATCTTTCATTCCTCGAGCGGCACCATACATCATTTCGCCTACGGCGGCTGCATTTGCGTCATTGGTTAATGAACATGGTTTTTTAAATTTTTTGGTGATGAGTTTTGCCAGAGGAATAATTCCTTTCCATAAAAGATTCGGCGCATATTCAATTGTACCACTATAATAGTTTCCATTGGGTGCTCCGACGCCAATGCCTTTTATCATATCCGGTCCACCTATTTCTTCAATTGCAGGCGATACTTTTTCGTATAGCTCATCGATGAATCTTTCTACATCTGCATGTTTATTAGTAGCTATGTCGCCACGATTTGAAATAATACCGCGATGATTAACAATGCCAAACTTTGCTGAGGTGCCGCCCACATCTATTCCCAAGGCATATTCCACAGGCTGTTCCGTATCAATTTTTTTGACGCTTTTACTCATAATAAAAATTTTGAATATTCTATGCCGGTTATCCTTCGAATGCGCCTTCCGGTGAACTGATTTCACTTACATCTTCCACGGGAGTTTCATAATCTATGCCCTGCCTCTTTAAAATGCCTTTCACTATAAATGCAAACAAAGTGATGTAGGCAAAACAAACAACTGCAACCCAATAAGATTGATGTATGCCATACCCTACGACCTCACTTTTTGATTGAAGGAAATCTGCAAGTTTTCCTTGTATAGGTGGTATAATACCTCCGCCTAAAATCATCATGATTAAAAAAGCAGAGCCTTGTGTTGTGTATTTTCCAAGCCCGGCAACAGACAATGTAAAGATGGCCGGCCACATAATTGAACAAAATAAACCTCCGCTTAAAAATGCATAGATAGCAATGGTGCCTGTATTAAATAGCCCTATAAGCATTCCCGTCATCCCTAATAATCCAAATATCAAAAGTGTCCTGGCAGGTTTTTCTTTGCTTACATAAAATGCGCCGATTTGAATAATTACACACACGATATAATAATAAAGTATACTTACATCGTGCTTCGATATAGCGTTAACTGACAATACGATTACAAAGGCAACGAGAGGAACAATAAAAGTAAGTAACTGCTTGGTTGCCGGTTTCAGATCGAATGCCGTGATTGAGCCGACCCATCTACCAATCATTAAACTGCCCCAATACATAGAAACGAATACTGCCGCCTGGGAAGATTGAAAGCCTCCGAAATCAGGCTGCTTTAGTAATTCACTCAGGTTACTTACAATCGTTACTTCGGCGCCTACATATACAAAAAGTGCGAGCATTCCGAGTACCAGTTGTGGATATTTCATGGCTCCCCATCCATCAGGATTTTTCTTTGCGCTTATATTTGAAATAAGTAAACTGAGGACTACCACTGCCAGCGCTCCGAACAACCATTTCATACGATAAGTTTCCATGTCATGTTTTTCAACAACGCTTAGTGTATTTACATCCGTTTTATAACTATTAAATACAGGAACAAACATGATGATCAGAAGTCCCGTCATTATTAATAAAGAATAAAGTGCTTTGTTTGCTTTTTCTGTTTTTTCTGTTGAAATACCATCGGGCACTTTCTTTGAAAAATAAAATAGTGCAGCGGCGCCAATAAATAAAATCCCTACACAGATATACAATACGATTACTTTACTTAGACCGAGAGCTGCAATTTCTTCATCAGTAACAGTAGCTGTGGTACCAAATAGTGCAAATGCAACAACAAGCGGCCCTATCATGGTTCCAAAAGAATTGACTCCTCCGCCAAGGTTTACTCTGCCGGTACCTGTAGACGGATCTCCTAACGTAATTGCAAATGGCTGTGCTGCTGTTTGCTGCAGGGAGAACCCAAGTGCAACTATAAAAAGCCCTACCAGCATGCCGGTGAATGTGTTTGCATTTACGGCTATGATCATGGCTACAGCACCCAATGCGGAAAAAAGCAAGCCATAAACGATACTTTTTTTATACCCCCATTTGGCTACAAGATCTTTTCCTCCAAATGCACCATAAGCAAATAAAGCGAGTGCTCCTAAATAATAGGCCAGGTAAAAAGCGAAATCCACCAACTGGCTTTGAAACTGATCGAGTTTAAAATAGTTTTTGCAGAAAGGAATGAATACACTGTTCCCTGCTGCAATAAAGCCCCAAAAAAAGAAAACAACTATTAGCGTGCTCAACGCCCCATAATTGGTTGGAACAAATTTTCCTCCTGTACTTTTTGGTACAGTAATATTCATTGCGGGAGTAGCCATCGTAAAATTTTTGATGTTGAAAGTAGATGAATTTTTTCAAGGTATCAATTTTGATTAATAAATTTTTTAATAGAAAAATGATGCTTAATTTGAATTACTTTTTTTTGTAAATGGAAATAATTCATGTAAGCGCGGAATGTTATCCTGTTGC
>JBDUEG010000017.1:0-20851 GCA_040002575.1 Ginsengibacter sp.
AAGGCGGCCTGGAATACAAAATAATAGGAGGCAGCGGCGACAAAGAAATTAAATATGGCAACACAATCAAGTTTACTGCGTATAGCTATTACAGCGACTCTTTGATGTCAACACCTTATGATTCGATTCCCCAGTTAATGGAAGTGGATTCAACTAAATTACCACCGGAATATATTCAGATATTTAAATCAGCGAAAAAAGGTGACAGCATAATTACCCGCATTCCTGTTGATACTATCAGAAAAATGAATCCTAACATACCGCCGTTTGCCAAGAGCGGTCAATATCTCGGCTACAGGTTTAAGATTCTTGATGTAATAACAGACCCAGCGTTAGCCGACGTGATGAAAAGAGAAACTATGGAAAGGTTACGGAGGCTTGATTCTATTTCTGTGATAAAACAATCGGGAATAGATGATAAGATCTTAAGCGATTACCTGGCTAAAAATAATATAACTGCTACAAAGACTGAAAAAGGGACTTATGTAGAAGTTCAAAATCCGGGAACAGGAGAACAGGTGACGGTTGGGAAAGCGATAACTGTAGATTATAAGGGGATGACTCTTGCCGGACATATTTTCGATCAGAGCTATGATTCTACAGGCAAGTCTCTTAAACCTTACACGTTTATGGTTGGGCAGCGCGGAGCTATAGAAGGATGGCCAGACGGGCTTGTCTATTTCAAAAAAGGAGGGAAAGGGCGTTTGTTTATTCCATCCCAACTCGCTTATGGATCAAGGGGCCAAGGCCCGGAAATTCCCGCAAATACACCGTTGATATTTGAAGTATCTGTGGTGGATGTGATGCCCGCTGAAGCATATCAAAAGAAGATGGAGGAACAGCAGAAAATGATGCAGCAACTACAGCAAATGCAACAGCAACAACAACCGCAAGGACAAACAAAATAATAATTTAAAAAGTCTTCGTTAAGCGCCTCCGCCAACACGGGGGCGCTTATGCTTTATTGTAAGCCTGGTATAATGTAACAGCTTCCTTTGCCTCTTTTACGTCATGCACTCTCAGGATATCAGCACCGTTTTGCAGGGCAATGGTGTGAAGTGTAGTCGTTCCGTTCAGCGAATCTTCTACGGAAATGCGTAAAGTTTTATAGATGGTTGATTTGCGTGAAAGCCCAATCATTACAGGCATATCCAATATTTTCAGTAAAGAAAGATTTTGTAACAAGATGAAATTCTGAGCGATGGTTTTTGCAAACCCAAATCCAGGATCAATAATGATGTCCTTAATGCCGGCTTGCTTCAGGCGGTTAGTTTTTTGTATAAAGTAATCAATTACTTCTTTGGTTACATCTTCGTAAGTGGCTTGCTCCTGCATCGTCTCAGGAGTTCCTTTTATATGCATGCAGATATAGGGCACTTCCAACTTAGCCACCGTTTCGTACATTTCATCATCCATATCACCCCCACTTATATCGTTAACAATGCAGGCACCTGCATCAACCGCCTGCTTTGCAACAGCAGCATGATAAGTGTCAATAGAAACTAAAGCATTGTGAAATTGCTTTTTGATCGAATCTATTGCAGGTAGCACCCGTGATGCCTCTTCGCCAGCCGAAACTCTTATACTTCGCGGCCTCGTGCTTTGCCCGCCGATATCAAGTATGTCAGCACCTTCATCTATCATCTGCCTGGCCTTCATTAAAAGTGCGTCTTCATTTTGAAAACGGCTTCCTGCATAAAATGAATCGTCGTTTACATTGAGTATTCCCATTATCAATGGCCTTTCAATTCTTACCAGTCTTCCCTTACAGTTCAATGTAAACATTGTTTGTTTATGTTTAAATTTGGCGATAATTATGCAAGTTAATACTGATCAGCAATACGATACTGCGGTAGGCAATTGTAGGGAAATATTTGTAAAGAAAACTAAGGATTATGGAACTTCATGGAGAGTTTACCGGACAATATCTATCGCCGACCAGATCTATATCAAAGCGAAGCGCATAAGAAACATCCAGCAGAAAGGCATTCAAAAAATAGACGATGATGTGAAGGCAGAGTTCATGGGAATCTTAAACTACGCCATCATTGGCCTTATACAGCTCGACATTAATGATGATGAAATAGAAGACCTTCCGGCTGAAGAAGCAGGCAGGCTGTATGATGAGAAAGCCAGCATCGCCAAACAACTGATGCTGGATAAAAACCATGATTATGATGAGGCCTGGAGAGATATGAGCCAGGAAAGTTTTGTAGATCTTGTCCTTGCAAAAATTCTTCGCATTAAGCAAATAATACAAAACGATGGCCTCACTTTAGCAAGCGAAGGCATCGATTCGAACTTTTATGACATCGTAAATTATGCGGCTTTTGCATTAATATTAGCTCCGTGATGTGGGGAACCTTTAATTTTATTTCATGAAAAAATTGGTAAATATTTCCAGGGTACTTGTAGGTATTCTTTTTATTTTTTCCGGTTTGGTGAAGGCCAACGATCCGCTTGGCTTGTCTTACAAGATGCAGGAATTTTTTGAAGTGTGGGGACAAAATGCCGGGTTAAAAAGTACAATGGATTGGCTACATAACTATGCGCTTCCATTTTCCATAATTATGATAACGCTTGAGATTATCGTAGGCGTTGGAATATTGTTGGGCATTTGGAAAAGATTTTTCAGCATCCTTTTATTACTGCTTATAATATTTTTCAGCTTTCTCACGGGCTATGCAGTATTGTCGGGTAAGATTGCGACCTGCGGATGTTTTGGTGATTGCATACCGCTAACTGCAATGCAGTCCTTCATTAAGGATCTTATTCTACTCCTGCTGATCCTTATCATTTTTTTTGGATTACGGTATATCAAAGAAGTCTTCACCTCAGCTGCAAACTTTCTTATAATCCTCGCTTCGGTGTTACTCGTATTAGGGCTACAATGGCATGTAATGCGCCATATGCCGGCAGTCGATTGCCTTCCTTTCAAAAAAGGTAACAACCTTTCGGAACTTCGAAAAGTTCCTCCGAATGCAGTCCCGGATAAGAAAGATTTTATTTTCATTTACAAAAAGAATGGTAAAGAAGAAAAGTTTTCCCGTAAAAATATTCCCGATTCTACCTGGGAATTTGTAAGCAGGGAAGATATAATTGTTGAAAAAGGTTTCAACAATGAGCCTGCTGTTAAAGACTTTTATTTATCAACTTCTTCAGGCAACGATACTACAGAAGCTCTTCTGAATGTACCTCGGCAGTACTACTTATTTTTTGTAAAAGATTTTTCAACAGGAACTGATTATTGGCTTAGTAACTTCCAGGCAATCTTTAATAAGGCAAAGCAAAAAAATATGCCTTTATACATTGTTGCCTCACAGTCATCCATAGCCCAAAAATTTTTTAATGAAAAAAATAATTATAACATTCCTGTTTTAAGTCTTGATGCAACAGCTTTAAAAACGGCAGCCCGTACCAATCCGGAACTTTACCTAATGAAGGGACCGGTGGTTGAAGGTAAATGGGGGTGGGCAGATTTTAAGAAAGCGATGAAGTAACCTTAGCTCGTGAAGAAAGCAACATAAAAATTTTGCAGGAGCAATGATGAATAAAGAATAAATTATGTTTCAACTTCTTTTGAAAAAATTATTCTCCGGGTTACTGGTTTTGGTGGGTGTTGTTATCATTGTTTTCTTTGTCTTCCAGGCATTTGCCGATCCTGCACGATTAATAGTTGGGCAAACCGGGGATAAGGCAACTATGGAAAACATTCGCAAAGAGTTATACCTGGATCAACCCAAATGGAAACAGTTCCTGCTTTATTTAAATGATGTGTCTCCAGTAGCGATACATTCTAAAAGAGAAATTCAGGAAAAAAAACTACATGGCCTTTTTATTGGTGGTGATAAGAAACTGGCTTTTAAAGTTCCCTACCTCCGCCGCAGCTATCAAACAAAAAAAGAAGTAACAGATGTATTAATGGAAGCATTGCCAGGTACACTGTTGCTGGCTTTTGCTGCAATGATCTTCGCCACTGTTGTCGGAATATTTCTTGGAGTGCTGGCGGCAGTAAAACAAAACACATGGCTCGACACTTCTTCAGTTTTCGCAAGTGTTATTGGTATATCGGCCCCTTCATTTTTTATGGCAATTATAGTCGCTTACTTATTTGGTATAGTGCTTCACCCATATACTGGTCTGTCATTCACGGGGAGTTGGTTTAGCATCGATGAGACAACCGGAAGAAGATACCTGACACTTCAGAACTTAATATTGCCGGCATTTACTCTTGGCATACGGCCATTGGCAATTATTACGCAGCTTACAAGAAGTTCTATGCTTGAGGTACTTCACCAGGATTATATAAGAACAGCGTATGCAAAAGGTTTGAGCAGGAGCCAGGTTGTTTACAGGCATGCATTACGCAATGCTTTGAACCCGGTGATAACTGCCATCACCGGGTGGTTTGCTGAATTGCTGGCAGGCGCTTTTTTCGTTGAATATATTTTTGGCTGGAAAGGGATTGGCAAGGTAACAGTTGATGCGCTTGAGAAACTTGATTATCCTGTTGTAATGGGTTCAGTGTTATTTGCGGCAACCATTTTTGTATTGGTAAATATTTTGGCAGATGTGCTATATGGAATTATTGATCCGAGAATTACCCTTTAATCCCGCGGCGGCGGCGATAGGGGGCTGTCTCTTACCTTATCACCACTTCTTTAATGACCTTCTCGCCAAGCGCTTCATTCACTCTTTCTATTATTTTTTCCTTTTGATAAAGGAGTTCATTTTTTAGTGGGGCTACTGTAGACGATATAAATAAAGTTGAATTAATGATTTCGATTTTATCTGTATAGCGGGCAATTGTTTTCCCCATAATTTTTTCCCACGCATCTTCTATTTGCAGAGCCTGAACACCGCCTTTAAGCTTACTCTTTTTGAGAAATTCTTTTAATGCATCACCGATGGTAAATTCAGCCATAATTTAAAGATAAGTTAATCCATTTTTTAAAATATTGGTCATTGAAGCTTTGATACTTTTAGATTAACTGTATAATCTGCACCTCTTCATCAAATTCAGATAATGCCGCTTCTAATCTTTCCTTATGTGTATCGGTGATGAACACCTGGCCATTATTTTTTTTGCAAACATATTCAAGCAAGTTTTTAATACGGACTTCATCAAGTTTTTCAAATACATCATCAAGCAAAAGAAGAGGAGGCAGATTATTTTTTGCAAGTAAAATTTCAAACTCTGCAAGCTTACAGGCAAACAACAGGCTCTTGCGTTGCCCCTGGGAAGCGGTTGTTTTGAAAGCGTTTTGATTTAACAAGAAATCTAAATCGTCCTTGTGAACACCGGCATTTGTTCTTTGACTTACGATATCTTTTTGTCTGTAGGAATTTAATAAATTTTTAAAATCGCATCCCCTTAACTGGCTACTATATTCAATGGAAATGATCTCATCATTAGCAGATATTTCGCTATAGAATTTCTTAATTAAAGGAACCAGCTCTTTCGATATTTTTTCTCTTATTTGATGAATATAAATTCCAGGACCAATTAATTGTGCATCGAGTGCCTCCAGGAGTGGTATATCAAAAGAACTTTGCGAAGATTCGTTTTTTAAAAAACTGTTTCGCTGTTGAATTACTTTATTATAAGTGATTAGTTGACGGAGGTATTCCGGATCGACCTGGCTTATTAATGTATCAAGATATTTTCTTCTTTCTTCACTTCCGCCGGTAATCATTTCAATATCGTCCGGCGCAATCATTACGCAGGGAAACTTCCCAATATGATGTGAGAACTTAACGTAAGCAACATCGTCCAAAAAAAATTCTTTCTTTGATATTGAGCGATAGATGCAAACAACTTTATTATTTTTTTTTATGGATGAATTATTATGCTCTAATTCTCCTTCCAGCCGAAAACCTTCTGAGCCAAAGAAAACATTAGCAAGATCAGACTTTGAAAAATAACTTTTAGTAAAGCACAGGTAATTAATTGCATCAAGCAAATTGGTCTTTCCCTTGCCGTTGAGGCCGCAAATACCAACGATTCTATGCGTAAAAGAAAAAACGGCTGACTGGTAGTTTTTATACCCTGTTAATGCAATTTTAGTGAAGGCCATATACATTAGCAAGATACAAAGTCTTCATGTTTTACTTGTTCAATACAAGTATAATATTATTTTAAATGAAGCTACGCGATTAATCTGCGGTGGTAATTTATCTGCCCCAGGTGATAGCTTAAGTGAGCTAGTAAATGTATTAAAACAAATGTTGTCGATGAAATAGAATTATTAAAAGCGTGAGGATAATCTTTTTTCAGATCATCATCAGAAAGTTTTTCTAAGACCTGTTTAACCATGGCGATTGTGTCGCGGATATCTACAACTAGTTTTTTCCTTGATACGTTCTTTTCGAGAAATTCATTTTCACGATTGCGAACATAGCCGGTATTGCCAAGCGTTGCGCCAATAAAATGATTTAAATTTCCGATGAGATGCAAAGTAAGATTGCCGGCAGAATTGCCAATCTGACCTTTTACCCGCCAAATGGATTCATCATCGTTATAACTTTCAATTTCATTAATAAGCTTGTTGAGGTCCCTTTCAAAAATATCTGTTATAGCTTGCAACATAGAGAATTCGTTTAATAGACTTATAAAAATAATGAATCATTCTTTACGTCTTCCCCACTATAATTTCATTTAAAGAATCATCATTATATTTGCGCCCTATGACAACAGAACATTTAAAAGATTTAAGAGACCGTGTACTGGTTTTGAGGAGGTTTCTTTGACGTCGCTAATCGTCAGCAAAAAATAGATAACGACAAACAACTTTCGCTTTCGCCCGGTTTTTGGAACGATAACAAAAGGGCAACTTCCATTCTGAAAGAAATAAAATTGAATGAGTATTGGATGAATCTCTTCAATAATGTGCAGTCAAAAGTGGATGACTTTGCTGTGCTATTTGAATTTTGGAAAGAAGGCGAAGCATCAGAGGAGGAAGTAAAAGAAGCATATAAAAGTGCAGGCGATGCAATTGAAGAAGCAGAATTTAAAAGTACGCTTAATCAGCCGGAAGATGAGATGCCTGCCATACTTCAAATTAATAGCGGAGCGGGCGGAACTGAAAGCCAGGACTGGGCCGATATGCTGCTTCGTATGTATCGTATGTATGGAGAAAAGCAGGGCTGGAGCGTTACTGAAATTGATTACCAGGCAGGGGATGGCGCAGGCATAAAAAGTGCAACATTACAATTTGATGGCCCCTTCTCGTTTGGTTTTTTAAAAGCCGAAAGCGGAGTTCACAGGTTGGTACGTATTTCTCCATTTGACAGTAACGCCCGGAGACATACAAGTTTCGCCAGCGTTTATGTTTACCCTTTAATTGACGATACTGTTGAAATAAAAGTAAACCCTGCAGATGTGGAATGGGCTTTCTTTAGAAGCGGTGGCAGCGGCGGACAAAATGTAAACAAAGTAGAAACCGCAGTGCGCCTAACGCATAAACCAAGCGGAATTATTGTTGAATGTCAGCAAGCCCGTACACAAGGCGAGAACCGGGAAAAAGCAATGACGATGTTAAAGAGCCGTCTTTACGAAGAAGAAATGCGTAAAAGACAGGAAGTGCTTAATGCATCTAATGCTACCAAGAAAAAAATTGAATGGGGAAGCCAGATAAGAAGTTATGTTTTCCATCCATATAAAATGATCAAGGATCATCGCACTGATTATGAAGTTGGAAATATAGGGCCTGTAATGGATGGCGAACTTGATGGATTTATTAAGGCATACCTGATGATGGAAGCTGATGTTCCAAACGCTTAACTGAAAAGGCTTTCCAGTTCTAAACTAATGGTTTTGTTTAGAGGAATCGGCAAAGTGGTTTTATAACCAGCCTTAATATTTACGATCAATGTTTACATTTCTATATATTCTTCCCACGAAATTAATTTAGCAGCTTTTTATTTTGAATATAATAAAAGCGTTAGAAAATTTAATTGAGTACATTACTTCCATTGTTGACATCATTCTTTAAGTTCACAAATTGGTACTTTTGACCAATCGAAAATTAAGAGATTGTTTTAAAAAAGCTCAATCTTAAAATAGAAATCATATGCCTTCAATTTTAATAATAGATGATGAGAAAAGTATAAGGAAGACTTTAAATGAAATCCTCAGTTTTGAAGGTTATAAAATTGATGAAGCTGCAGATGGAGAAGAAGGCCTTAAAAAATTTAAAGATAAAAATTATGACCTCGTTTTATGTGATATTAAAATGCCAAAACTTGACGGAATTGAATTTCTTGAAAAAGCCAGGGAAATAAATGATGAAGTTCCCATAATTATAATCAGCGGTCATGGCAATATTGAAACAGCGGTAGAAGCTGTGAAAAAGGGAGCCTATGATTATATTTCGAAACCGCCCGATCTTAATCGCATGCTGATAACGCTTCGCAATGCAATGGAAAAAACAAGTCTTGTCGCAGAGACAAGGATTTTAAAACGCAGGGCGAGCAAAGTACAGGACATTGTAGGCGACTCACAACCTATTAAAATAATTAAAGACACTATTGACAAAATTGCACCAACTGAAGCACGTATTTTAATAACAGGCGATAATGGTGTCGGTAAAGAACTTGTTGCAAGATGGATACATGAAAAAAGTAGCCGTGTCAAGGGGCCCATGGTCGAAGTTAATTGCGCTGCTATCCCCGGTGAACTTATAGAAAGTGAATTATTTGGCCATGAAAAAGGCAGTTTTACATCAGCCGTAAAACAAAGGATTGGCAAGTTTGAGCAAGCAAATGGAGGAACACTGTTCCTCGATGAGATAGGAGATATGAGTGTAAATGCTCAGGCGAAAGTATTACGGGCTTTACAAGAAGGAAAGATAACCCGTGTGGGTGCAGACAAAGATATCAATGTGGATGTAAGGGTAATTGCTGCTACAAACAAAGACTTGTTGAAAGAGGTGGAAAATAAAAATTTTCGTCTTGATCTATACCATCGCCTTGGTGTAATCATTGTTCATGTTCCTTCTCTTAATGATCGCCTTAGTGATATCCCATTACTTGTGGATCGCTTTCTGGAAGATATTGGAAATGAGTATGGCCAACCAAAGAAAGCTATGGATGATCAGGCCCTGGAACTACTGAAAGAGTACAACTGGACAGGCAATGTTCGTGAATTGCGCAATGTGGTTGAACGACTGATTATTCTATCAGGCAAAGTAATTACCGCAGATGATGTTGAAAGTTATGTTCTGCCGAAAAAATAACTTACGTTTAAAGATTATTACTAATCTTCTAAAAAATTGTTATGAGCGAAATCTATTGTATCAGTGGATTCGGGGCTGATGAAAAAGTGTTTTCTAACTTAGATTTTAAAGATAACAAGGTACATTTCATACCCTGGTTACTTCCTGAAAAGAAAGAGAAAATCTTTGAATACGCGAGAAGGATGGCTGAGAAAATTCACCACACTAATCCTATTCTATGTGGTTTGTCTTTTGGCGGAATGATGGGTATAGAAATTGCAAAACTTATATCTACGCAGAAGGTAATTTTAATTTCGAGCATCAAGTCTTTGCATGAAATTCCGCTCTGGATGAAACTGGCAGGAAAAGTCCAGTTAAATAAAATATTTCCACTTCGATCGTTCCGGTTAATTGAGCCGATCCAAAATTATAACCTCGGCATTGAGAATAAAATAGAGTTAGAACTCGTACGGGAATACAGGAAGAACATTGCCCAACCTTACACGAACTGGGCGGCCAATGAAATTCTTAATTGGAAAAACGATTGGCAGCCTCCAAACCTTTATCATATTCACGGTACAAGAGATCATATGTTTCCAATAAGAAATATAAAAACAAAATACTTAGTGCCCGGTGGTGGCCATTTTATGGTGATGAACAGGGCGGATAAAGTAAATGAAATGCTGCACTCCATACTATCTTCATGATTGACGTTTTATAAATTTTCTTTTCCTTATCGGCTATTAGGCCAAGTACTTCAGCCAACGATGTCAGCGTTTGTTAAACTAATGATAAGTATTTTCAAAGGGTTTTTAAGGTAGAGTTTTAATATGGTACTTTTGTCCGCATTAATAAAAATTAATTCATGAGTATAGGTTTACTTCTATTTATTGTTACGGTTATTCTCTGGCACATTGGGTTATATGGAATGTTTAGAAAGGCCGGAATTGAACCATGGAAAGCGTTGATACCCTTGTATAACACATGGTGCATGGTAGAGAAGATGCAACTAAAAAGAATTTGGTTCTTTCTTCAACTAATACCCGTAGCAGGACAGTTTATCACTATCTGGATTTGTATAAAATTCGTGGAGCATTTTGGCCGCTTTGGGCTTTTGCATCACGCCGCTACTGTTTTTGTTCCGTTTATTTATTTTCCATACCTCGGCTTCTCTGATAAGGAACGCTATGCGGGAATTCCCGTAGTAAACAACTATAAAAAAGGAGCAATACGGGAATGGATAGACGCTGCGGCTTTTGCAATTGTTGCTGCTACTTTAATCCGCACTTTTGTTTTTGAAGCCTATGTAATTCCCACGCCATCGATGGAGAAGACTTTATTGGTGAATGATTTTTTATTTGTAAGCAAATTTAGCTATGGGCCTCGTATCCCTAACACACCTATAGCTATGCCGTTTGTTCATCATACCATTCCCGGGCTTAACACAAAATCATATGTTGAGTGGATTCACATTCCTTATACCAGGTGGTTTTCAAGCCCCGTAAAACGTAATGATGTCGTTGTATTTAATTTTCCTGTAAATGATACGCTGATAAATGATGAGATGAACTTCGGCTCAAAAGTAACCTACTACCAGGAAGTTCAGCGTAGAATGATTATGGAACATTTATCTGAGGAAGAAGCCAGGAGTCGGGTACAGGATCAATATGGCGATATGATCATTACAAGACCTGTAGATAAAAGAGAAAACTTCATAAAGAGATGCACTGCAGTATCGGGTGATACGTTGCAGATTAAGAATAGGGTTTTATACATCGATAACGTGGCTCAGCCATTTCCACCTTTCCATGAATTTAAATATACTGTAAATACAACCGGCCCGCTTGATCCCGACCAACTAAACAGCATGGGCATCCAGGATAATTACGATGATATGAACAGGAACCAGGTCACTCAGCTTTCAAATACTCAATACGAGATAAGCCTGACCGATCAGGAAGTAGCTTCATTAAAAATGCTTCCCGGTGTAAAGAGTGTTGAGCCGGTTATTCATTCCACCGAAATAAGTATTCAGTTGTTTCCTTACGTGGCAGCAAACAACTGGAGCGAAGATAACTATGGCCCCATGTGGATACCAAAAAAGGGAGCGACAGTACAACTTACTCCTGATAATGTGCTCCGTTATAAGCGTTGCATCCTGGTGTATGAAGAAAATAAATTTGAAGAAAAAAATGGCCAGTATTTCATCAATGACAAACCGGCTACTTCTTATACATTTAAGATGAATTATTATTGGCTTATGGGAGATAACAGGCATAATTCACTAGACAGCCGCTTTTGGGGCTTCGTCCCTGAAGATCATGTTGTGGGTAAGGCTTCACTTATTTGGTTTAGCTATAATAGTGGCCCAAGATGGAGCAGGATATTCAAGGCTATTAAGTAGGCTAGTGAATTCTATCACCTCTCAGTTCTAATTTCATCATTACTTCTGATTCGTATATAAGCCATTCCTTCCATCTTCTTCTTACAATTTCTTTATCGCTGTACATTTCAGCGAGGTTAATAAACAGCGTGTAATGACCAGCTTCGCTTTCCATAAACCTGCGATAAAAATTGCGCATATACCCGTCCGTGAGCCCTTCGCTTAATCTCTTAAACCGTTCGCAGCTTCTTGCTTCGATCAAAGCCATCGTTAGCAATTGGTCTATAAATCTTTCTTGCGGGCTGCCACCTTTCTTCTGAAATTCAAGCAATTTGTTTACATATTCATCCTTTCGTTGTTTGCCTAGTTTAAGCTTCCTTTTTCGCAGCTCTGCAAGTACCTGGCGGAAATGGCCCCACTCCTCTGTAACAATCGACGACAGTTCGTTTACCAGTTCCTCCCTGTCATTATATTTTTGTATAAGAGAGATGCAGCTGTTGGCAGCCTTTTGCTCACACCATGCATGATCAGTAAGAATGTCTTCCAATGAAATAGCAGCAAGGTCTACCCATCTTGGATCGGTGACAAGTTGAAGGCCAAGGATATTTTTCGTGTCTTGCGATAAAGTGTCCATTTTTCAAACTTAAGTTTAATTGGCCGATTAGCTAATTGAGCAATCAACTAATTTTACTGCTATGAATGAAAATTTCCTTTCTGAAAAGCTGGAAGAAAGAAAGCAGGCAAATGCCTTACGTTCTCTTGTCATAAGCGAAGGGAAAGTCGATTTTTGCAGTAATGATTATTTAGGCATTGTAAAAAATAATTTACTAAGCGTTTCCGAAAATAATTATTTACCTCATGGAAGTACTGGCTCACGACTGCTTTCAGGAAACTATAAGCTGGTAGAGCATACAGAGAATTTTATCGCAGACTTCCATGACTCAGATGCAGGTTTAATCTTCAATTCGGGATATGACGCAAACATTGGTTTGCTTGCTTCAGTTCCTCAAAAAGGCGATGTAATTATTTATGACCAGCTAAGCCATGCATCCATTCGCGATGGTATCAGACTATCTTTTGCTACGTCCCTTTCCTTTATTCATAATGATATTGCGGATCTTGAAAAAAAACTATCTGCCTCATCCTTTTCCAGCAAAAATATTTTTGTTGTAACAGAGTCGGTTTTCTCCATGGATGGCGATATAGCACCGTTGAACGAGATTAGTTTGCTTTGCGAAAAATATAAAGCAGGCTTAATTGTTGACGAAGCACATGCAACAGGAGTGGTAGGAGAGAGGGGAGAAGGATTGGTACAAAAATTAGATCTCCAGCCACAGTGCTTTGCACGCATACATACTTTCGGCAAGGCATGTGGTTGTCACGGAGCCGTGATATTAGGGTCTAAAAATTTAAAGCAATACCTCATCAATTTTGCAAGGCCATTTATTTATAGTACAGCCTTACCTCCGTCAGAAGTGAATACAATAGCAGCTTCTTATAAATTATTTCCATCAATGAATAAAGAAAGGTCACTTTTAAATCAACTCGTGCAACTCTTTAAGGAAACCAATCTAAAATATAAACTGATAAAAAGTGAAACGCCCATACAGGGAGTTGTTATTCCAGGTAATGATGAAATAAAAACAGTTGCCGCAATTTTACAGCAAAAAAATTTTGACGTTCGTCCAATTTTATATCCTACAGTCCCAAAAGGCAGTGAACGGTTGCGCATCGTGTTACATTCTTATAATTCCGCAAGCGAAGTCAGCCAATTAATTGATCTTCTGAATAAATAGTGCTATAGGCCCGCGCAGGTATTTGGCTGTAAGAATCTTTTTAGTATTTTACATGCTTTAACCCTGTTTATGAGAATAATTGCTTTTGTCATTTTTGGTTTACTTACTATCGCCCTTATTGTAATTCTAAATTCATCAATTCTACTTCCTGCACCTTTGGGGAAGCTGTTAGCGCCGCAGAGTGGCGTGTGGCAAAATGCAGAACCATCTGACGCTGATTTTTCGGATGAACTTTCTTTTCCGCAATTACAAGGGAATGTAAATGTATATTTTGACAATCGTCTTGTGCCACATGTTTTCGCAGAAAAAGAGAACGATGCTTTTTTCGTGCAAGGCTATCTTCATGCAAAATTCAGGCTCTGGCAAATGGAATTTCAAACACATGCGGCTGCGGGAAGATTGAGTGAACTCGTTGGAAAGAAAGCGCTTGATTTTGACCGTGATAAACGGCGGCTCGGAATGGTTTTCGCTGCGGAAAATTCTTTGAAAGAAGTTGAGAAAGATGCCGCAACAATTGCAGAATGTGATAACTATACAGCCGGGGTAAACGCTTATATCGAATCTCTAAAGGAAAGCAATCTTCCATTAGAATATAAGCTTCTCGGTTATGCTCCTGAGAAATGGAGTAATTTAAAAACAGCACTCTTTCTAAAATATATGAGCCTGGACCTGGCTGGCGGCGAAAACGATTTTGAATATACCAACGCTAAATCCATTTTTTCTACAGCTGATTTTAATAAGATATATCCAATCATTATGGATTCTTTGGATCCAATTGTTCCAAAGGGTACGGTGTTTCCGAAGGCAGGACTGGAACTAAAAGTTCCTTCAACTGCTGATTCGCTTTATTTCAATACAAAAGACTCAGCCGGCATAAAAGAACAAAAACCCGATGCCGATAATGGAAGTAATAACTGGGCAGTAAGTGGCATTAAAACCAAGAGCGGCTATCCCATTTTGTGTAATGATCCGCACCTCGGATTAAACCTTCCTTCGCTTTGGTACGAGATGCAAATTTCAACTCCAACTTATAATGCTTATGGCGTTTCATTTCCCGGAGCACCGGCGATAATAATCGGGTTTAACGATAATTGTGCATTTGGTTTCACTAATGCCGAAAGAGATGTGAGAGACTACTACGAAATTAAATTTCGTGATGAAAGCCGTAAGGAATATTGGTTTAACAATGAATGGAATAAAACGATCTTTAGAGTTGAACATATAAAAATTAAGGGCGCCCCTGAATTTTTAGATTCAGTGGCTTATACAAATATTGGCCCTGTTATGTACGATAAAAGTTTTAATGGGGGGAAATCAACCGCAGATAAAAATTATGCTGTAAGATGGAAAGCACATGATCCAAGCAACGAGCTAAAGATGTTTACCCTTCTCGATAAGGCCAAAAATTACAATGATTATAATGACGCAATAAAATATTTACATACGCCTGGCCAGAACTGTTTGTTCGCGGATAAAAGCGGTGACGTTGCCATCTGGGACCAGGGAGAATTTCCAGCTAAATGGAATCGCCAGGGAGATTTTGTAATGCCCGGTACAGATAGCAGCTACTTATGGCAGGGGATGATTCCCCAGGAAGAAAATCCTCACCAGGTAAATCCAGAACGGGGATTTGTTAGCAGTGCTAACCAGTTACCTGCTGATACTTCGTATCCTTATTATCTTGGTGGAAGCTACCCTCCATATCGCGGCTGGGAAATAAATAAAAGATTAAGTGGAATGGATAATATTACCCCCGAAGACATGATGAAGTTGCAAACAGACAACTATAATGTATTTGCCGGAATGGCTCTTCCTGTTTTAATAAAGAATATGGATGTTTTGAAACTCGATGGTGAAGAAAGAAAATATTTTGAATTACTTAAAGGCTGGGATCTGCAGAATGACATTCAATCAAAGGCAGCAACCATATTTGTATTAGCGTGGGATAGCCTGGAGAATAGAGTTTGGAAAGATGAGTTTTCAAAATCTGATGAGCCTTTGATGCTTCCTCATGAAAGCACTTTACTTGAAAACATTATAAAAGATTCTGCTTTTAAATTTATCGATGATATAAACACGCCCCAGGTTGAAACATTAGTTGAGATTGTAACATCCGCTTTTAAGAATGCAGTGATAAGCATAAAAAATGCAGACGCCGAGGGGAAACTTGAATGGGGTAAATACAAGGATACCAAAGTTAGACACCTTGGGCAAATCGACGCTTTCAGCAGGCTGCATTTGCCCATTGGCGGGGGTAGCCAAAGTATAAATGCAACGAAAAATCAACATGGGCCAAGCTGGCGTATGGTAGTAAGCTTAACACCGGAAACCCAGGCCTGGGGAATATATCCGGGTGGGCAAAGCGGTAATCCCGGCAGCAGATTCTATGATGATTATATTAACATGTGGGTTAAGGGAAACTATAACAAGCTTTGGATAATGAAAGCTGCTGATGTCAATAATAAAAAAGTAAGCTGGACAATGAAATTTTCTCATGGGTGAAAAACAGCTTTACTGATAGATAAAAAAACAAACAACCTTTCATGCTATGAAATTTCTAATCTCGATCATACTGATAATGCTCTTAAGTTTTTGCGCATGCCTTTATTTTCCGTGGTGGAGTATCGCTCTTGTTGCTTTTGTTGTTGCTGCACTTATGAGGCAAACACCACTTGTTTCGTTTTTCTCAGGCTTTACAGCTTTGTTTTTACTGTGGGGAATAATGAGCTTTTGGATCAGTAGTAACAATAACGATATACTTGCTCACAGGGTTTCGATGCTAATATTAAAAAGGGACAATACATTTCTTCTTATACTCGCTACTGCATTGATTGGAGCATTGATAGCAGGCCTTGCCGCTCTCACTGCGGGTTTCCTTCGTTCAAATACTTATGCAAAAGAATAAAATTTTAATCTTATAACTCCCGCGATGTGCTTGCATTTCGAATGTAAAATCACTGCTGATTTAGGGTAATAACAAGGCAGGAACTAATCTCTTATATAGTATTTTTACAGAAAGTATTTTATGAAATGGTTAATCGCGGGTTTGCTCTTCTCTTGTTGCATTGTTGCCTGCAAAGCGCAACGTCAAAATTCTTACACAATACAAAAAAACAATAATACCCTTCTTTGGGAAGTAAGTGGAAACGGCCTTGATCAGCCAAGCTTTTTGTTTGGCACCTTTCATTTGCTTTGCAAAGAAGATATTCATTTTGGAACGCAATTGTTACAGGCACTAAAGTCAAGTAATGAAATTTACATGGAGCTCGACATGGATGATCCATCCACTTTGCTTAGTGGTATGCTTTTTATGAACATGAAGAACGGAAAAAAACTGGAAGACCTTTATTCTCCTGACGAATATTCAAGATTGCAAAAATATTTTAGTGATACGTTGCACACTTCCATGATGCTTTTTCAAAAAGCCAAACCTTATTTTTTAGTTGCGTTGTTATATCCCGGAATGATGAACTGTTCATCGCCCGCTGGCGTAGAAGAGGAGCTTTTAAAAATTGCCAAAGAAAATAAGAAAGAAATACAAGGCCTTGAAAGTATGCAGTTCCAGGCATCAGTATTTGACAGCATTCCTTATGAGTGGCAGGCAAAGGAGCTTTTAAAAAATATTGACAGCTTCGCTATGTATAAAAAAGAGTTTAACGACATGGTTGCATTATATAGAAATCAAGACCTTGATTCAATGCAAAGCATGCTTGTAAAAAGTGAATTTGGCTCTGATAAATACGAAGACCTTTTGCTGAAAAACAGGAATACTAACTGGGTAACTCAATTAAAAAAAATAATGAAAAAAGAAGGAGTATTTGTAGCAGTGGGAGCGGGGCATCTCACAGGAAGTGATGGGCTCATAACCTTATTGCGAAAAGAAGGCTACAAGGTCGAACCATTAGTAAATAAATAAAACATTGTGAAGAAAAGGATTGTGCTTTAACTATTGGGACTTTATTTTATTTCCTGTTTAAATCAGGTAAAATGTCAGGTGTTATTTTATCAGCGCTCGTATAACATATATCAACAAATAATTGAAACATAAAATAGCTATTACAATCTTACTTTTTATTTTCGCTTTGATCCAATCAAAGGGCCAGACCTTGAAAAATTTCGAAAAACTCAAGAAGGATTCATCATGTAAAGTTTTCGAGAATATCTTAGTCAACGATAAAGAAAAAATATTTACCAAACTCGAGGTGATTTCCGAATTTCCAGGGGCATATGAAAAATGGTTTGAATACGCCCAAAAAAAATTCAATTTTCAATGTATCGCAAGAAAACTTGAAGACACAGTTCTTCAGTTTCAAGATTCTATAGAAATAAAGTTTGTTGTGACAAGGACCGGGGAAATTTGTAATATACAAATGCTGAACGGGAATTCAATTCTTATGGATCCAACTGTCAAATTGTTAAACTCTTCCCCGCTATGGATTCCAGGAACAAATGGGAATCGCAATTTACATTCATTTAGAAGATTGAAAATTAAAATTATAATTGATAATAGAATTAATTCCTATTTAGTTAAGAAAGACTATTATTCTTATAGACTCTATAATTAAAAAAGGCCAAACAGTGCATTTTCCAAAAGTCAGGGTTAGATAATGTAACATCGGCCAAAATTTTGGATCAGCTTCAGTGCGGGAATAACGGTTTCAATTTGGCTTTTGTTACCAACTTAGCTTTTGTACAAATGGCTCACATAATATTTGATCGAACTTTCGGGAATTATTAAAACTGCTCAAGCTTACTAAAGAAAAAATCTCCTTCAATTCTGGCGTTCTCATCACTGTCGCTCCCATGTATTGCATTTTCACCTATACTTGTTGCAAACAATTTTCTTATAGTTCCTTCATCAGCCTGGGCCGGGTTAGTAGCACCTATTAACTTTCTGAATTCTTCAACTGCATTTTCTTTTTCAAGAATGGCTGCGGTAATGGGGCCGCGGCTCATGAACTCAACCAATTCACCGTAAAAGGGACGCTCTTTGTGAACATCGTAAAACTCTCCCGCTTTATCGCTTGAGAGGTGTGTCATTTTCAGAGCGGCAATACGAAAGCCTGCACCTGCAATCTTTTCAAGGATAGCGCCTGTATGGCCTTTCTCAGTAGCATCCGGCTTTATCATTGTAAATGTTCTGTTATTCATTTATATATTTTTGGGTGGCAAAGCTAATGAAAAAAAGATCATGCCTTCAATCATATAAAAGAAAGACTTTAAAAAACAACCGCCCAGTATCCAGGTACAACGGAGCACATAATTTCAATCAAAAGACTCAGAAAAAAATTCTATTATTGCGGCAATCGTTTTACTAAACAGACACGTATTGAAATCAGTATTTGAAATATTACCTAACGCAATTGATGCAGGAAAATGTAGCCTGGTATGTGAAGTAAGCAATGAGGGATTTTCTTACCTGATTAAAGACAGCCAAACGGATACTTTCACCGGGCTTGGTGTATATCATTACAATACTATAGTGCCCGGAAATCATGTCACGGAGCTTCAAAAGATTTTGACTAAACAGGAATTAGCTTCTGAAAATTTTCTGAAGGTGAATGTTATTTATTCTTTTAGTGAAAGTGTATTAATCCCATTTTCATTGTATAGCTCAAGGAACAACGCAGAGGCCTTAAGTATGATTCATGGGGATTTTACCCCTGGCGATGTAATTCTTACTGATGTTCTTTTAGATAAGAAAGTTTATAACTGTTATAGGATGTCTCCTGAAATTACCAGGGAAATCGGCAACAAATTTCCATCGGTCGAGGCATTGCATCAATATTCTTTTTTGATAAAAAATTTATCTCCAAAGGGCAACAAATTGTCTGTGATATTTTATCCTCAAAAAATTGTGGTGACCGCGGAAAAGGAAGGAGAACTTATTTTAATTAATACATTTCACTATAAAACTCCCGAAGATGTTTCTTACACTTTATTGAATATATGCAGGCAGCTTGAAATAAAGAATATGCCTTTGCAGGTAAGCGGCCTTATAGAAAAAGACTCTGCTCTTTTTAAAGAAATTTATAAGTATTTTGATCCCGTGAGTTTTACGGGCTTGCCTGAAGGCACTAAGTTTTCTGAAGAAATGAATGAGTATCCGGCGCATTTCTTTAGCCATTTATTTGCCATCAATTCATGAGAATAATATCAGGAAAATATGGAGGCCGGAAAATTCATCCGCCTGCTAAAATGCCTTACACACGCCCTACCACTGATGTTGCAAAGGAAGGCCTCTTCAATATAATTGAAAACAACACTTCTATTCCCGGAATGAAAACACTTGATGTTTTCGGTGGTACCGGAAGCATTACTTATGAACTTGCGTCGCGTGGCGCCGCCAGCCTTACAATTGTTGAGAAGGATGCCAAAATGTACGAGTTTATCCGGAAGTCTGTAAACGAACTGAATATTGAAAATTGCAGCGTCATAAAAATGGATGTATTCCGGTTTCTTGAAAATACAGCTGAAAAATTTGATCTTATTTTTGCAGGGCCTCCTTATGCTTTGAAAGAGATTGATCAGCTTCCCGGCATTATAAGAAATAAAAAATTATTGAATGACAACGGGTGGTTTATACTTGAACATACACCTGCAAATAATTATGAAAAGGAATCAATGTTTAAATCCATGAGAAATTATGGAACAACCCAATTTTCAATTTTTATAAACAAAAATAATTGAAGCCAATTTTTATTACAGGCACGGGAACACAGGTTGGCAAAACACTTGTATCGGCCATCATTACTGAAGCACTAAACGCGGATTATTGGAAACCCGTACAGGCAGGATATGAAGAGGGAACAGATTCACTAACGGTGCAGGAATTAATTTCAAATAAAAAAACTGTTATTCATCCGGAAGTATACCGCCTCACATTGCCTGCATCACCGCATATTGCAGCGGATAATGAAAATGTAAAAATCAAGTTAAAAAAAATATTAAATCACCTGCCCAAAACAAAGAACCAATTGATAATAGAAGGAGCTGGTGGGTTATTGGTACCGTTAAATAAAAACAACTTTATTATTGATCTTATAAAAAAATTCAGGGCACGTGTGATTATTGTAAGTAAAAATGAATTGGGCAGTATCAACCATTCACTGTTAACTGCAGCAGTATTGAAGAAAGAAAAAATAAAAGTGGCGGGTTGGATATTCACCGAAAATTATATGACGTATGAACAGCAAATTGCTGCATGGAGTGGCTATCCTGTAATTGCATCTGTGAGGCATTTGCCGATAATTACTAAAGAAATAATTAAGAGCGAAGCAGCAGCAATGCTTCCTAAACTGGAGAAATATTTATGACAAAAGCGGAGCTGAGAAAAAAATATAAAGAGAAAAGGAAACAACTTTCGGGAAAGGAAATTGAAATATCTACCGACCTTATTCTTATTAATTTTCAAAAAATCCAATTACCATTTTTATCCTGCATACATTCTTATATAG
>JBDUEG010000018.1:0-20488 GCA_040002575.1 Ginsengibacter sp.
AAATAATTTTTCGGTTCATACTATGAGTTTTGGTAATTGCATGATAAAAATTTTATGCCTGGAATGTTGAATATCTATTTAGAATCTAACAGTAAAGCCTAAGTTAACTGTGTAGTCTGCAAATGCTGCATCGCCCTGGGAATAAACCCCTGTCAACTGAGTTTTTACTTTATCGGGTACGCTTTGGGTACGGTCACGTACGAGCGCAAAGGGAACAAAAGCATATACATTTACTTTTTTGAATTGATAGTTTAAGCCCGGCTCAGCGGATATTATATAGCCCGGCCTTCTGAAGCCATTGCTCTTTCCTATCAGGTCGTGCACAGGCAAGCATTCATCACGTACACCTAAGGAAGCCGTAAAATTGTTTGTTGTGAAATTTACACCGCCTCTTAGCATATATTGATCTGGTACACTCATGACACTGCTACCATATAAGATGTTACTTTGAGAAGGAACACTTCCACGGGCTGTAGACGTACCATTGTGTTCACGCGGATTTGCCAGGTAATAGAGATTGCTGTATACACTTATATGTTTAGAGAAATTGTAGTAAGCATTTATTTCAGCAGTAATTCCGGTGCCGCCATCGCCTAATTGTATTGACTGGTCTACCGGGCCTACAAGATGTGTTGTGTCATTTTTATAAAAGAAATCCTGGTAATTATAATCGCCTGTTGGTAATTTAATTCCAAGCCCAAATTGAATGTTGCCCTTGTGAAGTTTGCCAGGATCAAGCATCCACCTATAAGCCGTAAAGCGAACATCGCCAAGGCCAAACGAACTGGTACTAAATCTCGACTTCCCATCATGTTCGTATAATGAGGAACGGGTATTAGCAAGCAATGGCGCATCCACTGCAATTGACCATCTTTTATTTATATTATAAGTTAACGAAACATCCAGGGTGTAAGAATGGTTGATGACTTCAGTACCACCGGCAATCCTTTGCTTCTGCTCCTTTGTTCCTACAAAATGCCTGAAAGATTTAAAGTAACGGTTATTTACATTCAACGACCATTTGGAAAGCGTATCCATTTGCTGCGCATGATCCATGGTACAGATACCACCTGTGCTGCGGATTGCAACGCAACCCTGCGCATTCGTTTTATTTATATAAACAAAGATGAATAATGTGCTTAATAAGATTGATAATAATTGTTTCATGAAATTTGTTTTGGTTTTGTTTTCAATAATTTTTTTTAATTAGATAACTTTTGAATAACCAGGGCACCGATTTTTTTCCCTTGGTCATATGCATCCGTTACCGATGCCCTGTAATGAATACCGCCGTATAACCTGCTGAAAGAAACTTCGATGGCAGCCTCGTCTAAAGTTTTATAATTCCTGTCTGGCCAGCCCCACACCCGTTCTGACGAATCCCTAAAGGCAACATTCTTATACATAGAAGTAAGCACTGTGGCAGCAGTCGAAGAAATAGCTGAGTGGGCGCTATTATATTCCGGGAAGGGCGGCGTTTGTAAATAGGGCAGCCAATCCTGGTTAATGTAACGGTTTATATAAGTCTCAGGCCTTATCACATCCGTACGGTACTTGGTAGTCCATGCGCAGATGAATGCATCGAAAATTCCAAGGCTTACACCTGTATAAGCAGATACCGTTTGATAAAAATCTGCATCATTATTTTTTGACACAGTACCAACAATTTCCATCCAATGACCAACGGGAGTCATGGCTTTGGTCGCAAACATTGCGTGACCCTGCACGTGCAATTTAAAAGCATTACAATCCCAGAAATTAGCTATCCACTTTTGATTGGAATCAAGGCCGGTTCCAGTGTTCATCACATCTATCGCCATTTTATAGAACGCACTTGTGGAATCGGTACTAAAAGGCGGCAGCCCGGGTGGAGGAAACATATTGCCTGAATCCATCACCGCGCATCTTATCGTCTTCCACATAGGCTCAACGCCATCGAAATAGCCGGGAGGTGTCGGCGACCAATGTCCATCAAGCCCGGTAAGTGCAAACCTTGCGCCCCGCGTTTGAGCATAGTTATCTTTTTTGGCCCAGGATATAATTGAGTCTCCAACCTGCTCGCCATACTTCACGGAATTATCAAAAATTTCATCAGGCATACCGGAATCCTGCGCAAGGAATTTTATGGAATCGATTATATTTTTTACAGTGTCGTCAGAAAAAGTAAATTGCTTGCCCACTTTTGTCATTGCAATAAGTGAAGCAAATGGATAATCAATTTTTAAATCCTTTGAAGGTGCAGGGATATTTTGTAGTCCATTGACTTTACCTTCCAAAGATTTGAAGTGCTTTCCTTCACGAGCAAGCACTTCGTACGCGGCAAGACTTGAGTAGGCGAATATTCTAGATGCAACAGGTGGTGTGAAAATATCATAGATGATCACATAGTTTAGCTTATGCATCACATCTGAGTATAGCATAGGATTATGCATGATCTTGACATAATCTTTATTCTTCTGCTTGCAAGAAAAAAAAGCAGTAGCGGAAAGCACTATTAACAATAAGAACCAACAAGAATTTTTTTTCATTTTTAAAAATTTATATATCATATTTAAGTACTTAAGAATTGATATTAAAAAGGCCAAAAGGAAATTTCATCTTTTACAGGATTGTATGCCAGCTTGATGCTGTCAAGAACAATATCTCCCTTTTGATACCTGGTCTTATAGCCAACGTTCACGGTTACGCTGACTATAGAATCGGAATCCCCAGACACTTTGATAAGCGAATCAAGATTTTTTTTATTTTCTATTGAATCAAAATGATTTTTTGAAAAATGGTCATAAACGAACCGGTAATCATTTATATTATCAACAACTCTTTTTATTATCACCTTCGCACTTACGACCTCATAAGGTTTAGGGTCTTTCATTTTTGGTATAACAGAAGTCTTCATAAAATCTTTGGCCAAACCTTCAACATGGCTTTGATCAATTTCAGGATTGCTTTTATTATTGCACGAGCAAAGGATCATATAAATGGCCAATAACTTTTTCATTTATCAAATTCAATATTGTAATGAGGCAACGACTTCTTAATATTTATTCTATTTCGATTTAGTAGAAATATTCCAGGGATAGCGTAGTGATTTTTTCCCTTTAGAGATGGAATCATATCCAAAGCAAACCATAACGCAAGTATAGCACCGTAGCTTCCTCCGCGCTCGATCCACTCAAAGAACTCATAATGCGGATAAAATAATTCGCTTCCAATTTTCCAAAAGAAAAGTATGAGAACAACAGTCCTGATGGGGCGAATTAGAATTGAGATCGCAACAATCACTTCAAAAATACCTATGGCTTGTGCCGTGGTAGCGGGGTTTATAAAACCAAGTAAACGATATTGGTCAAGAAGGCTCTTTTTTTCAATAATATTAAGCCATCCATGCCCTGCAAAAAGAAGGAAGATTACTATTTGCAAACAGCTAACCAGCCTCTCTAAAGATTTCACTCCCGGCTTAATACTCTTAGGCATCGGGGTAAATAGCTTCTTTAAAGTAAGATCAGACCCGCCGGTAAAAATCAAAAGCGCCAGAGGTGCGCCAAAGTTTCCTGCACGTTCAATGAATTCTGCAAATGGCTCACCTGATAATGGACGTAATAGTGCAGTTATGGCTCCCCAAGCTATCAGCCATACAAATACGGCCCGTATAGGATAAAGTAAGATAGCGAGACCTAACAAAATATCTATAATTCCTATTAAAGGCATCAGACGAAACGAAAGATCATGTCCTATACCGAACACGCCAAAATAGTTTGCCCATATGGGTTTGGTGATAATTCCAAAAGCGCCATGCCCAATAAAACACATAGCTGATGCTATACGCAATGTAAAATAGATTTTATGTTCAGTTGCTAATTTCAACATTGATATGTTAGAATAAGATTTGAATGTTTGTTAAGATGCCCTATAAAATGCAAGCGCCGGAAAGAAATGAACATGCCGCATCCACGCAGATGATATTCAAATGATAGTTGTAAGTGCTTTGATTTATAAATTACCAATGATAGTAATGAAGAAATATCTAATTAACCGTATTTTATTGCCCACCATACAAAACGTCAGGCAATTCATTTGAATAATGATACGTGGAATTATGCAGTTAAAAAGTCAGGGGGCTGCTCAGGCGAAACGTGGGGGGAGGAAACTAAAGTTTGGTTAGTAAGAGTCGCGAATGACTGTAAAGACTTTTTACCTATTGAAATCAGGGATAAATGATCAAGCTTATCGAAATCCCCAATCATCTTTTTGTATGAGATGGTTTTTGAATTATCAGATTTCTTAGAATTATTTTGAGCCAGGTCATTTGTATTTTTAAAATAATCATCCTTTGCATTTTCAAGATGCATTTTCTTTGTGTTGGGCAGGCACTTAAGATAAAGAGTATCATTAACAACCTTCCGCTCAACATATTTATATAAAGTTCCGTTTAAGGTTATTTCACCATCGTAACGCTCATATACTGTCCAGTTTGCCTGGTAGGGAAGATTTATGGAAACTTTTAATTCGATTAATTGCGATTCGTCATACTGGCTTCTATCGATGCGCGCTTCCAATTGTACGTCAGCTTTACGCTGCAGGCAGTCAACGACAAAGCGGTAACCAATCCAATTAAAGATAAGGATTGCAAGAAGTAGTATAGCAGCGAGTTTTTTCAATTTGTTACATCAAAGAATGCAAGTTAATAAAATAGGCCAATAAATTAATAAAAATGACCCTTTCAATTTGATTTATGGAAAGTAACGGTAAATTTCTTTCCGGTGTAAAATTCTCACAAAATCGATTTCTCCCCTATTAATGATAAGACCTATCCTGTAATCTCCCACTCTAATTCTGAAATGGATATCGGAACCTTTTAAGATCTTCAAATTTTTAATTTCTGAAATGCTTTCAACAGTCATTACATGTTCAATACAAAAGGCTACTTTTTTCTCTAATGATTTATCACGTAGTTTTTTTAAAGCTTTTTCAATTCTTACAATCATTTACCCCTGATTTTTTTCAGGAACGCTGTGGTATCAACATAGCTGCCTGTTCTTCCTTTATTAATAGCATTAATCATAGCAATGTCTTGTTTGTCTGAAGCAGATAAAGTGGATACGCTTTCTATCCCATCTATTTCTTTCAACATTTTTTTTATAACATTTGAAGTTGCCCTATTTTTTAATTGTATTACAATAGTTTCCATAATTAAATTTATTTCTATTTTATTTCACTATATACTTTTTTTTGTCTGTGCCAATACCTTTTAAAGTCAGGGATTTCCATTGTTTAGGCAAAGAAGTTTTCAACTGTACAATTCCCTGTGGCGTTATTTCGAGTCCTCCAAATCCATATAGTACGCTTTGCACGAATCCTCCGGCGCCAGTAGAGAAGTACGGGTTGGTACCACCTGCAGACTCAGAAAGGACTCCAAAGGGATTTTTTTTATTGGGATTATGCGCCTCCTGGAAAGCACTGAATGCCTTTGCCGGATCATTTAATCTTGAGTAAAGTATGGAAAAGATGGCATGTGTCATTGCCGGAGAACCTTCTCCCACCCGGGTTTCATAATATTCAAGATCTTTTCTAATCTGAGAAGGATCTGTTACTTCTTTCAATGGATAGGCGAGTAAATTAACATCAGCCTGTTTGATTTTCTCTCCCTTATATGCCGCATGCTCTGAAGTGACACCATTGTCCAATTTTAAAACCGGGATATTTTTTTCTACCAGAATCCAATCGGTATCAGGTTGCAGGTGTAAAATATTTGCAGCCAATGTTGCATATTGAAGATTGGCTTTTGCAGCCGCATTTGTAAACGCGTTGTTATCTACATTTTCGGCCCATTCATCAGCCGCTACTACATTTTTAATATCATAATGTCCCGCACCATTTCTTTCTACGCGGCTTGTCCAAAAGTCGGCACATTCTTTAATTACAGGAAAACCTTTTTCTTTGAGCCATAAGGTATCTTGTGTTACTGCAAAATAATTCCATGCAGCTATGGCTACATCTGCTGTTATATGATGCTCAAACGGGCCGCTCAATGCCCACACAGGTGTTTCCTCATTACCGGAAGCAGCACTTTCCCAGGGATACATGGCACCCTTATAGCCATGTGCAAATGCGTTGTGCTTTGCTTCCTTCAGCCTTTCATAACGGTATTCAACCATGCTCCTTGCCATCTCAGGATGAAGAACCAATATCGCAGGATACATCCACAGTTCGGTATCCCAAAACACATGGCCGTTATAGCCCAATCCACTCAGCCCCATAGGTGACGGGCTGTACGAAGTGCCTTCCCGTACAAATGAATAAAGATGATACATCGCGGAATGGATATCTTGTTGGCTCTGATCATCGCCATCAATTACAATATCACTTTTCCATAATTCGTCCCAGGCAGCATTATGAAATTTCAATAAGCGTTCTGTGCCCTGGAGCTTTGCATAAATAACATAGCGTTCGGCTTCATTTAATGGATCGTCATGTTGTGCGGTTGTTATAGATGCACCTGCTATTGAGAAATGATAGGAAATTCCCGCTTTTAAATTCTTTTTAAATTTAGAAAGATGCATATTGTTATCCCACATCTCATGTATGAGCCTGGGCTCAGTGCCATGCGGTTCGTCAAATAAAAAAGTGGTGGAAGATGCGAAGGTTAATTTGCCGGTGGGGCTTTTTGCTGTGGATGAAAGTAAGCTTAGCGTAACATGCGGCCGGTCAATTTCATTGTAATAATTTTGAACATCTTTCAGAGCATCGGGAGCTTCCATTACACTTGCAGGAATGACTTCAACATTTTTTTTTGCAGTAATCGTTACATCTACCAATACAGTGTATGGCAAATTTCGCAGTGCATAGTATGTGTATGAAACCGTTGCCTTATCCTGGTAATCGAAGATTGTTTTTAAGCTGCCGTGCTTCATATCTAAAACCTGTTTCATATTGGTGGCATCTTTATTTTCAATTCTATGCCCGTCAATATCAAGATTCATATTTACCAGGTTGAAGCTCTGTAAAAAATTACTTACTCTTCCGCGCCCATATTGATCATAAGCACCATTAAGCACAACATCTTTACAACGTAATACATTTGGAGATGACACTATTCCTATAACCCCATTGGCAACCGTTTCACCATAATAATCGGAAGGGTTTATTTTATCCGCAACGATTGTCCATGTATCAGACTTCTGTGCATGAGAAAGGAAAAATGACAGGCAGAGCATGCCAAAAGGAAACATTTTTTTCATTACAAGCAGATTTTTTAATGCTGTTAAATATAAAATAAATTGACATAATAATTAAGGTCCTAAATGATATATCAGTTGTAAGCGCTGTTTAAGTAAATTGCAAACCCTTGATAAAAATCTATATGAAAAGATTGCTGTTTGGAATATCTGTTCTGATCTGTTTGGCTTTGATTGCTGTTTACATTTTCATCCCTGCCGAAATAAAATTATCGAAATCAATTTTCATAAAAACGCAGGCACCAGCCGCAAGCAGGTTCTTACTGGATAAAAGGCAATGGGCAAAATGGTTCCCATCCGATGCCGTTACTCCCGATGCTACATCTGTGAATACGATTTTAAGATCAGATAATTTTTCTTACACCGTCGGAAATGCATTAATGAATACCACGCAGGTTTTGATATCAGATAATAAGAGATCGATAAATAGCTTAATAAATACTCTTTCAATAAATAAAGACTCGGCTGCTGTAGAGTGGAAAGCCGAAATCAAAACTTCTATGAATCCAATAGGCAGAATCAGATCTTACAACGATGCAAAAGAAATTGAGAGTGACATGAATAAAATTCTTATCAGCTTACAAGCCTTTTTAGAAAAGCAGCAGAATGTCTATGGTTTGAAGATAGTGGAACAGCAAGTAACGGATACCATATTGATTTCAACAAAATATTTTTCAAGCAGCACACCATCAACAATCGAAATATATTCTCTGCTAAATAATCTTCAAAAATATATTTCAAAAGAAGGAGGTAAAGAAACGAATCCTCCTATGCTAAACATTGCTAAAGACGGCAATACTTACAGAACAATGGTTGCCATTCCCGTTGATAAGACAATTCCTGAGAAAGATAATTATGTTTTTAAAAGGATGGTTCCAGGTAGAATTTTAGTGGCTGAAGTAAGGGGCGGCGAGTACAGGATACAACAGGCGTTTAAACAACTAGGTCTTTACGTCGATGACAATCACCTGTCCTCCCCTGCTATACCCTTTGCCTCTTTAATTACTAACAGGCAGGCGGAGCCTGACACTACAAAATGGATTACAAAAATCTACTATCCTATTTACTAAGTGATTTCATGTAATCAAACTTTATAACCATAGCACTATCATTATTCCTTGCAAGAATATATGCTTCCTGCTTACCAACACTAATTTTTTTTATGTGACGAACCTGTCCTTTGATTTGCAGCCTATTAATGTTTTCAGCATAAAATTTGCCTTGTCCTTTATTAATCAAAATAGTTCCAAATCCTGCGTCATACCTTCCCATTTCAATATTGTTTTCATAATAATTTCCTACTAATAAAATATCAGGGAGACTGTCGTTGTTTGCATTCACCACCACGGCGTCTTTCCAAGAGGTTAGCTGTGCCTGCCATGGCAACGCTCTTGTTTCAAACTGAAGGTTTCCGTTATTTATCAATACAGCATTTGAAAAGTAATTAGCAGATAATACATCCGCCCGTTTCAATTTGTCTGCTCCAAAAAGATCAGACAAGCTTGCTTTGGCAAAATCTTCCGCGTATAGAAAATTTTTTTTAATAGGTGGCATTTGCTTTTCTAATTCAGCTTTACTGGCGAAAGGGATTTCTTTTCCACCGAGATGATAAGTCAATACCTGCTCTTTCTTACCATTGTCATCGAAGTCATAATAGTATAATTTTACAGGCTCCTCTACAGATGCTTTCAGGCGGGTATTTAATCCGAGGTTGCCTGCAATTAAATCAATATCACCATCATTGTCTATATCGCACGGAAGTATAAAATTCCACCAGCCTTGCTTATCACTCAAAACCTTTTTTGTAAACTTTCCTTTATCATTTATAAAAGCAATGATACCGCCCCATTCCAGTGAGAGCAATAAATCTTTATCTCCGTCTTTATCTATATCAAACCATAAAGCCTGGGTTACAAAGCCAACATTTTCCAATCCTTTTGCAAATTGTGAGGTCACATCTTTAAACCTTCCGGAGCCATCGTTCTGCAAAAGGTAAGAGCGTGGTACTTGTCCATATTCCCATGGAACCGTTCTTGCACCAATAAACAAATCAACAAATCCGTCGCCGTTAAAATCGCAAGGGGCTACTGAAGATGCAGTGAGATAAAGATGATCAAATGCCCCATCGAGGGAAGTAAAATTTGCATGGCCGTCGTTTAGATAAACACGTGGCGTATTGTGGCTATCCTCCCCATAAAATTCATTACCACCACTTGCGATTACCAGATCAATATTTCCATCATTATTCACATCGGTAAAACAGGCGTCTACATTTTCATAAATACTATCCTTATCTAATACTGGTTGATTACTCTTTATAAATTTACCCGAAGGCTGCTGCAAAAAAATACCACTTTTTTTATCTCTTGATGAGCCGATAAAAACATCCTCTAATCCATCGTGGTTAACATCAGCTATTGCTAATGCAGGTCCTTCAGTAGACAGAAAATGCGGTATCAAAGGCTCCCGGTCAAATTCTGCAAACCGGTTTTCTTCATGCTTATAGTCGAAGGTTACATCTTTAGTGATATCAACCATTGGTATCGTGCTGTTTTTATGATACCCAATAATTGTATTGTAATTAAAAGGGCTACTTTTTTTATAAGTAAGAAGGATTGATGAATCAGTTGAGGAAAGATGAATCTGCTGATAAGAATTGTCAGGCCATATCACAAAAGCGGAATCAAGGCTTGTATTTTTTAATCCGATAGTAACAGGGACTTGCATACTCGACATGAAACCCTTCACTGGATAGTTCTCATAGGTTCTTATTTCTTTATTGGCAAATAAGACAATTTTTGCACCTATTGCATTTATGTTTTTGGGAGGCCCTTTATATTTTATCTGTATTGAATTTCTCTTGCCTGGCTTACTTGTTTTATTTTCATAAATAAGCGCCGATGCATCAATATTATTTACGACAATATCTATATCACCGTCATTATCGAGATCTGCATAAATTGCTCCATTCGAAAACGTGGGAATACTTTGGTCGATGAAATTACTTTCATCACTAAAAGAAGCATTGCCATTATTTTTAAAAAACTTATCAGGCAATTTTATTACAGGGAATTTATCAATCAACGAAAGGTCTTTGTCCCGAAAATTATTTTCCTGTATCTTTTGTTGAACGTTCCCGTTAGAAACAAAATTTATATAATCAATATCATTTAGTCGTTTCGGAATTCCATTAGAGACAAACAGGTCTTTGAGTCCATCATTATCAAAATCAACAAACAAAGGAGACCAGCTCCAATCAGTTGCAGCAACCCCGCTGTATAATCCAATTTCACTGAACATACCATCGCGGGTATTTAATTGTAAATTATTCCTGGTGTATTGATAGTTGTACCCAATGCCTATTTTATAATTAAAAATATCATAGGCGCCTTCACTTAGAGATCTCTTTAAGATATAAGGATCTGCCGATAGCATATCATTAGACATTATTTCCGGATAGCCGTCGTTTGTTATATCTGCTATGTCAACCCCCATAGTAAACTGGCTGGTGTGCATTAGTTTTCGTCCGGCTTCATCTTTGAAGGTTCCATTCTTTTGATTGATATAGAGATAATCATTCTCATGAAAGTCATTGCCTACATACATATCCGGATAACCATCAAGATCAACATCGGCAATTGCCACACCCAATCCGTATCCGATAGCAGAGCTGTTGATGCCTGATTCCCTGGTGACATCAGTAAATACAGTATCCGCGGTAACGGGGCCGGAATTGTTCCGGTACAAACGATCACCTGACAACGGATGGTATGTGCCGAGAAACTTATTGCGTGGTTGAAAGGTTCCATTTTCATGAACCGAATGATTTAGAAGAAACATGTCGAGGTCGCCATCCATATCATAATCGAAGAAAACAGCCTGTGTGCTGAACCCGGAAAAATCCAAACCATATTCATGTGCCTTATCAATAAAGACCGGCACACCATTTTTATCCAACCCCTGGTTTATCAGTAATTGATTTTTACTATGCAATGTTTCATAATTCCCAACCCTGCAAATGTAGATATCAGTTAATCCATCATTATTAATATCTACAACAGAGATACCTGTTGTCCATCCGCCATCTTCAGGAACTTTGGCTTCACTGGTTACATCTTCGAATTTTAAATTTCCTTTATTGAGATATAATTTATTTTGACCCTGGTTGGATCCAAAAAATAAATCAATTAAACCATCATTATTAAAATCAGCAGCGCCGAGGCCACTGCCATTATAAAAATATATGTATTTAAAAAGATTGAATTGAGGAGTGTATTTCAGATCATTGCTAAAGTTGAGCCCTGTACGCTGGCTGTTTAAGACTTCAAATAAGGGAGACGCCGTTTTTTTTACAGGTTTGCAACTCCCGATAACTGAAACGAAAAGTATCAGGGTAAAGGCAATAAAGTTTAAAGACCTCTTTGAAATCATTGCAATATACTGTCAGCCTTTTTTATTTTATACAATACGGGGAATTCATCATTGATCGTCATAAGAATAAATCGCTTGCCATCCGCTTTTATTTCTTTGATGTCCTTTACTTCACCTGTAAGATTCATCCCTGATTTACTATGCTCCATGACTGAAAAGTTATTGTTGCCAAGATTAATAAGCACATCTCCAAAGCCAGCATCAAGCCGCCCGAACTGCGGTGGAAATCCAAACTTATTTTCTCCGAATAAAAAATCCATTTTTTTATCATCATTTATGTCTATCGGATAAATCGTATTTATGCATGACACCTGAAGCATAGCAGGTAACTTTTGAATAGTAAACTTTCCATTACCATCATTGATGGCAATTATTGAACTGCAGTAGTTGAAAAGATTCACTGTGGAATTATCCACTAATTGTTTACTAAACAATTGTTGAATGGTCTTAGTGGCATAATCAGTGTAATTAAAATTTAATTTTCTTAACCCTGGAAACTGGTCGGTTACATCTTTTTTTAAAAACACCGGCATATCTTTTCCCTTAATGGTCCGTGTGAGGAATGGATCAGGTGTGCCATTCTGATCGAAATCATTTATCCACAGTTTCACCGGATTATTTAAATCAGGCTTCAAATAAAAATTTTCTCCAATGTTTCCTAAAATTAAATCCTGTTTTCCATCGCCATTGATGTCCGCAGTTGACACAGTCTGCCACAATCCATATAGATTAGTTAAGTTGGTATTTTTCAGCTCATCAAATGTTCTGCCATTATAAGAAAATATTTTTGTTGCCATCCACTCCCCTGTTACTACTAATTCTTTATTATTGTCCCCATTTATATCAGCCCACAGAGCGCCAGTGACCATACCCGGGCTTGCTATTTGTTCATTCACGCTTTTAGCAACATCAGTAAAGTGACCAGTACCATCATTAGAATACAGATAACTTTCGGGAGCCATTCCATATAGAAACGGTACGCTTTTGCTTCCAACAAATAAATCAATATCGCCATCACCGTCAAAGTCATTAGCCGCAACTACTGATATGTTCATATTATTTTTGGGGAAAGCACCCGGCTTATTTTTGAAGTTTCCCTTTCCATCATTAATGTATAACCTGTGCTGTAGCTGAGGACTATTAAAAGGAAAATTATTTCCCCCTGAGCCAATAAATAAATCAAGATCTCCATCCTTATCTGCATCGAAAAATAATACTGCGACATCTTCAAAATCTGCAAATTCTTTAAACACTCCTTCTTCTTTCTTTGCAAAACCATTTGTTGACTGTAAATAAAGCTGACCGGGCTGTCCCTTTGCTCCCCCAATGTAAAAATCTTCAAGGCCGTCTCCATTTACATCGCCCTTCGCGATCTTTGGGCCTTCGCGTGAAAGCATCTCGGGTAAGTTTCTCTGTTGGTAAAAATCAACATAATCATCTTCAATGTGTTTTTCAAAAGGCGTTCTTATTGGTTGCAATAAAGGCTCCGGTATCACATCATCTTCAAAATAATTTTTTCCTTTTGCAGCAGGCTGCTGTACAACCAGGCTCTTGTTTAATGCAGGATGCTCAAATTTACTGTAGGTTCTATCAGGCCATATTATTATCATCGAGTCAACCTGGTTTTCTTTACCTACTCCTATTACTTGCTTATAATCGACTGAAGATTGAAAACCCCGCCCCGGCATAACTTCACGTGAATACACCTGGCCTGCCTTATAAATTTGGATCTTACTACCAATGGCAAATGTGTTTTTGCCGATACCTTTTAATAAAATTTCCACATAGTTATTCCCGCCTTTTTTTGCAGCATTATTTTTATAGATAAATGCTTTCTCATTAAGATTATTAACTACGAGGTCGAGATCACCATCATTATCCAGGTCTCCGTATGCAGCCCCATTGGAGAATGATGGCTGTGTAAAACCGAGAGCTACCCCTGTGTCGGCAAATTTCAAATTGCCCTGGTTCATGAACGCCTTATTTAGTAAAGGATAGGAAGGCATTTTTTTAATGATTCCATCAATATCTTGCTTCTCCCCTGTGAGCACCATTTTCTGAATTACATCATTAGCAAAAAAATCTATAAAGTCCTGGTTCGTTACATCATGATTTATCCCGTTACAAACATATAAATCATTTAAACCATCATTATTCATATCAAACATAAGTGCACCCCAGCTCCAGTCAGATGCTGAAATACCGCTGTAGTGAGCTATGTCCATAAACTTACCATCCCTATTATTTATCTGCAAGGTGTTCTGCATAAACTGGTTAGAAAAACCCTGTTTCTGTTTCAGGCGGTACACATCTATGTTGTCAAATAAGGAAGTGGTTTTTAATCTATAGTCATCATCAGGAAGCATGTCTGTTGTAAAAATATCTGGATAGCCATCGTTATTAATATCGCCCATATCGGCTCCCATAGATGCAAGGCTGGTATGCTGCATGTATTGTTCCAGCTCATCTTTGTAAGTGCCATTTTTTTGATTGATATAAAGATAGTCTCTCTCAAAAAAATCGTTGGACACATAGATATCAGGATAGCCATCGCCGTTTACGTCGCCGACATTCACGCCTAAGCCGAAACTTATTAAGCTGTTGTGTATTCCTGTTTCAATAGTTACATCAACAAATTTCCCATTATCATTTCGTAAAAGGCGATTGCCTCCACCTTTAAGAAAATCTTTAACAGGCCAATCTTTTGAAGGAAGGTCTCGCTTATTAGCGTAGTTCAATGTGTTCACAGGAATGAAGCTGTTGTTAATGATAAAGCAGTCTAAGTCCCCATCCATATCATAATCGAAAAATGCCGCATGAGTAGTATAGCCCGAATCGTTTAAGCCATAATCTTTAGCCGATTCTGTAAAAGTCAGGTTGTGATTGTTTATATACAGTTCATTCTCCTGGTCAATTCCTTTTTGATAGCCTGCGTAGCAAACGTAAATGTCAAGGAAGCCATCGCCATTAACGTCCGCCATTAACACTCCTGTTGCCCACTTGCCTTTGTTAATAAACCTTGCCTTTTCAGTAATGTCCTCAAACTGAAAATCTCCTTTATTTAAGTAAAGTTTATTCGATCCCATATTAGAGGTAAGAAAAACATCTGCTAGTCCATCATTATTGATATCCCCAATGCCAACTCCAGCACCGTTATAAAAATTGCGGTAAGTAAGAACATTAAAGTCTTTGGAATCAGTTACATTATTTGAGAAATTTATACCTGTATTTTCCTGAAGGCCAAACAGAGAACTAATTTTTTGTTTTGTATTGCATGAAAACAAGAGGAATGAAAACACAAAGTAGAAAGACGAAGGAAATTTCGAACACATATGACAAAAGCAAAAAAAGGCCATTTTTTTAAAATGACCTTTTAAATTTTATTAAAATTTTAATAATTAATATCCTGGATTTTGAGTAAGGTTTGGATTAACTGATAACTGGTTACTTGGAATTGGAAATAAAAGCCTGCTTGCATCTGTGGCAGGTTTGCCATTCCAAACGCCCAAGAAAGTACCAAACCGAATTTGGTCCTGGCGTCTCCAACCTTCCCAGTACAATTCCCTGCCCCTTTCGTCGTATAAAGCAGTAGGATCAAGTGCTAATAGAGGTGTGGCGCCACGAACTGCACGTAAAGTATTTACAACAACCAATCCACCTGCTGCATCGCCGTTTCTTAATAAGGCCTCAGCTTTCATTAGTAGAACGTCTGCATACCTGAATATAACATAATCATTATTTTGCTGAGCATCTTTATGTGGATAATCATAAGGATATTTAATAACACGGATACCGGTCACTTCAAGATTATTACCCGTTTCCCTTAGAGCAACAGTAGGTGTAAAGGCTAAGGGAGCTCCTTTACGGTCTTGCAAAGCAGCGTCTGTGGTTAGATTATATTGTTGGCCAATTAAAAATCCAACATTTTGTCTCTTCCCGGGATTAGCAAGTCCCTCAGGGTATGCGTAATATACCCCCCTCCTTTGATCTGTTGCTTCAAACTTATCATAAAATTCAGACAAAGTACTGAATCCGTTCCATCCTCCGGGATTCATATTATAGTGGCTAACTGCAAACGTACTTGCTGCCACATTACCACCTTTGTCTCCATTCTGGTTGTATAAAGTAAAAATGTTTTCCGTACCCGTTACATCATTGGTAGGAGCAAAGTTGTCGAAGAACTTAACATTTACTGAATATTTATTGGTAGCTGTTATTTGATCAGCTAAGGTAACAACCTGTGCCATATCTGCAGCAGCAAAAGTAGGCGCAGCCCGATTAGCATACACTCCTTTGTTCAGGTAAACTTTCATTAACAATGCCCTGGCAGCATTCTGATTAGCTGTGTAAGCCGGGCCTGCTGCTGGTAAGTCGCTCATAATTGCGTTTAATTCACTCACAACAAAATCTGCTGCTTCTACACCTTTAAGAGTTGTTGGAGTAATTTTATAGTTAGAAAGGTCTTCCCTATAAGGAACCTGGTCCCAACCATCTAACACTTCATACATTGATAAGGCTCTTATAAACCTTGCTTCAGCCGCCTGTTGAACAGAGGGATTAAACTGAAGTACGTTAGAAGCAGCGAATTCTGATCCTAACAAACTATTAAAAGCACCGGAAAGATAATCATGGTCAGCATTCCACGCTTGGGTATGCAAAGCTCTCCATAATCCATTATCGTCCCAATCCGGACCACGGGTTGGAGCAATCGCTTCATCAGAAGAAATCTCTGAGGCATTCCATAAATTACCTTGAATTGTATAATCATAAAGCGTGTTATACGCGCTGGTAAGTAGTTGAGCCGGAGTTATGCTTGCCGAATTATTTTGCTCTAGTTCGCTCCTAAACCTTTCATCGAGTTTAGTACAAGAAAAGAGAACAATCGTTAAAAAGAGAGACAGCCAAATTTTTATATGTTTCATAAATAATAAATTTTTAAATTATAGGGTAAAGTTTACGCCAATCTGGAACGTCCTTGCAGAAGGATAAGGTACATATTCAACTCCTATTGATGGAATTCCATTAGCGCTTGCCTCTGTACTCACTTCCGGATCAAACCCGGTATACTTGGTTATTACAAATAAGTTTTGGCCGGTTACAGAAATGTACAGATCCCTGAAAGTTTTTCCAATGTTTCCGACCCTATATCCAATACTTGCATTGGCCATTTTCAAGTAATTTCCTTTTTCAAGATTACGTGTAGAGGGGGCAGGTGCATTTGAGATAGCTTCCTGAATAGATCCGCCTAAGACAGCCTTTGCAATATTTCTTGTGCCGAGATTACCAATACCTAACACCGAAGCGGCAGTATTATTATATAAATAATGACCAAAAGTACCATTCATATTGATTGCTGCAGTAAACTTCTTGTACGTTAAATCTGTAAATAAGCCTAAAAGCATTTTTGGATTAGGACTCCCGGAATAGAAAAGTGTATTTCCGCCGTCAGTATAGATACTTTGTCCTGTAGCTTTATCAAGCCCTTCGAATCTTCTAAGATACCATACATTTAACGGCTGACCTGCTACAACCCTTTGCCCTAGCACATTAGAAAAGCCTTGCCCCTGAAGTGCACCTGTCTGGTAAAATCCTACTAATCCATTGACTTCGTTGTGTAAAAATGAAGCGTTACCACCTATGTTCCATGTAAGATCTTTTTTACTGATAACGGCGGCATTTAAAGATATTTCAACTCCACTATTAACAACATTTCCCGGCAAATTCACCCATATTTTTCCACCCGGTGCTGGTTGTACAATATTTTGCTCAAATAATACATCAGTCGTTTTCTTATAAAAATAATCAACAGAACCACTTAGCTTGCTATTGAAAATACTGAAATCTATTCCCGCATTTGTAGTAGCAGATGTTTCCCACTTCAAATCTTCGTTACCATAATTAGACTGAGAGATAGATTGCTGACCAAAGCCAAAACGGTTCAAGGAAGCTCCCGATGGGAATTCCTGGTTTCCTGTCTTACCATAGCTTAACCGTAACTTCAAATTATTGATGAGGCTGTTATTTACTAAAAAATCTTCCTGTGAAACGTTCCATGCTATACCAATGGAAGGAAAATATCCATACCTATGATTTTTACCAAACCTGGTAGAGCCATCAGCCCTGTAAGTTCCGGTAATTAAATACCTGTCTTTGTAATTTAAAATGGCCCGTCCAAAAAACGACTGAAGCTCCGTAGTAGTAGAAGCGCCTGAACCAATCCCCCGGCTGTTTTGCGTGCTATAGCCGATAAAGTCATAATAATTTAGGCCAACGTTCGGAAAGTCTTGCGCAGACTGAAAATTGAACCTGTTATCATATTTTAAATACTCGTGTCCCAATGTTGCATTAACATTAAGGTTTGAAGTGACCTGTTTTACAAAATTTAATGTGTTTGTAACCTGGGTATTTGTCAATTCTGCATTACCAATGGTAGCGGCACCCCTGTTTTCGACACCCTGATTATTTAGTAGTCTATTAATCTGCTCTCTTAAAACCCCGGTTTGGCGATTGATACTATATATGAGTTTGTACTCCAAATCATTAGTCAGTTTGTATGAGGGAGAGATACTCGCTATCACAGTATTTACTTTTTGCTTATCCTGGAAGTACCGTAACTGGGCAAGGGGATTAACAGTGGTCGACCCAACTGCCGGATCAATCCATGCTGAATCGGTGCCTGGCTTGATTAATAAATGTGTTGGATTCCATTGTAGAGCCTGGGCAATTACGTTTCCGGTAAACCCTACAAATGAATTGTTGAATATTACATTTTCGTCAGTTTGCGTAACCAACATATTAATATCAAGACCTAATCTCTTATTTTCCAGAAACTTGAAGTTGCTACTGAAATTAGCTGAAATCTTTTTCAGGTCTGTGGATTCAACAATTCCCTCCTGGTCAAGATAGCCGGCGGAAATCCGGTACCTTCCATTTTCGGTACCTCCACCGACAGCTACATTATAATTTTGCGTGATGGCAGTACGGGTGATGGCATCAAATGCATCAACACTATTTCCGAAATCACCTGAAGTTAATCCATAATCTTTCAAAGCTTTTCTATATTCGTCTGCACTTAGTACTTCCAGTTTTTTCATTACATTAGAGATGCCTGCGGAAGCACTGGCTGATATTTGCGGAACGCCCGACTTACCTCTTTTTGTAGTAATGAGTACCACGCCGTTCGCCCCCCTTGATCCATAAATGGCAGTAGCGGATGCATCCTTTAAGATGTCAATACTGGCGATATCGTTTGGATTCATAAAGTTGAGCGGATTAGTACCATTATCACCTTGTCCTCCTGCCCTTGCCGAACCGCCTGAAAGCGGAACTCCATCCAGTACAAACAATGGATTGTTGCTGGAACGTATGGAAGAAGAACCACGAATTCTGATCGTGGTGGAGCTACCTGGTTGTCCGGTGTTATTTATAACTAAGACACCCGCTGCCTTTCCTTGTATTAATTGATCAGGTGCTGTGTAGGTTCCTTTATTAAAATCCTTTGCCTGAACAGATGAAACTGCTCCGGTAAGATCTTTCTTCCTGGCGCTGCCGTATCCAATAACTACTACATTCTCCAGTGCCTGGGAGTTTGTTTCCAATACTACAGCTACTTTCGAGGCATTTACTATAGTTATATTCTGGGTTTCTGACCCAACATAACTAATGGTCAATTGCTTTGCTGTTGCAGGAACATTAATTGAAAAAGTTCCGTCGGAACCCGTTCTGACACCCGTCTTTTGGCCAACAACGGTTACAGAAGCATCGGATAGAGGAGTGCCCTCTTTTGACATAACCGTTCCGGTGACGGTTTTTTGTTGCGCAATGGATTGGAGAAAACAAAAGCACATTAGTGTAATAATGAGCAGTAATTTTTGTCTCATAAGCTTTCGTAAATTTTTGTATTGTTAATAATCTTTAACGTGTAAATTACACACAATTGTTAAATAAATACCAAATTGTCAAAAAAATATTAATAAAAAATTATTGTTTAAGAAGAACTTCATAAAGTGCTTTAAGAATGTAAACACTTCAGGTTTTTATTTAAAATACAGCATCGATTGTTTAGAAGAGTGCAAGCATTACTAAAATGCTGCTTCATAAAAAAATAATTAACCTAGGTCAAGCCCGGCGTTTTAGGAATTAATACTTAAATGCTTTTCCATTAACCATTACTTCCTGTGTCTTTTCATCAAATGTTGCTTTATAGCCTGTTCGTATGGCAGCATTGGTCATTATATTGGCTATTGAATGCGCATAACCGGCCTCCACCGGCGCATTAGGTTGCTTCCTGCTTCTTACGCATTCCATCCAATTTCTTACATGGGCTGAGGTTAAAGCGTCGCCACCTGTATTAGCGCCCGATTCAACTTTTACTGCAAGTTTCGTTAAATCGATATCAGGTAACAGGTTCGCATGCATGCCCATTTGCTGAGCCATATTTTCGGTAAGGCCTCCGGCAGATGATATCTTATTTGTATTCAAATTCATTTCGCCGCCATTAGAATAATATATTTCCGCAGGATTCTCATCCCCATTATGCATACGTGACATAAATACAACCTGGAAGCCAGAGGAAGAGTCTTCCTGTGGACCATAATCGAAAACTGCAGTGGTGGTATCCCAATTTCGTCTGCCATCCTTCCACATATAAATACCTCCATTGGCCGTTACGCTTCTTGGATGCTTCAAACCGGAGAACCAATGTACGGTGTCTATCTGGTGGCTCATCCATTGGCCCGGCATCCCGGATGAATAGGGCCAAAACAACCGATACTCTAAATATTTTCTTGGATCGAAAGGTTCGTAAGGCCGGTTTAAAATAT
>JBDUEG010000019.1:0-20487 GCA_040002575.1 Ginsengibacter sp.
GAAATCTTTGTATCATGTTGATAAAAATGATTCTTCAAACTTAGTACCATTGCAGCTTTCAGTCAACGATGAATACACTCTAAATAACAAGGTTAAATAACGTAAGGCTCTTGTGATTACACCTTTTATTTATGCAGATGTAGCTTAAAAAGATTTCTATACGAATGGAAAAAAGAATGTAAGGAGTTGTGCTGTGGTATGAATGGTATTGGTTGGCATAAGTAAAAAATCTTACTTTATCCCGGATGGCATTTCTTTAAAGTTTGGTTTACGCCTTTATATATCAGAAATTATTTAAGCGATCTTTCGAGAAGCATATCTAATTAGAGATGACGTAGGTACAAGTTATTTCATTGTATTATTTGGGTTGTCGCGAAAAGGAACATTATCAATGTATTTTATAAAATAACCTGGCAGATCATTTTTAAGATTGCTGAACTGCCGTTCCCCGTTCACTCTATTGGTTTAATTTTAAATAAATTAGTATAAAATTTTTGTATGAGAAATGTAACCCGCTTGCTTGGTGAATATGGAGAAAGCCATCAAAATGAGACTAACAAGCTAATACATTGGATTTGCGTTCCTGCGATTTTCTTCTCCATAACCGGGTTATTTTATTCTATAAAATTACCTTTTCATCTCAATGAAAATTTACATTTGAATGTAGCTATGATTATACTTTTACTGGCAGTTATTTATTACTTCACACTTTCAGTATCATTAGGATTAGGAATGTTTTTATTTGGTTTTCTTTGCCTGGCCTTGTGCTACTTTATAGAAACTCATTTCCCAATATCTTTATGGCTCCTTAGCCTTATTGTATTTGTTGCCGCATGGATAGGCCAGTTTTATGGTCATAAAGTTGAAGGTAAAAAACCTTCGTTCTTAAAAGACATCCAGTTTTTACTGATAGGGCCTATGTGGCTGATGAGTTTTATGTATAGGAAGTTAGGAATCACTTATTGATTTTATCACGCGTCTTTTAAGTGATTCAATATAACGGTTGCCTTTGATGTGCCAACGACTTCAGCAAGTTCTTCAAGAGTAAGCTCTTTAATTTTTTTAACGGATTTAAATGTTTTCAAAAGAGTGTCTGCTGTATTCTTTCCGATTCCTTTTATTGTTTCAAGTTCATTTACAAAGGTGCCGCGGCTTCGCTGGTTACGATGAAAATTAATACCGAAGCGATGTACTTCATCTCTTATTCTTCTTATAAGTTTGAGGCTCCCGCTATCCCACGGCAATTTGATTGATTGCACATCTCCCGGGAAAAATAATTCTTCTTCGTTTTTAGCAAGTCCAACAATTGTTGTTTTTCCCATAAGGTCTAACTCAGTCAAGCCTTCTACCGCGGCATTTAATTGCCCCTTGCCTCCGTCTATAATAACCAGGTCAGGCAGCGGAATGTTTTCCTGTACCAAACGTTTATACCTACGGCTCACAACTTCCTTCATACTCGCAAAATCATTAATACCGCTCACGGTTTTTATATTGAACTTTCTGTATTGAGTTTTATCTGGCAGGCCGTTGCTAAAATATACCATGGCAGCCACCGGGTAGCTACCCTGGAAATTAGAATTATCAAAGCATTCAATGTGTATAGGCAAAGTTGGAAGATGAAGGTCGCTTTGTAATTGCTGCAATACCTTTTGCTTTTCTTTATCAGATTTTCCTTCAAGCTGAAGCATTTTTTTTCTTTGTAATTCTTCAATGAAATAGTTCACATTTTTTTCAGAGAGCTCCAGCAATTTTTTTTTGTCTCCTGCTTTGGGAACCGTTACACGGACATCATTGCCAGGATATATAATTTCGAAAGGCACAATTATTTCCGGGGAATCACTCATGAATGTTGATCGCAATTGTGCAATGGCAAATAGCAATACTTCTTCCGAGGTCTCGTCGAGCTTTTGCTCCAGCACAATTGTTTTTGTAAGTACAATAGTCCCCTCACTTACCATCAGGTAATTCACATAAGCTATGTTCCTGTCCTTTAAAATTGAAAATACATCTACATTACCCACATGCTCATTTACAACTTTTGATCTCGCTTTATAATTTTGAAGATGATCAATTTTTTTTCTAAGAATTTCTGCTTTTTCAAATTGCATTTCACTTGCATTATGTTCCATTTCTATTCTAAAATGCTGAATCACATTATTCAGGTTGCCTTTCATAAGATTTTTTAATTGCAGCAATCCTTCAGCATAATCTGTAGCGCTTTGCAAACCTTCACATGGCCCTTTACAGTTTCCTAGATGATATTCCAGGCAAACTTTAAACTTGCCCTTTTTTATATTTGCTTCCGTTAAATTCAACTTACAAGTACGTAACTGGATATTTTGTTTTACAAAAGTTAATAGCTCCCTCACTTTGGCTACAGATGTAAATGGTCCTAGATATTGAGAACCATCATTGATTTTTGACCTGGTCAAAAATACACGGGAGAATGGTTCGTTTTTGATGACCATATAGGGATAGGACTTATCATCTTTTAGGTTGATATTGAATTTCGGCTGGAACTGTTTTATAAGTGAATTTTCTAATAAAAAAGCGTCCTGCTCACTATCTACAATGGTAAATTCAATCTTATGGATGCGCCTTACAAGCTCGTGCGTTTTATACCCGGTAAAGGTTTTAGTGAAATAAGAGCTCACTCTTTTTCGTATACTCTTGGCTTTACCGATATATAGGAGATCATTTTTATCATCAAAATATTTATAAATTCCAGGCTGGTTTGGCAGTGTCTTTATTATGGACTGAAAAACATCAGTTGTCATCTTTGTAACTTCCTATTTGGCTTTAAGTAATTTTATTCATTAAAATCCCATTTCAACATTTCTTCCCGTACTTCCGGTTTTTTTGCATGCGGTTCTACTATGGTTCTTATGCTTAACCACTTATCAGTATTCCAGGTAAGTTGAGTAGTAACGTGACTGTTATTTATTGTATCTTCTTTGACAATGTAAATGCGCTGCACACTATTTTTTTGAGGATCTATATAAACATCCCAATGAACCAGTTTAATAGAATCCGGCAAATGCGCTTTTACATCGTACGAAAATGTAAAGGCATTAATTGTTTGATCAAGGAATGATTTACCAACAAAATATTTTGACATAGATGCAGAATCAATAACGGGATGGAGGAACGGTGATGCCAGTCTCCGTATATCTTCTCTTTTTAACCACGTAGAATCCTCGCGGTTTCCCGTAATAATTATTTGTAACGGAGTAACAGGCAACTTCTCAATTTCAATTAACTGGCCTAATATGAAATCAGTTACGGGTAAAAATGGTATGGACTCTTCGGCTGGAACTTTGGCGGAAACTGCTCTTGTTTCCTTTTGCTTGCAGCCAGCGCAAAAAATTATAGATGAACAAACAATTATCCGTAAATAGCTTTGCATTTTTGCAAAATTACGGATAAAAAAAAGCCGCTGCAGGGTACGGTGCAACGACTTTATAAAATGGTAGTTAAAAAATAAAAAACGTAGCCTGAAAAAAAATATTGCCAATGATCCGTACTATTTGCTGATTCCTATTCTTATTCCGTAGTCGATCAAATGCTCCTTTATAGTATAATTCTTTTGGTAAGTTGATAACCACTGATAACGAATATTAGGCCCTATATTCCATTTTAACTTACTTGATCTAAAACTTATAAACGGCGCAAAATTGCTGCTAAAGTTCCATTTGCGCATAAGGTCAGGAACGTTAACATAATTCTTTCCATTAGAAGCCAGGATAAATGCATCTGGGTTCAAAATGTAAGAAGGTTCAAAATCAGCTGCTATATTCAGCTGCAACTTTCCATTGTCCCACAACATATATTGAAGGCCCACCGGTATAGATGCCTGGTAACTGTAGTTACGCAATGTAACGGTTGACTTTCCTGTTCCATCTCCATAATGTGTTACAAAGCTGCGTGAGTAAATATTTCCGGTTGACGGGTCTTTTAAAGTTAAAGTAGCAAGTGTGGGATGCACAAGGTTTGAAATAACGTCATATCCTGAACGTGTTATGTGAACACCCGTGATAAACTGAAGTCTCTTTGTTAACGAATAGTTCATTTTGAGACCGGCTTCAAAACCAAGGGCCGGCTTTCTTAGAACCTTCATATCTTTTTGTGCAACCTGGGGCAGCGGCTGCGAAGAGACGTTTAAACTATTATTATCCTTTAAAGTCTCACCGCTAAATGATACAGTACTCAAAAAGGTCCCGGCATAATATACCCAACTAATTTTCTCATTTTTCTTTTTAACTTTTGCTAAAACTGATTTATCACCTTCGGTAGAAAGAGCTTTCAAATTATTTTGATCTGTATTTATTATTAGCGCTAATGACTTGTTGTTCGTTGATTTAATAAATCCTGGTACTTCAATTTGTAAGTCTTTATGAGAATTTTGTACTACCGAATGTTGGAAGCTTGTGTAAATCTCAGGTTGATTACTGACATGCCCGCGGGTGTCATTTGAAACTGAGATCTGTTTGTTCATATTATTCTCAACTTCAGTAATTTCTCTTTGTTTATTTAAAGAATAATTTTCCTGTCCGTTTAAGATATTTTGGGATAATGGTTGATTACTATTAATCCTTGCGGTTGTGCTTGGAGGAGATACGCTTCCTGTTTGATTAATTTCCTTGGCTTGATCTCCTTCTTTAGTTCGATTTATTTCTTTGTTTGAAATGCTATTATCAAGAGTGTGGGAGTTCTCACCTGGCGCTGAGAAAGCTAAAGTCTTATTATTGGAACTAACAGACTTAACAGTTTTACTATTTTGGCCAGAAGGTTGAGTTTGGAATTTATTGGTTGTACTGGTAATTTCCGGTTTTGAAATTTCCTTTTCATTACTTGCACTACGTACCTGATCTTTTGTTCCTGTAGCCTTGCTATCAGTATTGCTGTTAATATATCCCACAAATACTATAGAAAATATCAAAACGAGCGACACCATAACCGACGGCCACCTTCTTCCAGGATGTAGATCATTGTATATGCCATGCCAAACCTTTTTCGTAGGAGCCATCTTGAAGTGGTTAGCCTGTTCTTGCAAAGACAGCTCGAAATCATCCAGGTAAAATTTTTCTTCCATTGTTCACATGTTTCAGTAGTAGAGGTAATAGCAGTTAAATTTTGGTTACTTCAATAATTAAATAAGTCCCGATACCATTCTGATCTTTTGCCGCGGCTGCTGAAGTATCTTATTTTTTAATAAAATATCTTCTAACATAGATTTTGCTCTTGTATATTGAGACCTGCTGGTACTTTCCTCAATATCCAGTATGGAAGCGATTTCCCTGTGAGAATAACCTTCAATGGCATAAAGATTCAAAACAGTTCTATAACCTAACGGGAGCAATCGTATACACTCTACCACTTGCTTAGCCTGCAACAACGAAGGAATATTATCTTCGTTTAAATGCATGGCGCTTGCATGAAAAAGATCTACGCTATCACTGAACTTCTTATTTTTCTTTAGGATATTAATGCAGGTGTGTACAATAATTCTTCTAATCCAACCTTCGAGAGCGCCTTGTCCGCGAAACTGGTGAATTTGAGAAAAAACCTTTATAAACCCTTCCTGCATCATATCTTCTGCATCTTCACGATTCCTGGCAAAACGATAGCATACACCCAACATTCGAGGGCTAAAACGATTGTATAACACTTCTTGTACAGAAGCATTATTTTTAAGACAGCCCTCAAGCATTTGCTCTTCTGTCATATTTAAGCTTGGTTTAACCCTACTAAGATAGGACAAAAATGAACGCTAATCGCTGCTTCACGAACTAAAACTATTCTTGATTTTCTGATATTTTTCACACCTGCGCTAAGAAGAAGTATGGAAATTGAAGGCAGTTAGACTAAACAGATTATTTTTTCGGCCTTATTAAACTGTCTGGCGGATTATTATCTTCAATTTCTTTTCTCGTGGAAGCTACCCAACTTTGCACCTCTTCCTTTTCTTTATCTGACATGCGTGCATCCGCATGAATAAACGTATAAGAAGTCATCGGCATGTCGCCTGATTTTATTTCGTCACCTATTTCTTCGAGTTTCCTATATTGTCTCCAAATTTCATAAGACGTGAATTCTGAAAAGTTCAGATGCCATTTTCCATCCCGGATATGATTGTTCAGAAACCAGGTAACAGGCTGTACATTCCAATACCAGGGATACCGGGAGTTATTGCTATGACAGTCGTAGCATGCAATCTTTAAGGTGTGCATTACATTAGTTGGCACCTTATACTTTGTAGCAATATCATAAACTGCAATCCCGGAAATATTTTTCGCCGGCCGGATAAACTGGATAACAATTAAGATGATTAGCAAAATTATAAGAGTAACTCTTAAAACTTTTTTCATAGATAATTCAGTTCTGATATTGTTAGGGAATTTTAAGTCTGCAAATATTCACAACCGATTTAACTTATTAAAATATTACCGGTCATTTGGGGGGGAATGGGCAATTGCATCATAGTCAAAATAGTTGGCGCCAAGTCTCCAAGTTTTCCCGGCTTAACCTGGCCTTTCCATTCTTTATCAATTATAAAGAATGGTACCAGGTTCAATGTATGCGCAGTGTTCGGGGTACCATTGGCGTTTATCATATAATCCGCATTGCCATGATCAGCAGTTAAAAAAATAGTGTAACCATTCTCAAGTCCTGCAGTTACTATTTTCTCAACACATTTATCAACGGTTTCAGCGGCTTTTACTACTGCGTCCCATACGCCTGTATGGCCCACCATATCAGTATTTGCATAGTTAAGGCAAATAAAATCTGCGGTTTTATTTTTGATTTCCGGTAATAGTGCATTGGTTAATTCATAAGCACTCATAGTAGGTTGCAGATCGTATGTTGCCACCTTAGGAGAAGGAATCATTATCCGGCTTTCGCCCTCAAAGGGAACTTCACGGCCCCCGCTAAAGAAAAATGAAACGTGCGGATATTTTTCCGTTTCTGCTATCCGTATTTGCTTCTTATTATTTGCTGCAAGTATTTCGCCAAGAGTATTAACCAAATCATCGTTTTCAAAAATGACATTGACATTTTTAAATGAATGGTCATACCTGGACATGGTAGTAAAATTTAATGCAAGCGGCTTCATTTCATATTCGGGAAATGAAGTTTGAGTAAGCACTTCGGTTATTTCCCTGCAGCGGTCTGTACGAAAATTAAAGCATATTACTGCATCGCCATCTGCTATAGCTGAATCCGGTGTTTGCTCGTTTATAATTGGCAATAGAAATTCATCGGTTACACCGTTTTGATAGGACGTTTCTACAGCAGACAAAATATTATTTGTAACAGCGCCTTTCCTTTCCACCAGTGCATCGTATGCAATCTTTACACGCTCCCATCTTTTATCGCGGTCCATTGCATAGTACCTGCCTGTAACGGTTGCAATTTGCCCGACAGTTTTTTGAAGATGTTCCTGTAATTCATTTAAAAAAGTTAAACCGCTTTTTGGATCGGTATCGCGACCATCAGTAAAGGCATGGATGTAAACATTGCCAATATTTTTTTCTTTGCAAAGCGAAGTGATTGCCTTTAAATGATTAATATGAGAATGTACTCCCCCATTGCTCACGAGGCCTAACAAATGCAATGGCTTACCATTTTCCCTGGCATAATCCAGGCTGTCCAGAAGTACTTGATTTTTTTGAAATTCACCGTTCTCAATAGCAACATTTATTCTTTCAAGTTCCTGGTAAACTATCCTTCCGGCTCCCAAATTCAGGTGGCCTACTTCACTATTTCCCATTTGACCTTCGGGTAAGCCAACCGCTTTTCCACAGGTAACCAACGTTGTGTTGGGATATTTAGAATAGAGCGAACTTACAAATGGAACCTGCGCATGTTGGAGAGCATCACTGTCTTTTATTTTACCAAGCCCCCATCCATCCATTATTATCAATATTACTTTCTTTGCTTCCATCATTACAACTGATTAATATGTTTTATAAAAATTTACATTAATGCCGAAAGGCATGCTGTGATAGCTTAAAGTTAACTTGGCACGCTTTTCGCAAAAATCAGTTATTTAATTATATACTATGAAAAATTTATTGCTTTCTGCTTTGGTTTTTCTATCATTTTCTTTTTTGATGTCGGTCTCTTTTACCGAAATTATCAATGCTATTAAAACCGGCAATGCTACCGAAGTCTCGAAGTTTTTTGATAACTCAGTTGAAATTACATTACCTGGTAAAAGCAACTCGTATAGTAAAAGCCAGGCTGAACTTGTATTACGTGATTTCTTTTCTAAAAATCCTACAAAAAATTTCCAGGTCATACACAGGAGTGATAATGCAGGTTCCGAATATTGCATTGGAAACTTAGAAACAACGAATGGCATTTATCGCACAACTATTTATCTAAGGCAGAAAGGAGAAAGGCAAGTGGTGCAGGAACTCCGTTTCGAAAAATAAAACTCAATTATGAATTTAGTAGCCTGGTTTTGCCGGGCTTTTTTTATTTTCATCAACGTTAGTTATCAGTCATTTTATATTTTTGCTTGTATGTCTTATGATCGGCAATTATCTCAATTTATCGACAATGCCTTCGCTGAAGATATTGGTGATGGAGACCATTCAACGCTTTCCTGTATAGATGCTGATGCGAAAGGCAAGGCAATTTTAAAAATAAAAGAGGCAGGAATTTTGGCTGGTGTTGATGTTGCGGAAGAAATATTCAAAAGGGTTGAACCTTCCTCTTTCATAAAAAAAATAAAGCAAGATGGCGAAAGCATGCGGGCAGGAGAAATCGCTTTTGAAGTGGAAGCCAAAATTTATACGATTCTCACTTGCGAGAGGCTTGTCCTTAATTGTATGCAACGCATGAGTGGTATTGCAACCCTTACTAAAATGTATGTTGAAAGACTCAAAGGGTATTCGACGAGATTGCTTGACACAAGAAAAACAACTCCTAATTTCAGGCTATTAGAAAAGGAAGCTGTGAAAATTGGGGGAGGGGTAAACCACAGGTTTGGACTGTATGATATGATAATGCTGAAGGATAACCACATCGATTACTGTGGCGGAATAGAAAAGGCGATTTTAAAAGCCTGGAATTATGTTCAGGAAAAAAAACCGGATTTAAAAATTGAAGTGGAAACCCGCAACATAGAAGATGTAAAAAAGGTGATGGCCGTTGGAAAGATTGACCGCATTATGCTTGATAATTTTACTCCTGAACAAATTTCCGAAGCATTGAAACTTATAGACGGTAAATATGAAACGGAAGCCAGTGGTGGAATCAACTACGAAAATATTGTTTCTTATGCCGCCACAGGTGTCAACTTCATTTCAAGCGGAGCAATTATTCACCAGGCAAAAAGTTTGGACTTAAGCCTGAAGGCTGAAATAAAAAGATAATGAGTAAAAGAAATTTATTGAACTCCGGCATTGTTTATTCCACAGATTCTGATGTAAAAATATTTGCGGAAGAAATAGAGGATGGTGTTACCCTCCCTACTGGGGAGCAATCACTAACTGTAAAGTTAGATACTAAACAACGCGGTGGAAAAACAGTTACATTAATAAAAGGGTTTTCAGGTAGGGCAACTGATCTTGAAAATCTTGGTAAACAACTAAAGTCGTATTGCGGCACCGGAGGTTCGGTTAAAAATAATGAGATACTGATTCAGGGAGATAATTTGGGGAAAGTGCTGAAATGGCTGAAGGATAATGGATATTCAAGAACCAAAAAAATTTAATGCTCTGGATTACCGTCTAAGGCCAAATAAAGTTCGTTGATGGATAAAATTTTAAGGTCTTTAAATGAAGATCATTTTTATATTTCATGCGGTTTTTAATAACTTTATAATCAAGCTACCGGATTATGATCTCAAAAATTTCAGAAGGGGTAACTATAAGCGTTGAAAATTTTTATCAACCGGAGTACAGTAATCCTGTTACAAACGAATTTATGTTTGCCTACCGGATTACCATTGAAAATAATAATCCCTTTCCTGTTCAATTGCTAAGAAGACATTGGTATATTTTTGATAGCAACTCAGAATATAGAGAAGTAGAAGGTGAAGGAGTGATAGGCATTCAGCCAAAAATAAATCCAGGCGAAAAGTATCAGTACGTTAGTGGATGTAATCTAAGAAGCGAATTAGGAAAAATGCATGGAATTTATTTTATGGAAAACTGTCACAGTAAGCAAACGTTTCTTGTAAATATTCCTGCATTCGAAATGGTAGTTCCTTTGAAATTAAATTAGCTTCTTGGTTTATACTTCGACTTACTAAAAATTTCTCTTCCTTCTATGTTTATAAGATCTCTTAACTGTGTCTCAGGATATTTTTCCATAAACTTTTTTACAATTTGCAGCCCCGAAAAGCTTCCAAGATTACCAGGAGAATCGTTACCAAACTCCTGCGTTTTAGGACTTTCACCTATATAGTTTTTGGTGATGTTCTCTTCAGCATTATTGAGTAATTCATTGTTTAAAAAGAAATCCCAAATCACTGCTTCGTTGGTATAAGCATCTTTTAATTGCTTTTCTGTATAGCCTATGCACAAGTATTCGGAAGTATAAGGTAGAAATTTTGTAAGCAGGTATAACCGCTTTCCCTTTTCAACCATTTGTTCGATGAGTGGCTTGCCTGCACTTCTATCAGGAAAAAGATCATCAATAATATTCTTCAAACTATTTACAGGAATGTGCTCAGGATCAAAATTATTTGAGAGATAGGCAGGGTATTGTTCCTGTCCTTCCTGGCTTTGATAAAATGAAAAATTTTTTCCAAGATGAAGCTGTAATCCAATGCCTAACCCCTCAGGAGTAAGTATATCTCCCTGCGTGCCAAACGATGTTTGAAAATTTGCATTTATGGGACCGATAAATGTGGTTACTGATTGAGGTAACTTATAATCAGGAAAGTAATATTTTACGAATTGTAATCCCTTCTTTATGTCTTCATTTTCTTTCGTAAAATTTTTGAACGTTCTATCAGATGAATCTTTAATAGGAGTGTAATCTTTAATGAACAGGCGTATTGCATTGTCCTGCGCATTCGCAGGAATAAGCAAACTATCCAGGTCAAGGCCAAGAATATTTTCAACAAAATCGGGAGTAAAGCGTGGATACTTTCTTAAAATTTGTTGCATCGACGCGGCCACATTATTTGTATCAATCGCAAAGAAATCCTGCTCAAATCTCCTGTTTTCCAAATTTACTTTCACTCCGGAAACATCAGGAATATGCTCATTGTTTTTACAGGAAACGAAAACGATCAAATAAAAAATGAAGACAATGTGCTTATGCAAATTCAAAGACGGGTTAGCTGTTCGCAAAAAATAATTACACATTTTATTCAAGTAGTTTTGTAAGATGAAAATCATTCTTTCCCAGCAAAATTATCATATTGGCAATTTTGAAAGTAACACCAATAAAATTATTGATGCAATAAAAGTTGCTAAAGCTAAGAATGCCGACCTTATTGTTTTTAGCGAAATGTCTGTTTGTGGTTATCCTGCACGGGATTTTATGGACTTCAATGATTTTATAAATAAATGCTACGAAAGTATTGATATAATTAAGCAACATGCTGATACTATTGGGGTAATTGTAGGGAGCCCGGATCGGAACCCGGTAAGAGAAGGCAAAGATCTTTTTAATGCTGCATACTTGCTTTATGAAAGAGAGATCAAAGGGATTGCTCATAAAACCTGCCTGCCTAACTATGATGTGTTTGATGAATACAGGTATTTCGAACCGGCCTTCACATGGGATGTTATTGAATTCAAAGGAAAGAAAATTGCGCTTACCATTTGTGAAGACATATGGAATCTCGGAGATAATCCGATGTATAGAGTTTGCCCGATGGACGTTCTTATGAAGCAGCAGCCAGATATGATGATTAATATTTCCGCATCACCTTTTGATTATACACATGTTGATGATAGAAAAGCAATCATAAAAGCCAATGTATTAAAATACAAACTTCCATTAATTTATTGCAACGCGATTGGAAGCCAAACGGAAATTGTTTTCGATGGTGCTTCATTAGTTTTTGACAAGGACGCAAATCTATGTAGCCAGCTTCCGCAGTTTAAGGAAGATATTGCCGAGGTGATATTAAATGACGATGGCACTTTTGATAACCTAGTTAAAGAACCGGCACAGTTGAAGCAAAGCGAACCTGAGCCATTGCAATTTATACCAGACCTTAATATTTCCCAGGTATATGAAGCGATTATATTGGGCATTGGAGATTATTTTAAAAAAATGGGGTTCAAAAAGGCAATTATTGGCAGCAGTGGCGGAATTGACAGTGCAGTCACTTTGGCTCTTGCCTGTGAAGCCTTAGGCAAAGAAAATGTAAGAGCGATATTAATGCCTTCTGAATTTTCAAGCACCCATTCTGTAAATGATGCAGAAGAGTTAAGTAAAAATCTCGACAACCCCTATGATATTATACCCATCAAAAAAATTTACAACCAGTTTATTCATGATTTAAAACCGGTTTTTAAGGACTCACCTTTTAGCTTAGCCGAAGAAAATATTCAAAGCAGGACCCGTGGAAATCTGCTTATGGCTATTGCAAATAAATACGGATACATCTTATTAAATACTTCTAACAAGAGTGAGCTTGCAACAGGCTATGGCACACTGTATGGCGATATGGCCGGAGGCCTTGGAGTTTTGGGAGATTGCTATAAAATGCAAGTGTACGAACTGGCTAAATTTATTAATTCAAAAAAAGAAGTTATCCCTTCGAACATAATTTCAAAAGAGCCTTCAGCCGAGTTAAGGCCCGATCAAAAAGACAGTGACAGCCTTCCACCTTATGAAATACTTGATAAGATACTGTATCAATATATTGAAAGAGTTAAGGGGCCTAACGAAATTAAGGCACAGGATTACGATCCTGTAATGGTAGACAGAATTTTAAGAATGGTAAATATGAATGAATATAAGCGTAACCAGTTTTGCCCGGTAATCCGCATATCACCAAAGGCTTTCGGAGTAGGAAGAAGGGTGCCTATTGTTGCAAATTATTTGAGTTGAACAGAACTTTTGGAAGTTTAAGAACTTTCCAAAAGTTTTTAAATCGGTAACTTTATATCAATTTAATTTTTATGGAAGCATATATAGTAGCAGGTTTCAGAACAGCAGTTACAAAATCAAAACGAGGTGGCTTTAGATTTTATCGTCCGGATGATTTAGCTGTTGACGTAATAAAGGGACTTGTAGCAAGCGTTCCTGAACTGGATAGTAAAAGAGTAGATGATCTTATTGTCGGGAATGCTGTGCCGGAAGCAGAGCAGGGCTTGCAGGTTGGGCGCATGATAAGTGTGAGGGCACTCGGCATTGAAGTGCCGGGTATGACTGTTAACCGCTATTGTGCCAGTGGGTTGGAAACAATTGCTATTGCTTCCGCTAAAATAAGAAGTGGAATGGCTGATTGTATTATAGCCGGCGGAACGGAAAGCATGACGATGGTACCAACTTCAGGATGGAAAACAGTGCCTGCATATTCTGTATCATCGGAAACGCCGGATTATTACCTGGGAATGGGCTTAACTGCCGAAGCGGTGGCAAAAGAATATGAAGTAACAAGGGAGCAGCAGGATGAATTCAGTTTGCATTCTCATAAAAAAGCATTGAGCGCAATTACAAATGGGTATTTCAAAACGGGTATTTTGCCGATGCCCGTTGAAGAAATTTATGTTGACGAAAACGGTAAAAAGAAAAAGCGAAATTTTGTGGTAGATACTGATGAAGGGGTACGTGCAGATACTTCTATTGCGGCATTGGCAAAATTGAAACCTGCCTTCGCATTAGGAGGTACAGTTACTGCGGGTAACTCTTCGCAGACAAGCGATGGTGCTGCTTTCGTAATTGTTATGAGCGAGAAAATGATGAACGAACTTAAACTAAAACCCATTGCAAAACTTATCGCCTGCGTAAGTGCGGGTGTGCATCCCCGTGTGATGGGCATTGGACCTGTAGAGGCAGTACCGAAAGTTTTGAAGCAGGCGGGAATGAACCTTTCTCAAATTGACCTTATTGAATTGAATGAAGCGTTTGCATCGCAGGCGCTTGCAGTAATAAAAACACTTGAACTGGATCCTGAAAAGGTCAACATTAATGGGGGAGCAATCGCATTAGGACACCCTCTTGGATGTACCGGTGCGAAACTTACGATCCAGGTGATAAATGATATGAAGAGGCTTAATAAGAAATACGGTATTGTTACAGCATGTGTTGGCGGGGGCCAGGGAATTGCCGGAATTATAGAGAATGTATAAAGTGATGAGCGCTAACCAACAATCCAACTTACCGCTATCGTTGCCTTACACCAGTCGGCCATCGTTTTAAAACTTCACACTCAACCCTGCACCTATCAATGATTTTAATTGCAATGCCGGAGAATCATTATTCTTTCCAAATAATTTTACATCATCATCATAAATCAAATCAAGTTCAAGGCTTGCTGTAAGCACTTTTGAAAGTTTTGCCATGAACTTGTTATTCATCAAAACATCTACGTTCTGCGGATTGTGCTCATAATTGGAGAAAAGATCAAGCCTGCCATTATAAGTTATGCTTTTATCCGGGTCACTTAAATAGTTAATACTGGCGAAAGCGCCAATTTCATTTTTAACTTTTTTACCTGGCGTTACTCCATAAGCACCTTTTGCTGAGAGGCTATCATTTTGTACAATTATCCATCGCGAAGTAATAGGGGATATAAATATAGATAAACCCTTTGCCGGCTTGTAGTCTAACCCAATGCTTAATAAAATGTATGCAGGCGAAAGAAAATCTGATAATAATTCTTTTGGCTCACTGTTATAATCATAGCCCTTCGCAAATTGTGTACGGAAATTAAACAGGGTGCTCAAATTCAATTTGGGTTTTAGCTCATAGCCGAATTTAGATAACAGATCAATCCGGTCATCATTTTTTCTACTGCCAAGACTCGTGGTGTTTAAATATCCAAAATTAAGATCGAGTGTATTATCCCAGCTATACCTGTTTTTCTTATATAGTGCATACAATCCAAAGTTTGAATTAAGTGTAAATGAAAAATCATCGCCACCGGCGCTCCAGTTGCTTTGGCTTCCCTGGCCAATAGTCAGGTTAAAAATGCCACCCGTCTTCCAGGTTTTGCCGCTATCTACTTTTACTTCAATTTTCCTTGAAGTATGTTCCCGCAATTGCTTTACAGTCGAATCCTGTGCAAGGCTTGTGGTATATATTGAGGTAAGGCATATCGCGGAAAAAATTGCAATCATTAAACGGAATTTTTTTTTCATTGGGGAAGTTTTGAATGTCAGTTATGGCTATTAAAATAAAATCTCTAAACAAATTTTTTAAGCCGGATTTATTAAGATTTAGAAAAAGGTTTTATAAATTCAATGCTTCTTAATAATGCTTAATTTGCGGGCGAAAGTATTTTATAAATTTTAAACCAATCAATCATGGACGAGTTAATTCAAAAATTGCAAAGTCTTCATGGCTTGAGTTCTGAACAATCACATGGAATCCTAAATACTATCACAGGTTACATAAAAGAAAAATTTCCAATGGTAGGCGGTGCAATTGATAATTTCTTTCCACAAGGCGCAACTTCTGCTACCAGTGCAACACTTGCCGGAAGTCAGCCTAATGTTGCAAGCCCGGTACATGATGGTGGAGATTTTTTAGATAAAATTTCAGATTTCATCCCTGGAGCTACAGGAGAGAAGATAGAAGAATTTGCAAAAGATAAATTAGGTGGTATGTTTGGACAGGATAAAAAAGTTTAATTTAATCGTTATTATAAACCGGGAATTCAGTTGGTTTTGAAATTGAAATAATTCTTAACTGTACAATCATTGATTTAATGTATTTACTTTAATACTTCTCTCGCAATTACCAATTTCTGAATTTCACTTGTTCCTTCACCTATAGTACACAACTTACTATCACGATAAAACTTTTCGACAGGATAATCTTTTGTATATCCATAGCCACCAAATATCTGCACAGCATCAGTTGAAACCTTTACAGCGATCTCGCTGGAATAATATTTTGCTATTGCAGATTCCTTTGTAATATTCTCACCCCGCATCTTTAAATCACAGGCCTGGCTTATTAGAAGTTCTGCAGCCATAATCTCGGTTGCCATATCTGCCAGCTTAAATGAAATACCCTGGAATTCAGCGATGGGTTTCCCAAACTGGTGCCTCTCTTTTGCATATTTAAGGGATGCTTCATAAGCGCCCTTAGCGATACCAAGACTAAGAGCTGCAATAGAAATACGGCCACCATCAAGCACAGCCATCGCCTGCTTAAACCCATCTCCCACTCCACCCATGCGTGCCGAGTCTGGTATTCTACAATTATCAAAAATCATCTCTGCGGTTTCGCTTGCTCTCATTCCCAGCTTATTTTCTTTTTTTCCCCCGGAAAAACCTGCTGTGCCACGGGGAACAATAAACGAAGTTGAGTTATCTCTTGTGTGCGGCTCACCTGTTCTGCAAATTACTACAGCCACATCTCCACTCTTACCGTGGGTTATCCAGTTTTTTGTGCCGTTGATTATCCATTCATCACCATCTTTTTTAGCGATGCATTTCATATTCCCTGCATCGCTGCCGGTACTCGGTTCTGTAAGTCCCCAGGCACCGAGATACTCTGCTGTGGCTAGTTTAGGCAGGTATTGCTTCTTTTGATCTTCATTTGCAAATGCAAGAATATGGCCGGTGCATAGAGAATTATGCGCTGCGACAGAAAGGCCAATTGAGCCGCAAACCTTTGCTATTTCCTGGATGATTGCATTATATTCAGGATACCCTAATCCGGTACCACCATATTCCTGTGGAACAAGTACTCCCATCATTCCGAGTTTACCCAGTTCTTTAAAGATGTGTAAAGGAAATTCCTGGCTTTCATCCCATTCCATCAGGTGTGGCTTAATATGTTGTTGTGCGAAATCTCTTGCTGTTTGCGCCACCTGGTCTGTCAGTTCACTATTCTTAAAGTCCATTTTTTAAGTTTATTGTGCAAGATAATCTGTATTGAATGAATGCTAAAAGGCGTGAACTTCTTGCTATCAATCTTAACACTTATTGAACCATCATTCTATTGAAAGATAAGGGGATACTTTTATAAATATTTGTTCAGAAACTACCATAATCTTTTTTATATCATCTACAGAAGCAAAATTACCGTGCTGTTGCCTGTATTGAAATATCGCATTTGCTATGTTGTATCTTAAGTATGGATGCACTTTCATTTCATCAACAGACGAAGTATTAATATTTAACTTTCTCACCGGCGAATTACCTAAGGAGAGATAGTGCTTTATCTTTTGAAAAGTCGAATCTGGCAGCAAGTATGTCTCGCCCACCTGCTCAATTGAATAAAATCCACCCAGCTTATCACGAAAAGAAATAATCCTTTGCGACAGCTTACTTCCAATACCCGGTAAGCTGATATATGCACTTGTATCGGCAAGATTTATATCCACCTGGCTAACCACTTTAGGAGAATATGAGGTTTTAGGAAATTCCTTCTTTTCAGCTGAAGCGTATTCCTTACCCACAACTTTTATCTTAACATATGGAACCAGGCGTTGAACATCCGCCGGAGCCAATCCCCATATTTTGCTTATATCTTCGGGCTTATAAAACTTCCCTCCTTTAGATATAAAGTTTTGAATTGTCTTTATTGTCTTATCTCGTATACCTAACCGTCTCCAATCACCTGGGGTCGCAGTGTTGGGATCAAAGTCGAAAACTTCCGAGGGGATCGATGCTGATCTCTTTCCAGGAGACAACGAATAGTCATTTACATATTCGTTATCATATTTACTGCTGAATGCCTTGCGCTGCGCAGAATCATTGTGTAATATCTTTAGCATTGCAATTTCTTTATCAAATTGCTCATGACTATATGAAGGCTTTTTTGAGAAATAAGAAAACAGTAAAGGGAAAAATAGTATCAACAATATTATTGAAACAATTAAAATAATTCCTTTTCTTTCTTTAGCGGAAAAAGAGAAATAATCCTTTATGAAATCTCTCCACATTTAGTTTCTTTCAAAGTAAAATAATCAATTAATTGAATTATTTGTTTACCGAATTATAATAATGAAAAGAATAAATGAATACCTGGTTTCAAAAATAAAGTTTCAACCCATCCCATGCCAGCTTGATATTCACGGGCAGCTCATTATTTATTTCTTCATGGGTTCCTAATTGATGACTTATATGTGTAATGTATCCATGCGGTATATCTAACTCTTGAATGATTGAAACAGCTTCTTCCAGCGTAAAATGAGAAATGTGTTTTGTTTTCCGAAGTGCATTCAATACGAAGGTGTCACTACCGCGTATTTTATTTTTCTCTGCATCGTCAATTCTGTTAGCGTCTGTTATGTAAGTAAACTTTCCAAACCTGAAGCCGAGAACAGGCATATGCAGGTGATAGACTTTTATAGGAGTTACCGGAATATCGCCTACCATAAATGTTTCATCAGTAATTGTATGAATATTTACGCTCGGAACACCCGGATATTTTTTATCAGCAAATATGTAGGAGAATTCTTTTTTTAATGCGCTTTGTGTAAGCTCATCTGCATAAATATCCATGGGCTTTTCCTGGAAAAAATTATATGCTTTTATATCATCAAGTCCCGCGATATGATCTTTATGAAGATGAGTATAAACTACAGCATCCAGTTTGTTTACATGTTCCCTTAGCATCTGACTACGAAAATCAGGGGTAGTATCAATAACTAAAGTTGTGGTATTGCTTTGCACCAATATACTGCTTCGAAACCTTTTATCCTTTTCACTTTGAGATGTGCAGACATAGCACTGGCAGGCAATCATAGGCACTCCACCACTGGTGCCCGTACCAAGAAAAGTAACACATAAAGAAGGGTAGCTCACTGGTCAAAGCTATTAAAAGATAGGTTGGTAAAAAGTTTCTCCTACTATTTATTTGCAGATTGGTTTTGCGCAACTACTTCATCATACATCTTTTGAGAATCAGCGGTAAGCATGTCATAATTTATGTTTAGCAGTGGAATAAGATCCATTAAGGTATTGATCCTTCCTTCTGTGATTAAAAATTTATTCAGCACAACAACTTTTCTATCTTCCAGGATACAGTAGCCGCTTTGAAACGAGCCACGCTCGTATCTTACAATGTACCCGCTTTCATCAAGTATATTCTCTAATTTTTTTAAAGCAGCCGGGTTATATTTCATATATCAGAAAACTCTTTAAGAGTTAAAGAAGATAATAATAACAAATTTACAGGAAGTGTTTAAAACTCAAGTAGCAGTTTTGCTGCTCATTCGAATAACCGGTATTATCATTTCTTCAAGGCTTACGCCGCCGTGTTGAAATGTATTGCGATAATAGTTAGCGAAATGATTATAGTTATTTGGATAGCATAAATAACCATCCTGCCTCGCAAAAATGAAAGACGAATTTACATTCGGAACCGGCAACCCAGCTTGCCTGGGATCACGAAATGCAAGTACCTCCTTAGGATCATAATTGAGATTACGACCATGCTTATACCGCAGGTTGGATGTGGTTTGCTTGTCGCCTACTACTTTGTGAGGAGAATTCACTCTTACACTGCCGTGGTCTGTTGCTACAATAAGATTAATTTTTTTGTCGGCTATTTTCTTTAAAGCCTGGTGCAATGGTGAATGCTCAAACCATGATGCAGTAATACTTCTATAGCTCACCTCATCAGCGGCAAGTTCCTTGAGAACTTCCATCTCAGTCCGTGCATGGCTAAGCATATCAACAAAATTGTAAACAATAATATTTATATCATTGCTCATAAAGTTGTGGACATTATCTACCAGTTTCTGTGCATCGTGATGATTAGTGATTTTAGTATAGGAATATTTAAGATCATCCTTCCTTAATGTTTTTAGCTGCGCTTTGAAAAATTCTTCTTCAAATAAATTTTTTCCTCCATCTTCATCATCGTTTTTCCATTCAACAGCGAATTTTTTTTCTATATCAATAGGAAGCATTCCGGCAAAAACAGCATTACGGCTATATTGCGTTGCTGTTGGCAATATTGAATAAAACGTTTCCTCCTCCAGTATGCGAAAATTTTCTGCAAAGAGCGGCTGAATTACTTTCCACTGATCGAATCTTAAATTATCAATCAGAATAAAAAAAGTGGGTGTCCCTTTTTCAACATGAGGAAATACTTTAAACTTCATTAGAGTATGGCTCATTATGGGCGACTCAGCAGCAGGGTTAGTTACCCAATTAGAATAATTTTTAGAAATAAATTTGAAGAACTCTGTATTGGCTTCACTTTTTTGTGATTGAAATACCTCTTGCATTTCCGGACTATCACTTTTCTTCATTTCAAGCTCCCAATAAACAAGCTTTTTATAAATATCCATCCATTCATTATGATCAGGATTATTGTTTAAGGCCATAAAAAGATCCCTGAATTGCTGTTGATAAGCAGAGGTTGTTTTCTCCGCAA
>JBDUEG010000020.1:0-19912 GCA_040002575.1 Ginsengibacter sp.
TAAATATCACCGGATTATACTACGGGCAACTTTAAAATTTTATTAGAATATTCAGTACGGTTAAAGGTTTCATGCGCTTTTATCTACAATCTCCAATTTTCTCGCACAAGAGTTTCTCAAACGAAAGGCTACTACCAGGTTAAGCTTCGGTCTACAAAAAAACCCGGGGTTAATCAGGCCCCGGGTTAAGTTATCAACAAGCATACAAAAAACTATCTTACTTTTTTGAACATAATTATATAGCCACAAACATTTTTCTTTTTTAGCTTATTTACCTGGACTGGTTTGATAATATGGTACTCACTGAATTTAGGAATATAGGGATAACTAATGATATTGCCTTGCACGTCATTTCCGTAATGCTTCTGATAAAAAACCTGCTTTTCCCTATAATCATACATTCTCACCTCGTACAATTTGGATGAAAGATCTCCTATAAATACGAACTGATAAAAACTTCCTTCGTTGAGGGGAACAATTACTGGCATCTCGTACTCACTTTCCATCATCATCGTAGCTTCTCTCACAACAACAAAACCCTTTTCATAAAATCCAGCTTTTAAACTATCCGCTTCTCTTTTTAATGTGGAATCAAAACATGAGACCTGGCGAATAACTTCCTGGCCACTTACGTTTATATTCAAAAAAATTAAGAGCGTTAAAACTGGAATTAGGTTTTTCAATAGGTTTCTTTTGGGTAACGGAATGTGGATAAAACAATATTACTAAAAATAGCTGAATTGGTAAAGGGGTTTGGACAATTTTTTTATTAATAAAATGCTCAACTCCTTAAAAAGTCGCTTATGATCGCTAACGGTATTCCGGGGAGTTTATTGTCGGATTGATTACCCGCGATTGATGAAGATTCCGTTGGCCTGCGCTGTTGCAGTTATTACAAGTTCGTTTATGCAAACATTGATGGGTAGCGACGCAGAATAAAATATGACATCGGCAATATCCCGGGCAGTAACGGGTTCAAAGCCATCGTACACTTTAGAAGCGGTTTCTGCATCTCCCTTGAAGCGAACAAATGAAAATTCCGTTTCTACTGCACCGGGCTTTATATTGGTCACTTTTATATTGTGGGGGAGCAGGTCAATTCTCATTGAGCGGCTGATAGCATCTACTGCAGCTTTGCTTGCACAATAAACGTTTCCTTTTTCGTACATATCATCACCCGCAACTGAGCCAAGATTAATAATGTGCCCACTTTTTCTCTCTACCATGGATGGGAGCACTGCCTTACTCACATACAGTAGGCCGTTTACATTTGTATGAAGCATGGTTTCCCAATCATCAATATCTGCTTCATTAAAATAGTCTCTCCCAAGAGCAAGTCCCGCGTTGTTAATAAGAATATCTATAGGCTTCCACTTATCATTTAACTCATTGATACTTTCAAGCACTTCTTTTCTATTTCGCACATCAAATTGCAAACAAAGTACATCCACCTTATATTTTTTCTCCAATAACTTCTTTATTTCCTGCAGCCTTTCGTTTCTTCTGCCATTTATAATAATTGAATCTCCATTCTCAGCAAATTTTTCAGCGCAGGCTCTCCCTATTCCTGAAGTTGCTCCTGTAATAAATACAATTCTATTCATAAAATTCTTTAGACTTTAAATTTAAATAATCGCCGGTTCCAACTAACTAAGATATCATCTTATTAATGTTACAATTCCTTTTTTAAATACTTTATTACCCTGGTAATCCACTCCTTCCACTATCCAAACATATACATCAGGGTTTTGCCTCTTACCCTTATAAGTACCATCCCATCCGGCATTTTGTTGATTAGTTGAAAATAATAATTGGCCAAACCTATTATAAATCCGGAAGTAATTCAGTGTTTTAATCCCTAACGGCACCGCCCTAAAAACTTCATTCAAATTGTCACCGTTGGGCGTGAAGGCGTTCGGGACGTACAATCCGGCATCAATTTTATAGACAATTACATCTATAGTATCAGTGCCGCTGCAACCGGCGCTGTTGGAAGCCGTTAATATATATTGCTGGCTATTTGCAAGCTTAGCAATGGGATCAGCTATGTTAATATTGCTCAGTCCAGTAGGAGGAGACCATAAATATAACTGACCACCGATGCCGTGTAATTGTAAGGGCTGATTCAAAACAATAGCTGTGTCCCTCGGGCCAGCATCAGTAATAATGGGAGGGAAGACAGTAATAATTACATCGTCGGAAACAGGTTTCGGGCAACCAAGTGTATCTGTTACCGTAACTGTATATATAACGGTTTTATCCGGAGTTGAAACCGGATTTGAAATATTAGCATCTGATAAAAATGTAGCCGGAGACCAGGCATAAGTACTTCCGCCGGAAGCATTCAATTGTGCAATTCCATTGAAGCATATGGCCGTGTCATTTCCCGCAAAAGCTGCTGGATACGGAACAACAGTAATTGTCAAGACATCGGCAGCCTGGCATTTACCAATATTACCAATCACATTATAGGTTGTAGTAAGCAATGGGGTGGCGATAGTTGATTTTGTATTGCTGTTACTGAGCGTTGCTGACGGCGACCATGAGAATGATAGGGCATCACTTACTGCCTGAAGTTGAATTGCATCACCCTGGCAAATAGTAGTATCATTACCCGCATTAATTGTTACAAATTGTTTCACATCAATAAAAACCGAATCTGTATTTACACATTTATATCCATCAGTAACTTTTACATAATAAGTTGAGGGAACATCAGGACTTACTTTTGGAGAGCTACTGCTAAGATTACTTATGTTATAATTTGGTGTCCATGAGAATTGTGTGGCTAACGAAGCTGCTGCCAGTAATTGAAGTGTATCAATAGAACAAATCAACGTATCGTTGGTGAGTGAAATTAATGGAGGCATTCTCGGTGTTACAAACACTGAATCAATTTTTCTTGTAGTACATCCTGTTATGCCAACTGAAACATAATATAAAGTTGGTACCTGGGGAGTGGCGATCGGATTGGAAATGTTGGCGTTGCTTAGCCCTGATAACGGAGTCCAGATATAATCATTACCACCGGAAGCATTTAGCATTACACCAGCAGTGCCAACACAAAAGGAGGTGTCAATCCCTGCATCTGCAATGGCAAGTTTTTTTACACTAATGGTCTGAGTAGCTGAGGCAGTGCAATTGTTACCCCAACGGGCCACTACGTTATACGTCGTTGTATTTGGAGGAAAAGCTTTTGTTGATTGCGTAGAAGTTGAAGACAATGAAGTGGTGGGGGCCCATAAGAATTGAATGGGGTTATGGTTAACAATTGCAGTTAGTGTAACAGTATCTTCTTCGCAAATATTTGGCGAAGATGTTGCAATTGAAGCTGTCAGATCCAGCAAAGGATTGAGCTGGACTGTATCAGTAGAAGAGCAACCACCTGCATCAAACGTGACGATATATTTTGTAGACGCTGAAGGGAAAACAAGTGGATCAGGAGTGTCTCCATTTAAGATGTTTACCGCCGGTAACCATTTATAACTCCCGGCAGTAGCCGAAAAAGCATGCAACTGTATGGTATCTTTTCCGCAGTAAGTAGTGTCTTTAAATGTACTTGACACTACCGGATTACTAATGATATTTACGGGCACACTTACGGTATCATTGCATCCTTTACTGTTGCTTACTATCAATCTTACTACAGGATTTCCTGAGTTAGGAAAAGTATACACTGGGTTTACCAGGTGTGAGGTGTCAGCAAGAGTTAAAGGATCACCGAAATCCCAGGTCCATGAATTTACAACTCCATATCGTGAAGAAGTCGTGTCCAGGAATTGTACAGGAGAATTCACACATTGTCCGGTCCATTTAAAACCAGGGAAGAAGCCGGGGTATACTTTAATTGTCTGCGACATAGAATCTCCACAAGGTTGATTCCTGTTTACAACCAGCTTATAGACGTATACTCCTGTATCTGGGTAAGTAAAAGTTGGGTTTGGCAGATTTGAAGTGTCATTTGTGAAAGATGCGACACCAAAATCCCAGAAGTACGTTTGGTTAAGTGGCGACTGGTTATTATTGAAAAAATTTATTGTAAATCCTCCACAGCTTACTGGTTGCGGAAGAAGTTGAGCTCCGGCAAAATCACAGTCACCCACTTTTACAATAAAATCTTTACGATGATCTCCAGTAAGCACTCCATTCCTGTATGATTTTACCGACACACCTACAACATATTTTCCAACATCCGGTGCAGTTCCAGAAATGATTCCTGTCGCGGGATTAATTGTTACAGTTGGGCCCAAAGGAGTTGTTGGTTTGTAGCCGTTATAATAAATCACAGATGTATAGGGGGGAGCCTGTGGGTTTATCAGGCCGGCACCTGATGCTAACCCGCCATCATATGCATTAGAAAAAGAATAGGCTAGCGAATCACCATCAGGATCCTTTGCGCTAAAGTCAAGAGTAAAGTTCCGGCTTTTGCAAATGAGGCTTACGTTGGTAGAAAAATCCGGACTACTCTCGGCTAAAGGAGGAATATCACAAGTATAAGTTGAGCCTGTTCCAAAAGCATTGCTGTTATCTACGTTTTCCAAAGGTATCACCCGGCAGCAGGTTTGATATGCAGCGGTATAGCCATTCGCATTATCAGGTAAGTCAACATTTAGCTCATAAATACCCACGTGATAATCGATAGGATCCGCATTAACTACACAGGGCGGAAATGGATTTACAGGCACTACATTTTCTCTCGTTTTATCTACCAGATACGGAACGTCTGAAGTGGGATATTGTTGACTGCCATCAAATATTCCTATATAAACATTTGCCGGCATAGGCGCTCCGCCGCCCAGCTCATCGCGAAAAAGCTTAAGTGTGATTTTATAATGTTTTGTATTTGGCGTTAAGCCCGGGCCAATATATTGATAGGTCATTTCACCACCCACTATGTGACTTGCGAAGCCCTGAAAAGCACACACAATGAAAATAAAAAGAAATGAAATTTGCTTTATCAAGGCCGGCTAATTTTCTAAAACTATGACACTAAATTAAGCAAAAAGCCCTTGATGAAGGGGATTGGAGATTCATAATTTCAAAGCAACGCTTGATGAATTCAATCTTACATTTTATAATTCTAAAAGTCTTTCAATTGTCTTTGTTGGGTTTTCTTTTACATTATAATATTTGCAAATTAATAAACGGGCTTTCAGAAAGACATTCCTAGTCAAATACTACATCTTCCGGCACAGAAACAATGATAAGCTTATCAACGAGTTTATGATATAAAAAATCTTCAGCTTCCATCGTCTTCAGGTGTAAAATTAAGTGGTTATAAAATCCACCGGAGTTGATAAGAATTATTTTTTTATCGTGAATGCTTAACTGGTTCCAGGTAAGTATTTCAAATAATTCATCCATGGTGCCATAGCCGCCGGGAAGTATGATGGCGGCATCGCATTTTTCATACAACATACGCTTGCGGGTATGCATATCCGCTACTTCGTGTAGTTCAGATAGCCCATGATGCTGGTGTTCCCATTCAGTTAATACTTTGGGGATGATGCCGATTACTTTTCCATTTTTTTTAAGAACAGCATTTGCTATTTCTCCCATAATTCCTTTATTACCTCCGCCATAAATAAGTGTTATATTTTTTTCTGCAATCAAGTACCCTAATTGCTTTGCATGCTTAGCAAATAAGGGATTGTTACCGGCTTTAGATCCGCAAAAAACGGCTACAGACTTAATTGACATAATTTTATTTATCTTGAAAAAAATTAAAATTAATATTATTCACATCCTGTTTGCAATAATTAAACGTTAGGGCTGCATGGCTGCATTTCATTAATTCATATTGTATGTCTCCCTCTGTGCTATTGTCATTTATAATCGGTTATTTTTTAGTATTAATTTTTATCTCTTATATAACTTCAAAAAAATCTTCGGACAATTCTACTTTTTTTATCGCGAACCGTTCATCGAAGTGGTACCTCGTTGCTTTCGGAATGATTGGCACTGCACTAAGTGGTGTGACATTTATTTCTGTACCCGGCGAGGTTGGAAATGCAGCCGGCTCTCAATTCCGGTATTTTCAATTTGTCCTGGGGAATGCGGTAGGATATTTTTTGGTGATAGGGATTTTATTGCCTCTGTATTATAAAATGCACCTCACTTCAATTTATGAAGTGATTGAAAGAACACTGGGTAAAGTGAGCCATAAGACTGCGGCGGCAATATTCCTCTTGTCAAGAACTATTGGTTCGGCCTTCAGACTATATCTTGTAGCCATCGTTCTTCAAAAGTTTATTTTTGACTCTTATGGATTGCCTTTCTGGTTAACGATTGTTATTTGCCTTTTATTGATTTGGGCCTACACATACAGGGGAGGGCTAAAAACTATAATTATCACAGACAGCCTTCAGACAGTTTTTTTAGTTGCATCAGTAATTCTTTCGATCTATTTTATTTGCAACAGCCTTGATCTTAATATTGCAACAGCATTTAAGACAATAAAAGAAAGTAATTATTCAAAAATATTTTTCACAGATAATTTTGTCAGCAACAAATTTCATTTTTCAAAACAATTCATAGGAGGCATTTTTGTTACAATAGGAATGTTCGGCCTTGACCAGGATCTTATGCAAAAAAACCTAAGCTGCAAAAATCTTTGGGACTCACAAAAGAATATGCTCACGTTTACTTTTGTATTTGTAATAATCAATTTGTTTTTTTTAAGTGTCGGCGCATTGCTCTACATCTATGCAAATAAAAACGGAGTTGCAATTCCACTTGACTCAGCCACTCATTTGCCAAGGACTGATTATTTGTTTCCTGAGATTGCACTCAACCATTTCAAAGGCGTTCCGGCTATTGTGTTTATGCTCGGACTGACAGCAGCAACCTTTGCCACTACTGATTCAGCGCTTACGGCTCTTACCACTTCTTTTTGTGTAGATTTTTTAAATTTTGACAAAAGGAAAAATGAAAATTCAGCACAGATGGTAACAAAACGGCATTATGTGCATGTTGGATTTTCAATTTTAATATTGATTGTAATATTGCTATTTAATGCAGTAAACAATGCATCGGTTGTAAGTGCGATTTTTAAAGTCGCTTCTTTTACTTACGGCCCGCTTATAGGCCTCTTTGCTTTTTCAATTTATGCAAAAAAGAGAAATGTACTGGACAGGGCAACACCTGTAATTTGTGTAGTTGCGCCGGTTATTTGTTTTTTTATTGATAAATATTCCAAAGAATTATTCAATGGTTATGTTTTCGCAGAAGAATTAATTATTGTAAACGGGTTGTTGACGTTTATTGGGTTACTGATTGTATCATCTAAAAAAAATTCAAAAGAAATAATACTATGACAGAAGTTATAAATAGCAAGGTTGAAAGTTACGCAGCCGGCTTTACCAGCAGCACAGACGATCTCTTAAAAGAAATAGAAGACTATACGATGAAAAATCATCCGCAGTCTATTATGTTAAGCGGGCCTGTGCAGGGCAAATTGCTTGAGATGATAAGTTACATGATATGCCCGGACAGGGTATTAGAAGTAGGGACATTTATGGGGTATAGTGCATTGTGCCTTGCGAAAGGACTTACGCCTGCAGGTGAGTTACATACGCTCGAACTTAGCGAAGAAGATGCGCAAAGGGCCAAAAATTATTTTGCAAAATCTTTGCAAAATGATCAGATAATTTTACATGTTGGCAATGCGCTGGAAATTATTCCTACACTGAATGAAACGTGGGATCTTGTGTTCATAGACGCTGATAAAGTAAACTATATTAATTATTACGAATTAACTTTACCCCGTTTAAGAAAGGGTGGATTTATATTAGCGGATAATGTTCTCTTTCATGGTGAGGTGCTTGAAGAAACAATTACCGGGAAAAATGCTTTGGCAATTGATGCATTCAATAAACATGTTGCAGCAGACGAAAGAGTAGAGCACGTAATGCTTACCGTTAGAGATGGCCTGATGTGTATCGTAAAAAAATAATCGTATTTGCTTCATATAATATATTGACCACATCTTATTTTTTATGAAAAAAATATTCTTCCTGCTGATTGCTTTCATAATATATTCCTCATCTCTTCTTGCTCAATATATCACAGTAGCGCAGTATGTTGAAGATCATAAAGACATGGCCGTTCGTGAGATGATCAGGATGGGAGTGCCTGCTGCAATTACGCTGGCGCAAGGTATCCTCGAAACAGAAAATGGCAACAGCGACCTGGTAAAAAAATCAAATAATCATTTCGGTATAAAATGCAAAAGCAGCTGGACCGGCGGCGGTGTAAGCCACGATGACGATGCATTGGGTGAGTGTTTTCGCGTTTATAAAGATGCGGATGAATCTTACCGGGATCACTCAAATTTTTTGCGGGGAAGCGAAAGATATGCGCCTCTGTTTAAACTTGACCCGCGTGACTACAAAGCGTGGGCTTATGGCCTGCGTAAGGCTGGTTATGCAACCAATCCCAGGTACCCCGACATTCTTATAAAAAATATCGAGGACAACAACCTTCAGCAATATACTTTACTTGCAGCCGGAGAAGTGCCCATGTTTGATTCTAAAAAATATAGCGATGATAAAGAAGATCCGATTCTAAAGGAGATGCCGGAATCCGGCGCCGCAGACGGAGAAAATGTCAGCGAAAATCCATCTGCGAAAAGTAACCTAATTATTAATGGAAGTAAAGCATTATCGGTTGCAAAGGGAACTTCATTATTAGCTGTGGCAACCCAAAACAATATCAAGCTTGCAAAGCTGCTGGAGATAAATGATTTGGATAAAGATGGCTTGCTTGAAAAAAACCAGTTTATCTTTCTCGAGAGAAAACAAAAAGAAGGCAGCCAGGATTATTATATTTCTCATCCGGATGAAACGCTTTATGACATAGCTCAGAAAAACGGTCTTCTTCTTCAAAGCCTTTATGATTTTAATAACTTATCAGCAGCAGATAATATTTACCCCGGTACTAAAGTTTTACTAAGGCCCGCTTTGGAAAAATCATCTGTAAATGATAGTACTGCCGGGAATTACAACGTAAGAATTCACGAAGTACAACCAAAAGAAGGCCTGTATACCATTTCAAAAAAATATGGGGTATCTGTGGCTCATCTTAGAGAATGGAATCGCCTACAAAATGACCAGTTAAAAGTCGGCCAGCAGCTTATCATTTCAAAATAATTTATGTTCCCCATCAGAGTTCATGACAAAGAATTTATTCCTTATTTAACCCAGGAAGAAATCGCTGGGCAGGTGTCAAGGGTAGCTGGAGAGATTAACCGGGATTACAAAGACAAAAAGCCATTATTCATCGCAATATTAAATGGTGCATTTATGTTTGCGGCGGATCTGTTTAAAGAAATAAATGTTGAAGCTGAAATTTGCTTTATTAAGTTGGCTTCCTATAAAGGTGTAAAATCAACGGGCCAGGTAGTAACTGCTATTGGCCTTGATGCTGATCTTTACCATAGAGATGTTATTATAATTGAAGATATAGTTGATACCGGCAAAACACTTTCACATTTTATTCCGCAACTGGAACATCATCATCCTGCGTCTTTGAAAATCACTTCACTTCTCCACAAGCCCGACGCTATGATTCATCCGATTAAAATTGATTATTTGGGATTTACCATCCCTGATAAATTTGTGCTTGGCTATGGATTAGATTATGAAGGCCTCGGCAGAAACATCAAAGAGATTTATCAATTGATTTAACTCTATTATACTTTATGTAAAGTTTTTAAAACTCTTTGAGCGTTGAGCATAAGACTTTATCTTTCAAAATAAACCCCGTTGCAAAAAGGTTACTTTACTTTTATTTTGTCTGTGCTGATGTTTTGTGCATCGGGTCAGTATTATATAAGAGGTGAAGTAAAAGATGAAAAAAATCAGCCGTTACAAAATGTAAAAATTTTCATGCCGTCGAGCCGTTCTATATTTTACAGCGGCATTACCGGAGGTTTTGGTATTCCAGGCAATTCTTTATACGATTCCCTAATCTTAAGTTCGCAGGGATTTGAAACAAAATCCATAAAAATCAAATGCGACGTTTACCAGCAGATAACGTTGAAGCAACTTTCTACAAACGTTACTACGAAAAAGCCAAAGCTGGTTTCAATTACGCTGGGCTCCGAAGGACATATTTATCCAACTGCATATTACAGGGATGAAAGCTACAGCAACCTTGTAGAGAATGAGTTTATAAAAAGCAGTGTAAATAATAGCACCGGCTTTGCTATGCGAATAGACAAAGCTTCCTATAGTAATATTCGAAGGTTTATTAATCAAAATAGCAAAGTACCGCCAGATGCAGTAAGGATAGATGAGATGCTTAACTATTTCAATTTTAATTACAAAGAACCTGAGGGCAAAAATGTTTTCAACATCGAATCGAAGGTAACAGGGTGCCCGTGGAATAACAATAACCGGTTGCTTTTTTTAAACCTTTCGGGAAAAAAATTAAATCTTGAAAAGGTGCCTCCCTCCAACTTTGTGTTTTTAATTGATGTATCGGGCAGTATGGATTTACCTAACCGGCTGCCATTGCTTAAAGAATCTTTTCAGCTTCTTGTAAAAAATTTAAGAGAGAAGGATACCGTTTCAATTGTGGTGTATGGAGGCAGTGTTGGCATTTGGTTGGAACCAACAAGCGGACGTGAAAAGCAAAAAATAATTACCGCCATAGAAGAACTAACCGCTTCCGGCGATACGCCTGGTGAAGCGGCTATCCGGTCTGCTTATAAACTTGCTGAAAGCTCTTTTATAAAAGGAGGAAACAACCGGATAATACTCGCCACAGACGGCGACTTTAATGTGGGCCAAAAAACCGAGAAGGAGTTGGAAGAACTTATTTCAAAAGAAAGGGAATCAGGAGTATATCTTACGTGCCTTGGTGTTGGCATGGGAAATTATAAAGACTCAAAAATTGAAGTGCTTGCAAAAAAAGGAAATGGAAATTTTGCTTACTTGGATGATATAAGAGAAGCGGAAAAAATCCTTGTGACAGAGTTTAGCCAAACATTATATTCTATTGCAAACGATGTTTATTTCACTTTGCAATTTAATCCCTCACTAGTAAAAGAATACCGGCTGATAGGTTATGATAATAAAAAAAATGTGCTGTCTCAGCAAGGCGATGAGTTGGAGGGTGGTGAAATAGGAGCAGGCACAAGTAACACAGCAGTCTTTGAAATTGTTCCTATGCAAGGAGATACATTACCGCACCTTGAACAGAATGTGGCAAAGCTTACCATGCATTACAAATTGCCGCAAGACACAATAGAACAATTATTAAAATATAATTGCCCGTATAACTATTCTCCTTTTGATTCCGTTTCAAAAAGTTTACAGTTTGCAAGTGCCGTTTGCATGTTTGGACTTAAGCTAAGAGAATCCACCTATTTTCCCCTGGATATTGACTGGATGGATATTAAAGCAATTGCTACCAAGGCTGCTTTGAAAGATGATTACTTGCAGAACGAGTTTATGACATTACTTGACAAAGCCTCAGTTATCTATTATGAGAAGAAGAGAAAGAAAAAGAAGCTGTAATAAATATTAATTGAGTTTTGTTGGATATGTAAGCTTACTTAAAAGCCAAACATTCCTTAAGCAAAAGTTTCCCTTATTTTTTCCCAAAACGTTTTATCATTCTTATCAGGCTTTGGTTGAAAATTATCACTCTGAAGCATCTTCTCGAGTGTCTCCTTTTCGTCTGCTGATACATTTTGAGGAGTCCATACATTTACATGGATAAGCTGATCACCTTTTTCATGAGAATTTATAGATGGAAAACCCTTTCCTTTTAATCTGAATATTTTTCCACTTTGAGTGCCCGGAGGTATTTTAATTTTTGCCCTTCCGTCGATGGTTGGTACTTCTGACTGTGTTCCGAACACCGCATCAGGGAATGAGATATATAAATCAAAGGCGACATTTAATCCCTCCCTGTGGAGATGAGCATGCGCTTCTTCTTCAATTAAAATTATAAGATCGCCCGGCCCGCCGCCTCTTTCTCCTACATTTCCTTTTCCACTCATGCTAAGTTGCATACCATCCTGCACTCCGGCAGGAATATCAAGCGTTACGGTCTCTTCGCCGTACACTCTTCCTTCTCCCTTGCAAGATGGGCATTTACTTGTAACCACGGAGCCTTCGCCGTTACATGTCGGGCAAGTTGTTACGGTTTGCATTTGCCCAAGAAAAGTGTTTTGTACTTTTCGTACCTGCCCGTTTCCGCCACAAGTGTTGCAGGTTTGCATGCTGTTTTTATCTTTTGCACCGGAGCCGCCACATGTATTACATGAGATATATTTTTTTACCTTGATGGTTTTTGAAGCTCCTTTTGCAATCTCTTCATAATTCACTTTAATTTTTACCCGCAGGTTACTTCCTCTTACACCTTTATTTCTCCCCGAACGGCCACTACTTCTTCCACCACTAAAAAAACTTCCAAAAACATCTTCGCCGAAAATATCACCGAACTGACTAAAGATGTCTTCCATGTTCATATCATGCCCGGAAAATCCTCCACCACGTCCACCACTGAAAGCACTGTGCCCAAAGCGATCATACTTGGCTTTTTTGTCAGGATCGCTCAGCACTTCATATGCCTCAGCGGCTTCTTTAAATTTATCCTCGGCAGTATGATCGCCCGGGTTTCTATCAGGATGAAACTGCATAGCAACTTTCCGGTACGCCTTTTTTATTTCATCTGCACTTCCAGATTTACTTACACCCAGAATTTCGTAATAGTCTCTTTTTGAAGCCATGGAACTTACCAACCGATTTTATGAACTGCGAAAATTTTGTTTAACAACCCGCCCGCAATTGCAAGATTGAAAAATATTGTTTGAATGGGATTATTTGCCAACAACAACTTGGGCAAACCGTATCAATTTATCATTAAGATAGTAGCCTTTTTGAATTTCGTCTACAACTTTGCCTTTCAACTTCTTGTCTCCAACCGGAATTTCGGTGATAGCCTCATGTTTTTCTACGTCAAAATCGGTTCCGAGGCTTTCCATAGGTTCCAGCCCCTTTGATTTCACCGTCTTCCTTAGTTTATTAAACACGAGTTGAACACCTTCTTTAATTTGTTTGGAATCATCAGTTTCCATCATTTGCTTTTCTGCACGGTCAGTATCATCAAGCACATCGAGCAATGAAGAAATAACCTCTCTTCCGGCAGTTTGAATTAATTCAATACGCTCTTTAGCATTACGCCTTTTAAAATTGTCGAACTCGGCAAACAATCTTACGTACTTGTCTTTCTGTTCCTCAAGCTCTTCTCTTAACTTAGCCGTCTCTTCAGACGGTAAAGAAGGTTCAAAATTTTCCTGCTCAGTATCATTTCCTGCTATATTATCATGAACTGAAAAATCATCTGCCTCTATTGGAGCACTGTCATTGCTTTCGTAACCTTCCCTCTTATTATTTTCCATATTTTAAAATTGGCTGCAAAGGTAACGTTGTCAAACTTTTTGCCAATAAGAAATATTAGACAAAATGACACAGTTTTTACATGGAAAGAGAATTGATTTAGGAGTGGAAATGCTAATAAAAATGCCTTAGTAATGAGCGATGACGTGAATCTCATCTAAAACCTATCAGGCTTAAAAGCACTTATGTTCATTTCGATATTTTTTTTATTTATTATATCACTCACTATTTTCCCCGTTCCTGCACCTTCAGAAATTCCCAGCATCGCATGGCCTCCGGCAATTACTAAATTAGTATAAGCATTAACCTTTCCGATATATGGTAACCCATCGGGTGTTAGGGGGCGAAAACCCGTCCAGATTTTATCTTTTGCAGGGAAATCAATTTTTAGCCCTGGGTAAAAGCTTGTAACGGAATCATAAATTCCTTTCATCCTGTTTACTAAAATTTTGCTATTGAAACCGCTAATTTCCATTGTGCCTCCTATGCGTAATTTATTTTTCCACGGAGTAATTGCGCAGCGCCCGTCTACAAGTATCGCTGGATACCGGATATTTTTTTCAATGTGATCATACGTGTAACTATAGCCCTTTCCGGGCTCCATTAATAATGTAACATCAAGCATCTTAGCTACCACAGGAAGCCAGCTGCCGGAACTTAATACAATATTATCTGTCTTGATTGTTCCCTGATCAGTAATCACCGCCTTAATTTTCTCATCATTTTTTTCGAAGCCGGTAACCTTTGTAAATAGTCTGAATATTACTCCGTTCTTTTCAAGATATTGTTTCATTGCAATCATGAACTTTCCTGGATCTATATGGGCATCGTCTTTAAATAAAATGGCGCCCGCCACTTTTACTTCTACTTCCGGCTCAAGTTCCTGGACCTGGCTACTATTTAATCTTTCCAAACTAAGGCCTAACGTTTCGGCTTTATCAGCCAGGCGCAGTTCATGATTTAAAGTATCCTGGCTGCGGCACATCATCATGCAGCCGATTTCCTGCATATCGAATACATCTCCGATATCGTCCCTTATTTCATTCATAAGTCGCCTGCTTAAAAGCAATAGCCCATTTAAAGCGGGGGTGTTTTTATCAACGATTTGTTGGGTGCTGCTTTTATAAAAATGCATACCCCATTGAAGAAACCGCCGGTTTAACCGCGGCTTAATGTAAAAAGGACTTTTGTTATTAAGCATATGCTTAAAGCCTTCTGCAATAATACCAGGCGATGCCAATGGAATAAAATGACTTGGAGAAAGGAAGCCCATATTCCCAAACGAGCATCCATCACTAATGTCGCCCGTATCAACTACCGTTGACTGATAGCCGCTTTTTAGTAAATAATAAGCGGTACAAAGACCAGTGATTCCTCCGCCAACTATAACAACGTTTTCTTTTTTTGGAAAGGCAGCATGCATTTCTAAATTCATGCAGTGGAAGATTTAATTACTTAAAATTAATTCGAAAGTGAAAAGAGTCAATGTAAAAATACTTATAAAACAATTTGGAAATGAGGGGCTATCTATAATGCCGTCTTTGCTTAAGTCGATTAAACAGCGCAAATCTTTGTCTTAATTTTTGTTACTTTAGTAGGTAATAATTATGGAAACCTACGGTAAAATTTTATTGGTCGCTATGCCGGTTTTTTTGCTTCTTGTATTGTTTGAAAAATGGTACGGATGGCGCAAGGGGAAAGATACAGTAAGGCATATGGATATGATATCCAGCCTAAGCTCAGGTGTTACAAATGTGACCAAAGATGTATTAGGTCTTAGTTTGATAGTGATAAGTTATGAATGGCTGTCAGATAAAATTGCTATCATTCACATCCCACCAGGAATTTGGGTGTATATAATTGCTTTCATTGCATTAGACTTTGCCGGATATTGGGTGCACCGCATCTCACATCATTACAATCTTTTTTGGAACAATCATATAATACACCACAGCAGCGAAGAATTTAATCTTGCATGCGCACTCAGACAAAGTATTTCGACTATAGTAAAGATATTCACCGTGTTCCTTTTGCCTGCAGCCATACTCGGAGTACCCGGACAGGTTATAGCTGTTGTTGCACCAATTCAGCTGTTTGCACAGTTTTGGTACCACACGCAGCATATTAATAAGATGGGCTGGCTGGAAAAAATAATTGTAACTCCTTCTCATCACCGGGTTCATCATGCAATAAACCCTCTTTATATCGATAAAAATTTCTCACAGATATTTATTATATGGGATAAAATCTTTGGAACATACCAGGAAGAACTTTCTGACGTAACTCCTGTTTATGGGATTACCCGCCCCGTTAGAACATGGAATCCTGTCAAGATAAATTTTTTGCATTTATGGCTTTTAATAAAGGACGCGTGGAATGCTAAAGCAGGGAAAGACAAACTTCGAATATGGTTTATGCCTTTGGGCTGGCGCCCGGCTGATGTTATTGAAAGATTCCCTGTTTATAAAATTGAGGACGTTTACAATTTTGAAAAATATAATCCCAAATATTCTTTTGAAATGCTTGCCTGGTGCTGGGTACAACTTGTGACGGTGCTTCTATTTACAAGCTATCTGTTTGCAAATATTGCCCTCATCAGCACACCGGGCATCTTCTTATACGGCCTCTTTATCTTTCTCAACGTATATGCGTTCACCGAGCTAATGGATCGTAACCGTTATGCAATTATTTGGGAGATTCTTAAAAATCTTTTTGGTTGTTTAATTATTTTAAAAACAGGAGATTGGTTTCATGCAAGCAGTTACATTACCTGGATAAACTACCTGATTATTGGATGGTTCCTGGTCTCAACTATTGTGATGGCCTGGTTTACTTTCGTAGAATTTAAAGCGGAAAAAAGTTTTAATATAGCCTGACGGAGCCTAACTAAATTTTACTTTCTCATTTGTTATTTTCAACCGGCATAACGTGCCATCCATTTATTTTACGCTCAAGATAGATGTAACGGCTAAGATCACTTTCATTATTGGTATTTGTTAATGCAGTTGCCGCTATTATTATTGTGTTTTGCTGAAGTGGTATATTTCGAAGATCAAACTTGTACAGGCTATTGCCGGAAACAAGAATTTCTGTAATGTTTACGGGCAAATTTTTGTCAATGCTGTTTGTATCGGTGAAATTATAAATTACATACCGATTAAGATTTTTGTTCATGCTATCGGCAACAAGATAAAGGTCGATGTCATTAGAGTAGATCGAAACCTTAGAACTATCAAATATTAATTCAGGCCGCGATGGCTTCAAAGAATCTATCCATTGCATAGGAGGAACGATTGCCGGATATTTATAGTAATTATAGCGCAGGCTATCACTCCATCCATGAGGGTTGCTGGCAAAAGTAGAACTGCTAAAAAATATGCTGCCTTGTAATTCCGGATATTCCCTTAATAGCCTTAACTGATTTGGCAGCTCATTTTTATTTTTCCATGCGTACGATTTTGACTCCAGTGCCCTGTAGATACCATGACCAATGTACATTTGTCTTCCATAAGCATGCCTGGCCCACCAATCGATCAGGACTTCATATCCTACTACTTTGTGTTTAAATTCCCAATACAATTGCGGCGCTACATAATCAATCCATTTCATCTTGAGCCATAATAAAATATCGGCATAGAGATCATCATAATTTGTCTGTCCCGCTTTTGTATTGCTTCCTTCGGGATCCTTATCAATATTTCGCCAAACGCCGAAAGGACTAATTCCAAACTTGCAATATTTATTTTCCTGCTTAATCGCACGACTCAGCATAACAATTATTGAATCCACATTACTCCTGCGCCATGTTTCCTTATCCATGCCGTTTCCATTTTTTTTATAAGATTGCCAATCACCAAATTCTTTTCCGGCGATTCGGTATGGGTAAAAATAATCGTCGAAATGAATGGCGTCAATATTATAACGGTGAACAACATCTCTAACAACGTTTGTTAAGAATTGCTGTGCCTCTTTATTGCCGGGATCAAAATATCTTTGACCTCCATAATCTAAAAACCATTCAGGGTGGAGGCGTGTAACGTGAGTAGGTGAAATGGATGATTTACTAATATTGAAGGCAGCCCGGTACGGGTTCATCCATGCATGAAATTCCATTCCGCGTTTGTGGGTTTCAGTTATCATGAATTCCAAAGGATCGTAATAGGGAGAAGGCGGCTTTCCTTGTGTACCTGTAAGCCATTCGCTCCAGGGCTCAAACTGTGAGGGATAAAAAGCATCAGTAGCAGGCCGGATCTGAACAATCACTGCGTTCATGCCGTTTCTTTTGTGCATGTCGAGTAAGCTTACAAATTCTGCCTGCTGGCCATAAGAGCTTAAAAATTTAGTTGAAGGAAAGTCGATATTGTCAACAGTGGCAACCCATACACCCCGAAATTCATACTTGGGTTGTGCCGATGCAGGATTGAGAAGGCCTGAACATAAAATGCTTAAAACAAACAAAAAGTATTTTTTCATGAGGGATTGTAATGAGGCGGCAATTTAATGAAAAGATTCTTGCCTCTTTTTCAAAATGCAACGAAGACGAAATGCCAAAATTAAATTGAAAGAGTATCGGCAAGCAGCAAAAGAGATTTTAATCCTTCCAAACGGAAACGCCTTCACTGCAATTGGAGCAGATATCAATATTTTTCCGGCTTGTCATTAGCTCCTTTCGAAACTGTTTGTAATTATCATTTCGCCATATTTCTTTAAAAGATTGCACCTTAAGATTTCCCAATTGATGTGAAGCATCTTTATCGAAACAACACGGAACTACAAGGCCGTCCCATGTAATTACATTAGCCTGCCAGAGTTTCCAGCAATGATTAGCCAGTTTGTTTTTTGAAATTGTTTTGCCGTCTTTATTCTTTTTGTAACGGCTAAATTTTTCATTTAATGGAATCAACTTGTTAGGATCATTTTCATAATCATAAACCTGGGCGGTTTTAAAACGAACCTCATCAACGCCTATTTCCTTAGCAAGCATCTTAATATCTTCCACCTGGTGTTCATTCGGCTTTACCACAAGAAACTGGAAGAAAACAAATGGTGTTGTACTCTTCAATTCCTTTTTCCACTTTACAATATTTTTTGCGCCTTCAAGTACTTTATTAATATTGCCACCAATTCTATATTGCTTATAAACTTCCTGTGTAGTTCCGTCTATTGAAATTATAAGCCTGTCCAGCCCGCTTTCTACTGTTCGTCGTGCAACCTCGTCTGTTAGGTAATGTGCATTGGTGGATGTGGCTGAATAAATACCTTTTGCAGAAGCATATTTTACCATTTCTAAAAAGTCTTTATTTAAAAACGGCTCACCCTGGAAATAGAAAATAAGGTAAAGGATGTCCTTATAAATATCGTCAATCGTTTGCCGGAAAAAATCTTTCTTTAACATACCTGTTGGCCGTGTAAATTGCCTCAATCCGCTTGGGCACTCTGGGCAACGAAGATTACAGGAAGTTGTCGGTTCAAATGATATCGAAATAGGTAGCCCCCATTGTACAGGTTTATCTAAAAGTCTGCTTATATAAAAGCTCGACAGCACTTTGGTAGCATTCCACAGCCTTCGCAAGGTAAGCTTGCGCATAAAGTTGATGCTGTCATTATAATTTAACTTAGGCATGAGTGCACTAAGATACTACCTAAATAATATCAGAAGGCGAGTTGATTAAAGCGCAATCTTAAAAGGAATAGAATCTTTAATGATAACAGAATCTAAAGCAGCGAATTCAATAACTGGTGCTTCATTAAAATTGAGCTTTCTATCGATGAATTTATCGTAATTGGCAGCGATAACATTGAGCGCTATAAAATTCATAACGAATTTCCTGGTTTCTGCCGGAAGGTATTTTTTTATGTCCCAATAATTTGCACCGGCTTTGCCACTTTTCTTAACAGACAATCTTACACGACCTGCACCGCAATTGTAAGACGCAACCGTTAAAAGAACATCGTCATTAAAATATTCAAGCTGATCACGTAAATATTTTGCAGCGGCAACTGTTGATTTTGAGAAGTTCTTTCTTTCATCGTACTTACCGCCTATTTTAAGACCATATTCTCTTGCAAGTTCTCCCATAAACTGCCAATAACCAACTGCACCGGCATGCGATACAGCATTTGCAGTAAATTCTGATTCAAGAACCGGCAACATCCGTAATTCTAAGGGGACATTGTATTTATTCAAAATATCTATGGCTCTTGGAAAAAACTTCTTTCCTTTATTAAAAATATCAATCACATAATTACGTTTTAGCTCACTATAAGCCCGAACGTAATCTTTTGTTTGTTGGCGGTGCTCTTTCAGGCATAAAGGATATGCCGCAAACAAAGGATTTTCTTCTCCGGGTAATTCACTTGAATAAAAACCCATTAAAGTTTTTGCAGAAGTGCTGAACCCAACTACAAAGAAAATGATGAGTAAGAATAAAAAACTTTTTGATCGAACTACTTTCATAACTATTAATTGTTTTAATATGATCAGCCTTTAGTTATTAGCT
>JBDUEG010000021.1:0-19806 GCA_040002575.1 Ginsengibacter sp.
AGCAGGTAGGGATCAATGATGACTTCTTTGAACTGGGAGGACATTCACTGCTGGCAGTTAGGATGATATACTTTATCGAGAGAAATTTACAGGTATCAATTCCTATAAATATAATTTTTGAGTTTACTACTATTGGGACTCTTAGTAAATATATTGAATTGCAAGTTGAGACTTCTATCCAAAAGCTTACTAAAGAATCCTTTAAAATGATAAAGATCTGATGATAGAGCATAGCGATAATACAACTCTGGAGCGCAATAGCAATTTCTCGAAGGCTGTTGAGATACTATACTCAGCTAAACAGAGCGGTATAAGGATTGAATTAGAAGATGATCAATTGCAACTCAGTATTCTTGAGGATAAAAATTTTGATGAAAATTGTATCGAAGAAATAAAAAATAACAAGCAGTTAATTATTGAATTCTTAAGAAACAGCCAATGGAAATCTGAAAAGGTTGATAAAAATTACAATAAGATCAAAGCCATCAACAGGCAAGGAATCAAAAATATTCCGCTATCATTCAGCCAGGAACGCTTATGGTTTATTGACCAACTGGAAGGAAGTACTCAATATCATATTCCCGAAATTTTACGACTTAAGGGTAAACTAAACCGGGACGCCTTGCAATATGCGTTGGAAAGTATAGTTAATCGGCATGAAGTACTTAGAACAGTACTCCGCAGTTTAGACGGAAAGGCATATCAGCATATCAAAGAACCGGATAAATGGAAATTGACAATTGTAGATGGACTAGCACATCAAAAAGACAAGGAAGAACTGCAACGGGTAATTGGCGAATTAATTAAGAAGCCTTTCAACTTATCGCAAGATAACTTGCTTAGGGGGCATTTGATACAGATTGACAACGAAGAACACATACTTATTGTAACGTTGCATCATATTGTATCTGACGGGTGGTCAAAATCTATACTTGTAAAAGAGGTTGCAGAACTATATACCTCTTTTGAGCAACAGAGGCCGCCGCGATTGAAGGATTTGGAAATTCAGTATGCCGACTATGCAATATGGCAAAGAGAGTTTTTGCAAGGTGATATCCTCGAGAAAAAATTAAGTTACTGGAAGGAAAAGCTTGAAGGCGTAGGTTTTCTTGCAATTCCAACCGATTATATAAGACCGCCTGAGCAGAGCAATAACGGTGCGATTGTGAATTTTAGAATTGATGCTGAATTATCAGAAAAGTTACAAGTGCTAAGCAAGAACTCAGGTACCACTTTGTTTATGACTTTACTTGCAGGCCTCAATGTGCTTCTCCATCGTTACAGTGGTCAAAATGATATTTGCATTGGCACACCTATAGCTGGCAGGCAACAGCCCGAAGTCGAAAACCTTATAGGTTTTTTTATTAACACACTCGCGCTTCGAAATGAAATAGATAGCGACGATTTATTTGGTGATTTGCTGCAACAAATCAAAACAAATACCCTGGAAGCTTATAACAATCAGGAGATACCCTTTGAAAAAGTAGTGGACGCTGTTGTTAAACAAAGAAATCTCAGCCATAGCCCTCTTTTTCAGGTAATGTTAGTGTTACAAAACACACAGGATGTTAAAAGGCTTCAGTTGGGAGACCTAACTCTTTTGAGGGAGGACTATAAGCACACAAATGCGAAGTTCGACTTAAGCTTCACAATAATTGAAACAGCTGATGGCCTCAAGGGAATCGTGCAATTCTGTACGGATTTATTCAAAGAAGGGACGGTGAAACGGATGGCCAAGCACTTTAGTCAGCTACTCGAATCTATGGTAAAAGAGCCTTCAAAAAAAATCTCAGAACTTACTATGCTTTCCGAGGTTGAGAGGCAGGAGATAACTGAGGTATTCAATAATACCAGCGTTGAATATCCCCGAGGAAATAATATAATAAATTTATTTGAGCAGCAGGCCGCAAAGACCCCCGATAACATCGCCTTGGTCTTTGAAGAAAGCAGGCTTACTTATCGCGAGTTAAATGAGCGAACAAACCAGCTTGCCTATCACTTGAAAAATATCGGGGTCAAAGAAGAAATACTCGTTCCAGTATGTATTGAGAGAGGCCCTGCAATGTTGATAGCGATCCTAAGTATTTTAAAATCGGGAGGGGCCTACGTACCTATAGATCCTGAATACCCTCAGGATAGAATAAAATACATGTTCGAGGATACCTGTGCCACTGTCATAATAACCAGCCGTGCAAGTATAGAAAAACTTCCCAAAGTTCCAGGTGTAGACATTATTCTAATGGAGGATGTAGAGGAAAGCGTAAATAATAAGCCTATAGAAAATGTTGATAACCAAATAAAGCCGGGAAACCTAGCCTACGTAATATATACTTCGGGTTCAACCGGAAAGCCAAAAGGTGTAATGATTGAGCACCGCAACGTTTATTCTTTTATTAACTGGTGTAAGCAGGAGTTTTCACAGGACAAATTTGATATTTTGTATGCTTCCACGTCAATGTGTTTCGACCTTTCCGTGTTTGAATTTTTCTACCCACTAACGATTGGAAAGCCAATCAGGCTATTAGAAAATGGCTTACAAATAAATAAATACCTCGACACGGATACTTCAATTATGCTCAACACCGTACCTGTGGTTATTGAGAGTTTATTAAAAGAAGGGGCACATTTTAATAATGTTAGTTCAATCAATATGGCTGGGGAGCCTATTCCTTTTTTTGTAGAACAAAATCTTGATAGCGAAAGAATAGTAGTCCGAAATCTATATGGTCCTACAGAGGATACTACGTATAGCACAGTTTATAAATTGGAGAAAGGAAAAAAAATCCTAATAGGAACTCCTATAGCCAATACTACTGCTTTTTTGCTCAGTAATAGCGATGATTTAGTGCCTATAGGAGTGACTGGCGAAATATGCCTTTCAGGTGAAGGACTCGCCAGGGGTTATTTAAATCGCGGAGATCTAACGGCAGAGAAATTTATACCGAATAAATTTAGTAAAGAATTTGGATCGCGATTATATAAGACAGGCGATTTAGGGAGATGGCTTGATGATGGAAATATAGAATATTTAGGGAGAATTGATAATCAGGTAAAAATTAGAGGTTTTAGAATAGAATTAGGAGAAATAGAAGTTGCAATAGCACAAAGCGGTTTTTCAAAGCAAACAGTTGTATTGGCCCGTGAGGGCATAGACGGGGTAAAACGATTGACAGCCTACATAGTGCCGGAGGGGGATTTCAAAAAAGAGGACTTAACATTGCAACTTAGAAAAAAACTGCCTGAATACATGATCCCTTCAATATGGATTCAGTTAGAAAAATTTCCATTGACTCCTAATAAAAAGATTGATAGAAAGGCATTACCTGATACAGCAATAATTGAAGTGCCAAACAAAGAGGATGAATTACCCCGTGACGAAGTGCAACGAGTATTAGCTCAAATCTGGCAGGAACTATTGGGTCTAAAGCAGGTAAGTATTAACGATAATTTTTTTGAAGTAGGCGGCGATTCAATATTAACGATACAGGTAGTAAGTCGTGCGAGGCGCGCAGGCTATGAGCTTCAGCCAAAAGATATTTTCATCAATCAAACTATTGCACGGATATCAGGTGTTATTTCAAAATCACCTGAAGCTATTTTGTCAGGCGAGCAGGGACTTCTGAACGGAGCATGTGAGTTATTGCCAATTCAACAATGGTACCTTGAAAATCAATGGAAATCAGTTTCTCATTTCAACCAAAGTGTGTTGTTAGGAATAGATAAACGTATATCTCCAGATTTACTCAGCCATGTTTGCAATAAATTGATATCACAACATGATGCGCTTAGATTTAAATACTTTCAAAAAGATGGTGTATGGCACCAGGAATATGGAACTCATTCAGAAAATTTGATTATAAAAGATTTACGTTCTGTAAAGGTAAGGCAACTAGCCAAGGTGATAACACAACATTCGGAAGTTTATCAGAGAAGTTTGAATATTGGCAATGGCGAACTTGTGAAGATGGTTTTGATGCAAACGCCAGAGGCTGAAAAAGAGAATCGCCTTTTAATTGTTATCCATCACCTGGGAGTGGACGGAGTATCCTGGCGAATTTTAATTGAAAACCTGGAATATTTAATTACCGGTTTCAAACAAAACGAAAGCATCGAACTGGGTATCAAGAGCAGTTCATATAGGCAGTGGCATGAAGCGTTAAGGCAGTATGGACAACGTTCTGCAGCATTGTCACAAATCAATTATTGGGAAAAGGTATTAAGCAGTTATTCACCGTTATCAATATACAATGCAAGTACAGAACCCCCAGGGCTGGAAGATATCAGCACACATACAATGAATCTAGATGTTAATCAAACATCGCGGTTATTGAAGGAGGTGCCAAAGGTTTACGGTACTGAAATTAACGATGTTTTACTTTGCGCACTATCAATGACCCTTAGCAACTGCGGAGGATTAAATAAAATTACTATTGGATTAGAAGGGCATGGCAGAGAAGAAATAGCAAAAGATATTGATACAACCAGGACCGTTGGATGGTTTACTAATCTTTATCCTATTTTAATCGAGATTAACCCGCAGGGCAGTTTGGGTGACAAGTTAAATTCGGTAAAAGATCAATTGCGTATGGTGCCGGATAAGGGGCTTGGATTTGGAATCTTGAAGTATATTAACAAAGAAAAAAGATTGTCCAAAAAAGCGCATTGGAACGTAATGTTTAATTATCTGGGTCAGCTTGATACTGTCGTTCAGTCGGGGAAATGGATTAGTGGAGCCAAAGAATCGGCTGGACAAAAAGTAAGTGACGAGTATCTTGGAAAAGAACATTTGACGGTGAATGGTTCTATCAAAGGCGGTCAACTGATTCTTAGCTTTAGATATAATTCAAAAAATTACCAGAAAGACTCTATTATTGATTTAGTGAAAGAGTACCAGAAAAATCTTGAATCTCTTATCGATCATTGCATAAAATCTGGGAAGCAATTGGCTCAATCCAACTTCCCCCCTCCGGAAGTTAAATGGACTGACGGAAATGTTTCTGGTTCCGGTCGATCAAATAATAAATATTTGGTTCCTATAAAAGTGACAGGCAATAAAGTGCCGCTTTATATTGTAGCGGGAGGGGGCGGAACCGCTCTTAAATTTATGAACTTTGCTAAAATATTAAATTCTGATCAACCAGTCTACTCGCTTCAGCCACCACTTGATGTACGCGATTTACACGATTTCCCTGACACAATTGAGGAGATTGCGGCAAAATTCTTAGAAGAAATAATGCAGGATAACCCTGATGGACCTTTCTCGTTGTCAGGCCATTGTACTGGTGGCTTCATTGCGCTTGAAATGGCTAAGCAATTGAAGGCAAAGGGAAAAAAAGTGCACACCTTGGCAATGTTTGATACGATTGCGGATAAGGTAAATAAAAATGATCTCAAAGATTTTAAAGAGCCTGAGAAATTTGCTGCTTCAATAAAAAAATTGCTTCATAAAATAAAATTAAAGTTCGACTTCGAATTCTTTCTGTTTACAAAATACACACGCAAGGCATTTGCATATAAATTGAATTCTTTCAAATCTTTAATCAACAAAGTAAATAAGCCTTTGAATAAAAACGACTTTAAAACAGGTGGCCTGGAGGTTTTGAAATATTCAGAAGATCATTATGCTAACGCCCATCGAATGTATAATCTACTTCCTTATGATGAAGAGATCATTTTATTTTACGCAAAGGAGCGCCATTTTTTTACAGATGCTGAAAATAATATCAACTTCAAAAAAGTAACATTAAGTGACGAAGCTAAAAACAGGTGGAGTTACTACGCCAAGGACATCAAAATTCATGAATTGGGAGGAGAACATTCAACCATGTTTGAACCAGAAAATGCAAAGGAATTTGCGAGTATTTTACAGAAATATCTAAACAGAAATAAAAACGAAAACCTGACGGCAAATTCATAAACTTGCTGAATATTGAAAATTTATCTTATAAAAATATTTCAGTAATAAGATTTTCGTGGCTTGTGCGTTTAGTTTTCGGTACTAATTAATTTAATTATGTAGATTATGATAATGAAGTTTTGGAGAGATGCTGCGATTAATCAGAACGGGGATGGGAAAAGAAACGTTGAACGCCTTACGCTTAAACAGCGCCTCGGCGCTCTTACCAATCTTCCGAGATTTTTAAAGTTAGTCTATCAAACCAGCCCCTGGATAACTGTTCTAAATTCGGTTTTGCGTATTACCCTCGCAGTTGCACCACTAGTAATGTTATATCTAGGTAAGTTAATAATTGACCAGGTTGTGAACCTAGTCAAGCATGGCACATTACATGGTTCAAATGCTTTGCTTTGGAAATATGTTATAATCGAATTTCTGCTGGTGGTGATTGTTACCGGCTTAAACAAAGTAGTCAATCTATTTGACACGTTACTAGGGGACCTATTTGCTAACCATACTTCCATAAAAATTATGGCGCATGCCGCGACACTTGACCTCGATCAATTCGAGGATTCCATTTTTTATGACAAGCTTGAACGGGCCAGATTACAATCTACCGGCCGTGCGACGCTTTTAACACAGGTTCTTACCCAAATGCAGGATGTAATTACTATGAGTTTTTTGGGGGTAGGTTTAATTGTTTTTAATCCTTGGTTTACTTTTATCTTACTTTTTTCCACGATCCCTTCCTTCATTGGCGAATATTATTTTAATGCCAAAACTTATTCTTTAGCCAGGAGCCAAATGGCGAGGAGAAGAGAACTTGACTACATCAGTTATGTGGGTGCCAGCGACCAAACAGCTAAAGAAGTTCGTGTCTTTGATCTCTCTCCATTCTTTATTGATAGATACAAATCAATATTTAAAAAATTATATTCCGATACTAAAAAATTAGCTACGAGGCGTACATTCTGGGGAATTGGCCTCACTATGTTGGGCACCATAGGATATTATATAGCCTTTATCTTCATCATCAGGCAGGTGATTGCAGGCGAATTAACGATAGGTAGCCTGACCTTTTTGCTGGGATCGATTCGCCAGTTAGGTAGTAGTTTGCAAAATGTCATAAAACGGTTTAGTACGGTCTCTCAAGGTGCTTTATACCTCACTGACTTTTTCGATTTTTTTACAATAAAGCCAAAAATGAAATTGCCTATAAATCCGCTGCCCTTTCCCAAACCTATTAAATACGGATTTACTTTTGAAAATGTAGGGTTCAAATATGTCAATACTACGCGCTGGGCAAATCGCAACCTCAATTTTACATTACATGCCGGCGAAAAACTGGCTCTGGTGGGCGAAAATGGAGCTGGCAAAACAACCTTAGTGAAATTATTAGCCCGTTTATATGATCCCACGGAGGGGCGGATCTTACTAGATGGACATGATCTCCGTGATTATAATTTGACCGAATTGAGGATGGAAATAGGAATTATCTTTCAGGATTTTCTTCGTTATCAAATGACAACTAATGAAAATATCGCCGTCGGCAATATCAAAGAATTGAATAATCAGGATCTTATAATTAAATCGGCCACGCAAAGCCTTGCGAGTTCAATAATAGATAGATTACCTGATAAGTATAACCAGATGCTAGGCCGCCATTTTAGCCAGGGAGTCGAACTTTCAGGTGGTGAATGGCAAAAAGTTGCATTAGCAAGGGCTTATATGCGTGATGCACAGTTAATGATTCTCGATGAACCAACGGCAGCTTTGGACGCGAGATCAGAGTACGAAGTGTTCCAGAGATTTGCGGAATTAACGCAAAACAAATCAGCTCTATTAATATCTCACAGATTTTCGACTGTAAGAATGGCTAATAGAATACTTGTTCTTGAAAAGGGCGAAATTCAGGAAATTGGAAGTCATGAAGAGCTCCTCGAAAAAGGAGGCCAATATGCTGAGCTTTTTCAATTACAAGCTATGGGGTATAGGTAGGTAAATTAACGATTTCTCATTTGTTGCTATTTTAACATGCAAAAATTTAAAATAAAAAGACCAATGATTAACTTGAGCAACGATTTAAATACTAATAATTTTTAAACATGAAATCTTTTAATGTTCAGGCTTTATCTATAGCCCTTTCATTTCTATTAATTTTTTCTAATTGTAATAAAAGCAAAGATTCGCAGACGTCCATGCCGCGGATAGCATCAGATGCAGATTTGAAACTTCTGCCAAAAGATTTAGGTGGCGTGCACACACCTGTTTACTTAACTAACAATCTTGTTTATGGATACTATATTTATACACCATCGGGCTATGCTGATAACCAGGTGCATTACCCAGCCCTAATTTTTTTACACGGTAGCGGAGAAGTCGGAAACAGTATGGTTAAACAAAGTGATTTACAAAAAATCCTTGCTTATGGGCCTCCTTCGATGATTAACAAGAAAAACTGGGCGCCGCGGTATCCTATGATAGTTATTTCACCTCAATGTGGATTTAAGTTCAAGCCGGATTCTCTTAATAATTTTATCAAATACATTGTCTCGCAATATCGAATTGATATACACAGAATTTATCTTACAGGATTAAGTACAGGCGGATCCGACACTTATAACTACCTATCCAAGTTTTCGAGTAATGGATATATAGCTGCATCCGTACCAATGTCCGCTGGTTTCGACAAACAGCCCGATGTTTCAAATTTGATAAACCTGCCAATTTGGAATTTTTGTGGTGAAAGTGATGATACTAAAATACAGCAGGACATAAATATAGTATCAGATATTAATCAAAATAGCCCTTCTTTAAAAGCTAAAATTACTACATTCCCTGGCGTAGGTCACAATTGCTGGGACATAACTTATACAGGTTCAGGCATGGGAAAGGAAAATAAAAGTCATGATGCATTTAATATGAGTATATATGATTGGATGTTTCAGTACATAAAATAAACATCTTTCCTAAGTTTTTAGAAACCGTTTACTTACTTTTTCTTTCTTGTTCATTACTTGTATTATATAGATGCCGCTTGCTAAATTCCGGATATCTAGTCGTAGTCGTGTATTCACTTGCACAGGAAAAATTTTTTTCAAAATATTTCCCTCGGGGCTTATAATAAAGATGGTTCCGGTTTCAGCAATGTTAGATAATACTGATAGTTCAAGCCACTTATTCGCCGCCGGATTATTATATAAGTTTATTTGTAAACTTTGACTGTTCTTTATTCTCACCACTTTCACATCGCTATAGAATGACACACCTAACTTATCGATTTCTTTAATTCGATAGTAAATATTTTTTGCTGATATGGTTTCAATAGTTTCTTCAAAAGAATAATTGTTTAAAATACAATCTGCTTTTAATATCTTATCAGTGCTCCAGCTAAGTCCATCTGTACAACTCTGTACGAAAAAATCACTTGCACAACTACCCGGCCCTGTTACCCACGAAAGATTTACTATATTATTATTTAAATCTGCATTCAATGAAATAGACCTGGATGCCAAAGTGCCGGACATTCCAAATCTAAATAACGTAATAGAATTTTTGGGCAAAACAAATGATGAAGGATAACCTTTTATTTGTAACGGTGCTAGATCAAGCAAATCATAACTCGGAAATTTGTCCAAATCGCCTGAGCCAGCGTATTGATATCTTTGATAGAAAGGATTCGATACATAATTTGAAATATTGAGATTTACGGTTCGGCTCACGTTGTCTTTATTAATTAGAAAGATATTTAGCCTGTTCGTTATATCATCATAATTTGAAAAGACTTTAATAAAATTGCTTCCAATGCCGCTGCTCGTAGCATTTATTAATTTTGGTAATAGATTGTTACCCCATATTGATAATGCAAGACCATTCGCATTCATGCTACTGTTTTTATCAAGGGCATCATCGATATCTTGAGGAGACGTCGTGTTATTAACCCACCTTGTATTCCAAAAAAGTGCAGCGTCAATTTGAGGAGTTTTCAAATGCTGTCCCATTATGTCAAATGCTACCAAAGCATGGCCTACATCATTCGCATTGCTCCATCCATTCCCAAAATCTATTGAATTAAATTCTGTTGTAATCACCTTGATTCGCTGCTTATCGGTAGCGGAGGTATAAGTATTAATCGCGTTCACAGCTGTTTGAGCTTCGCTCAATAAATTAGGACTCGATATTCTATAAGTTTCATAGCCACCTGTATAATTATAGATAGGGTAACAGCTTACTCCCAGGTAATCGATATAACCTGAAGCACTACTTTCTAATAATGTTTTCCACCAGGCCGTGCCTCTTCCATTTGCAATTATTTTAATAGTCGGATCAATTGACTTCATGGCTGAGGCAAAAGTTACTATGTCGGTGGCATATTGGTTTGCAGAAACACATCCATTATAGTCGCATGTGTTCCAGCTTTCATTTCCAATGCACCAGTATTTTATATTGTAACCCTTGGTTACATTAGCATATTTGACCCATTCTTTTGCATTTGTTATAAGACTCGCTAAGGTGGGTTTTGTACCACATGGATTAGGCAATGGTGCTCCCACTGATTGACCGTAATAAGCTGCATCGTAAGCACAGACAATCATTGGTTCTGCCCCAACCTGCTTATATGTAGTTACAAATTCATCAAAGTCTAATACAACAGATTTAGCGGTAAAATAATCTGAATTTACGAACCGGCTATCGCCTGATGGCCATTGGCAACTACCCGTGAGCGTCATAGTGGGGTTGGCATGCGAATATGGAGATGTTGCCCACAGATAGTTATCTGATTTTTCGCCACCCGGATACCGAAGAAATTTCATTCCCATATTTTTCAAAGCGTTAGCTGTAGCCGATTGCGCATTGCTATTGATGTAAGTTCCATCCATAAGATAGTTCATATTAATTCCAACAGCATTGGATGGGATAGTTCTTATTATATTAGAAACATCAACAGAAATGGCTTGCGAAAAAATGATAGAAGAAGTGTAAAGACTTGTTGCAAATGCACATGAAAACGTAAACAGTTTCTTTTTCAACTTTGAATATTTTAATACTTAGCCAGTGAACTAAATATTATTTGAAAAATTAAAGTTCTGTTTTCGAAGGGATAGATCTAATATAATAGAAATGAAATTAAATAAGAGGAGTGAAATTAAAAGCACTATACCACACCTGCCAGTTCCAGGCTTCTCTTTTTTATTTTGCGTAGTTCCATATCTTCAATGATTGGATCAGGGGTAAGAATGATTGAGGTATTATTCTTTTTCCACCAGTCATGTTTAGTAAGATGCTCAAAATGAATTACGGCAATTAAATATTTTCTTCCTTCTTCGGCGTGCCATTCTTCTATCCATTCAAATTTATCACGGGGAATAAATTTCCAATCATCAAAGCTTATATAAAATCTTACATAAAAATCATTGGTAAGCTGATTCGGTTTGTGATAATAAAGCTTTTTATATTCGTATTTATAATCATAGCTCAGCGCAGATATATCACTTAACACCGCGGAAGCGGTTGGAAAACTCCCTGCTCCTTTTCCATAAAAGAATTGTTTATCAGCAAAAGAACTTTCAATAACAACGCCGTTATACTCATTTTTTACAAAAGATAAATGGTCATCCTGCTTCACAAATTGTGGAAGAACAAATGCGGCAACTTTTCCGTTTAATAATTTTTTCGCCTGAGCTACTAACCTGATCTCGTAATTTTTTTCACGACCAAAGCTGGCATCTCCTGCATTTATATTTTGAATGCCGGTGAACAAAACGTCTTTTACAGTGGATACAATTCCATAAGCATGACAAAGCAAAATAACCCATTTGTGAACAGCATCCCAACCATCCACATCCAATGTGGGATTGGCCTCTGCAAAACCTAACTGCTGCGCCTGCATCAACGCATTTTTAAAATCAAGCTTATCTTCAAACATCTTGGTAAGAATATAATTTGTTGATCCGTTTACTATTGCACGCAGTGAATCAAGCAAATCATTGTCATAATATTCTTCAAGGTTCCGGATAATCGGAATTGATGCACAGGCAGATGGTTCACATAAAAATGGAAATCCGGTTTCTTTTTGCAATTGCAGAATTTCAGATAAGTGCTCCGCAATCATTTTCTTGCTGGCACTTACCACCGCTTTATCGTTTTTCATGGCCTCTGAAATTATTTCAAAGGCAGCTTCAGATTCATTTATAACCTCGACGATTACATTAATGCCATGGTCGTTCAGCAAATCATTTTTGTCAGTCGTAAATAATTCAGCCGGTGCATTTCTTTTTTTTGAAGCGTCCTTAATGCAAACCTTTTTTATCGTTGCATTTAAAGACGGCGTTTTTTTGAGCACCTTATACAAGCCTTCCCCTACTACTCCAAATCCGAATAAGCCGATGGTAATTTGTTTGTGTGTCGCCATGTTCTTTAATTTGTCAAAACTAAATTTGATACAGGATGATCAATGAGGAATTTGCTTATAAGTTTTTGGATTTGTTCAAATTCCAGTAAGAAACCATCATGGCCGTATAGCGAATCAATGGCCTTATAGCTTGCACCGGGAATATTTTCAGCAAGAAATTGTTGTTCATTTAAAGGGAAGAGTATATCGGTAGTGATTCCTATTACCAGTGTCTTCGCTTTTATTAATGTCAGTGCACTTTCAACGCTTCCTCTTCCACGGCCTACATTGTGAGAATCCATTCCTTTACTCAAAAAATAATAACTGAAAGCATTAAACCTTCTCGCCAACTTTTCACCCTGGTAGCGTTGGTATGATTCAGGCTTAAAATTTTCTATATGCCCAATTGAATCTTCTGACTGGCTTGCATAATAAGTCGCATAATTCCGGTACGAAAGCAATGCAATACTTCTTGCCACTTTCATTCCCTCAATACCTGCAAGAGGTTGTTTTTCCGTCCATGATCCAGTGGCTTCTACACACATTCTTTGTGAAGCATTAAATGCGATGCCCCATGCTGAGTGAAACGCATTGGTTCCTACGGGAATAATGTATTCAAAAAGATCCGGCTCTTCTATTGCCCATTCAAGGCATTGCTGACCGCCCATGGACCCGCCAATTCCAATTTTAATTTTATTTATTCCCAAATCATCTTTTAAAAACTGGTAGCATCTTATCATATCCCGTGGAGTAAAAAAAGGGAAATCATGATAGTAAGGCTTGCCCGTTTCAGGATCTTTATCAAGCGGACTAATGCTTCCATAGCAACTGCCGGGCATATTAACACAAACGATAAAATATTTTTCCGGATTGAATAATTTTCCTTCTCCTACTAGTCCTGGCCACCATTCTGCAGCATCACTGTTAGCCGTAAGTGCATGAAAAATCCAGGCTACATTATCCTTTCTTTCATTTAATTTTCCATACGTTGTATAGCCTAAGTGAAAGCCGGGAAGTTTTCTTCCCGACTCTAACTTTATTGCTTTATTATATTTAAAAATGTGTAAGTCCCCAGGCATTATTCATTTATATTTAAATGCACCATTGCCGCTCGTCGCAATTAGGTTGAATGAGATATAAAATTTATCCGACAAGTTCTTTTGAAAAAACTTTATTGAATGCCTGTTCAAGATCTGCTTTAATATCATCTATATGTTCAATGCCCACACTTATACGAACCTGGTTAGGAGCTACACCGGCAGCCTTTTGCGCTTCTTCGTCTAATTGCTCATGCGTGGTAGATGCTGGGTGAATAGCCAATGTTTTTGCATCACCTACGTTTGCGAGGTGGCTTACGAGTTTTAATGAATCTATAAACTTGCTTGCATTTTCTTTACCACCTTTAACACCAAAATTTAAAATGCCTCCAAATCCATTTGGTAAATATTCTTTTGCCAATGCATTGTAAGGGCTGCTCTTTAAACCAGGATATTGTACAAATTCAACAAGGTCATGCTTCTCAAGCCACTGCGCCAATTCCAGTGCATTATCTACGTGGCGCTGAACACGAAGTGATAATGTTTCCAAGCCTTGTAATAATAGAAATGAATTGAATGGGCTTTGTGAAGATCCAAAATCACGAAGACCTTCAACTCTTGCACGTATGATGAAAGCTATATTAGGTAAGCCAAGAGGATTGCCTTCACCGAAAACATCCCAGAACTTTAATCCATGATATCCTTCGGACGGCTCGGTGAATTGCGGGAATTTTCCATTACCCCAATTATAATTTCCTCCATCAACGATCACGCCGCCGATGGTTGTGCCATGACCGCCGATCCATTTTGTTGCGGACTCTACAACTATATTTGCACCATGTTCCAATGGTCTGAATAAATATCCTGCTGCTCCAAAAGTATTATCGACAACCAAAGGAAGATCATACTCTTTAGCAAGATCAGCAAACTTTTTAAAGTCAGGAATGTTCAGCCGGGGGTTTCCAATTGTTTCAAGATAAATGGCTTTTGTGTTCTTGTCAATATGTTTCACAAAGCTTTCAACATTGTCGCCGTCAGCAAATCTCGCTTCAATACCCAGACGCTTAAATGCAACTTTGAACTGATTGTAGGTACCGCCATAGAGATAAGTAGTTGTTACGAAATTATCGCCTGACTGCATGATATTATTAAGAGCCAGAAACTGGGATGCCTGGCCTGATGCAGTAGCCAATGCTGCAACACCGCCCTCAAGAGCAGCCATGCGTTGCTCAAAAACATCCGTGGTCGGATTCATTATTCTTGTATAGATATTTCCGAATTCTTTTAATCCAAATAGATTAGCTGCATGCTCGGAGTTATTAAAAGCATAAGACGTCGTTTGATAAATTGGAACGGCTCTTGACTTAGTTGTGGGATCAATTTGTTGCCCGGCATGAAGTTGTAACGTTTCGAAATGTTGAGTGCTCATAAAATGTTTTTTAAATTAAATAATATCAATCGTTTTCCTGAGGATAACAAGGCAAAGCCTTAAAAGGGTTATATAAATATAGGATGCCTTACGGCATACAACATCCGCACATCCGCATAGCTGTGGGTAAAAAAGATTGAAGAAATATAGTGGCAGAAATTTCCATATTCTTTAGCTCACAAATATAACAGGCTTTCATTTATATTATCAATTCTTTTTCCGGCCAGCCGCAAATCCCAATTGACTAAAGCCAGTAAAATTAAAGATTAATTGTTGGGTTATTGCTAAACCACTTGTCTTATAAAAACAATATCTTACCGTGAGCCGGAAAGACGTTTAGTGCTTTATTTACATCATCATATCCTCGCGGTTTTTATATACATTTGAAATCAATGAATTTATTTTCTTACAATTTAGAGAGGTAATATTTTTAACAAAACTAAAAGACTTAGACATGTCTAAATTCTCTAGCCATAATTTTAAAAATGAAAAAGCGCTTATAAGAGTCGACTTTAATGTTCCGCTTGATGACCAATATAACATAACTGATGACACCAGGATGAGCGCATCAATGCCAACAATTAAAAAAATATTAGATGATGGTGGAAGCGTAATATTAATGTCGCATTTCGGGAGGCCTAAAGATGGCCCGTCAGATAAATATTCATTAAAGCATCTTATAAATCATTTGAAAGAACTGTTGGTGGATGCGAAAATTTTATTCGCTGACGATTGTATTGGAAACGATGCGCTACAAAAAGCAAAAGACTTAAAATCAGGTGAAGTTCTTTTACTTGAAAATTTAAGGTTTTATAAAGAAGAAGAAAAAGGTGATGAAGCATTTGCTGAAAAATTAAGTAAGCTTGGAGATGTGTATGTAAATGATGCGTTCGGTACAGCTCATCGGGCGCATGCTTCCACTGCTATTATTGCTAAGTTTTTTCCAGGTGATAAAAAAATGTTTGGCTTGCTTATGGAGCGGGAAGTTGAAAATGCTGAGAAAATTTTACATAATGCTGAAGAACCATTCCTGGCAATAATTGGTGGAGCAAAAGTTTCTGATAAAATATTGATTATTGAAAATCTTTTAGGAAAAGCAAATGATATTATAATAGGTGGCGGCATGGCTTACACTTTTATGAAAGCTGAAGGTGGAAGAATTGGTAATTCAATTTGTGAAGATGATAGAATCGATACAGCAAATGAGCTAATGAAAAAGGCCGGAGAAAGAAATGTTTGTATTCACTTGCCAGCCGATTCTATCATTGCAAATAAATTTGATAATAGTGCAGAAGTATCAGGCGCCTTAAGTAACAACATTCCTAATGGTTGGATGGGACTTGATATCGGGCAAATGGCTTGCGAAACGTTCACGAGAGTAATAATGAATTCGAAAACAATTTTGTGGAACGGACCGATGGGAGTTTTTGAAATGGATAAATTTCAGCACGGGACAAAAGCAATCGCCCACGCAATTGCCGAAGCAACAAAAAAAGGTGCTTTCTCTTTAATCGGCGGCGGCGATAGTGTCGCTGCAATAAATAAGTTTCATCTTTCCGAGCAGGTAAGTTTCGTATCGACAGGTGGCGGCGCATTGCTTGAATATTTTGAAGGGAAAGAATTACCCGGCATTGCAGCAATCAATTCTTAAGAAGCAAGCCAGGTGATTTACTCTACCAACCAATAAAATTTCTATTAGCATTTTGTCAGGTAATCAATCTTGGTATTTCATTTGATTAAACATTACTTTTGAAAAACTTTAAAACTTAAAACATGAAATCAAGAACAGGCCTGTTTGTAATTCTGGGAATCATAGTATTACTTCTTTTCTGGGGTTGCGGTGCTTATAACAATTTAATAGGAGTTGACCAGGATGTGAAAACAAAATGGGGAAACGTCGAAACTAATTATCAAAGAAGAACAGATCTTTATAACAGTGTAATTAAAACCATAGAAGGATCGGCTAATTTTGAAAAGAGTACGCTAAGAGAAGTAATTGAGGCAAGATCAAGGGCAACTTCAATAAATGTAAATATAGATGACTCTGCTAGCCTCGGCAAATATCAGGCTGCGCAGGCGGGTTTACAAAGTTCCTTCGGCAAATTACTTGCTGTTGCTGAAGCTTATCCTGATCTTAAATCTACGGCAGCTTTTCAGGGATTTCAAACACAAATTGAAGGAACTGAAAACAGGATAAATGTGGCGAGGCAGGATTATAACACTGCGGTACAATCCTATAACCTGAAAGTAAAGACATTTCCAAACAACATTTTTGCAGGCCTATTTGGCTATCATGAAAAGGCCTTTTATAAATCAGCAGCAGGAAGTGAAAACGCTCCTAACGTTGAGTTCAACATAAAATAAACAGCCAATACATGTGGCCTTTCTCCAGGAAAAAAGACTTTTTTTCGAAAGAAGAAAATGAAATGATCGTGCAGTCAATCCGCGATGCTGAAAAGCAGACTAGCGGGGAAGTGCGCATTTTCGTAGAAAGCCGTTGCCGGTTTATCGATCCGCTTGACAGAGCCAGGGAAATTTTTTCCGAACTTAAAATGGAGCATACGGAACACCGCAATGGTGTGTTATTTTATGTTGCTATAAAAGATAAACAACTAGCCATTTTTGCAGATAGTGGAATTCATGCTGCTGCAGGCGATCAATACTGGACGGATGTTGTAAAGCAAATTCTCTTTCTCTTTGATAAAGAAAACTATGCTGCCGGTATCACGCAGTGTATTTCAAAAATAGGAGATGCTTTAAAAAATCATTTTCCGTACGAAAAGGATATTGATAAAAATGAACTTCCTGATGAAATAATATTTGGTAAATAATCAATGAAAAAATTTTTCTTAATATTCCTTCTACTATTTGCCAAACAGCTTGTTGCTCAAAAAATATTCGATAAGACAAATCCTCCGCAGGCAGTAAATGATTTTGGAAATTTTCTGGCCCCTTTTCAAAGAGATGCTTTAGAACAAAAAATCAGGGCTTACAATGACAGCACATCATCTGCTATTATAATAATTACAGTGCCTGACTTGCAAGGTTATGACATTGCAGAACTTTCCTTAAAATATCTTAGAGAATGGAAACCCGGGACTGCAGCGAGGGATAATGGAGTTATTATTCTTGTTTCCAAGGAAGAAAGAAAAGCGCGAATTGAAACCGGGTATGGTATGGAAGGAGTGCTTCCCGATATTCTCGCCAAGCAAATTATTGACGAGAGAATGATCCCATATTTTAAGGAGAATGATTTTTATCGTGGATTTGACAACGCGGTTGATGCTATCATTAAAGCCGCTGCGGGCGAGTACAAAGCCGATCCAAAACCCCAGGGTCAAAGCAAGGGGGGATTTCCTACAATTATTATTTTAGTCATCTTGTTTTTTATAATCATGTCGATCTTTAAGGGTGGCGGTGGCGGAGGTAACTATATGAGTCGCCGCGGTTCACGAGGGCTGGGAGGTTTGCCATGGTTTATACTTGGAAATATGCTCGGCAGTGGTGGCCGTGGAGGGGGAAGTTGGGGTGGAGGCGGATTTGGCGGCGGTGGAGGAGGAGGTGGTTTCGGCGGATTCGGAGGTGGCAGTGGTGGTGGTGGTGGCGCAAGTGGCGGCTGGTGATACAACTTAAAATAAAAATCCTGGTTCACGACTGAACCAGGATTTTTTTATGAAGCTCTTTAAGAATAATCAAGGGGCAAGCAAACTACTTTAATTGGTATTTATTTTAATAACCCATCAACATAATTAGCTAATTCAGTATTTCCTTCTGCATTCTTTGCTTTGCTTATTGTACCAAATGCCTGCTTAAAAGCGGGATCAACAAATTTTCTAAATTGCTCTGGTATTTTGTTTCTGAATTTTAAAATTTCATCCGCACCTTTCTTTACATTATCTGCGTTTTTTACTTTAGCCAGGTAACCTGCAAACACCATTGTTTCCTGAACTTTCTCCTGGGTTAAAGGTGCGTTTTTATAATTGTCAAGAATGAAATTAAAATCATCCTCACTGCTATTAGCCATTATTACTTTAGTAACTACAGCGCCAAGCTTTCCTTTGGCATCACTACTATATTTTTTTACCAGATTATATGCACCTGCGGAATCCAACTTTGAAAGGCCTTCCAACGCTGCACCTGAGACTGAATAAGAAGAGTCATTCAAATACTTAGAAAATAGGGGTTGGTATTTCTTGTCATTAACCTTAACCAATATGGCGAGAGCCTTAGCCTGAACTTTTTTATTAGGATCTTTCTCTGCTATCTTCTCAATTACACTCAATACAGTTGGCACAGTATAACTTTTATCCTTATCCATTGCTTCAAGAGTGAACAATCTAAGTCCATAATATTTATCGTTTAAGCCGTTAGCAAGATCACTCATTTTATTTTTAGCAAAATATGCAAGCGCTTCTTTACGATCGAGATAATTACCGGCATATTTAAATTGTTGCTTAAACTCCTCTGCTGATTTATTATCAGTTTTCTTTGTAAGCAAAACTTTGTCAGCATCTACATTTATCCACGAAGGTTTTTGAGCACTCGGAAAATAAAATGTATCAGCTTTATTTGCAGCCCATACATTATATCTTTTTTTATTAGTCCCTTCACTATAAACATCTATAGCCATGGGCAGTTTGAAAAATTTTCCGGTTAGTTGTGTTTGTTCGATAATAACACGTGCTTTACCATCACTATAATCATAATTTATTGTAAGGTTTGGTTGCCCGCTTCCAAAATACCATTGATTCCAGAACCAGTTAAGATCCTGGCCGGTAACTTCTTCAAATGCGAGGCGAAGCTGATGAGCTTCAGCATTTTTAAATTTGTAAGTATTGAGATATAAATTAAGCGATTTAAAAAACGCACTGTCGCCCACATAACTTCTTAGCATATGCAAAATTGATCCGCCCTTAGGGTAAGAAACCTGGTCGAAAACATCTTCTTTATTGCTATAATAAAATCTTACGAGATCTTTTGTTGAATTGGCAGGACTTGATAAATAAGTCTGCCTGTTTTCTTCTATATGTTCATCACCGGCATCTTTGCCATA
>JBDUEG010000022.1:0-19590 GCA_040002575.1 Ginsengibacter sp.
TACCGTTGACGGTTACACTGTTCATTGGCAACGTAAGTGTCTTATCAGAACCTGCACTAGCAACGGGTGGAATGTTTGCAGTTGCATTCACAGTTATCTTCATGGTGTCTTTTGCAGTTGCCCCTTTGTCATCAGTCACTTTTAATTCAAACAAATAAATACCCTGAACGAGAGATGTTATTGATGATGTTGCAGAAGCAGCGCTTGCTATGGTTCCAACTGATGGCCCTGAAATCTTCGTCCATAAATAATTGCTTATGGTTCCGTCTGCATCACTTCCGCTACCGTTGACCGTTACATTATTCGTTGGCAAAGTAAGTGTCTTATCAGAACCTGCATTGGCAAGAGGTGGAATGTTTGCAGCTGTGTTCACTGTTACCTTCATGGTGTCTTTTGCAGTTGCACCTTGGTTATCGGTTACTTTTAGTTCAAGCAAATAAACACCCTGAACAAGAGATGTTACGGAAGTAGTCGCAGAAGCGTTATTTGTTATCGTTCCGGTTGATGGCCCTGAAATCTTCGTCCATAAATAATTACTTATCGTTCCGTCTGCATCGCTTCCGCTACCATTAATGGTTACATTGTTCGTTGGCAACGTAAGTGTTTTATCAGCGCCAGCATCCGCAAGAGGTGGAATATTTTGAGGAGATGTATTAAAATTGTATTCAAATGCTCCTGCGTCAAAGGCAACTCCCTGCGGCCGGCTTATCCCATCATAATCTTTTGTTACAGCATATGAAGCTGCATTTAATCCTTTATCAATTGCGGGTGAGTTTGGCTGGAGGTGAAAATTATCTGCACTTGCATTTACAAAAAACGCATTTGAAATTACGGGAATCTTTATATTATTTAGTGTATCTACGTTCGTGTTCCCGTCAATGTTAGTATATGGGTTATCGTAAACACTTTTATTATTAGGCTTCACAAGAAAATTATTATAAATTTTATTTCCCTGTGCCATTGTATTGTAAGAATTAAATAAATGAATGGCGTTTCTTGCGGCATTCACGATAGTGTTATTATTTATATAAACCTGGAGGCCGGTATAACTATTATTTGGCTGAGGCCGGTCATCAACCGCAATTGCATCCTGACCTGTGGAGCTTGCATCCCAGCCTGTATTTGCAAGGATATTGTTGTAGATATTTACGTTACCGTATCCAAAAATTTCCAGTCCCTCGCCGGTGCCACCATTTATATAATTATCATGGACCGAGCCATTGCTTTTGCCTCCCAAAATAATTCCGGCCTGTTGAGAGCCTAAATTCTGGAGACCGTAATGGGTAACGGTATTTTTATAAATATCTGCATTGGCGGTTGCAGCAACCTGGATCCCATCCCAGCCTGTTGAGTCAACAATATTGTTATATAATTTTAGGCCGTTCATTTTTACCGGCTCAATAGTGATTGTTTGATTGTTGCAATCCTTTACAGTTTGAGTAACTGCTGTATTCACTATATACATTCCCTCACCAACCGTTTTGTGAACATAGTTGTCATGTATAGAAACATTCTTTATTGTCCAGCCTGTGCTCCAGGTTGCAGGCGTGCAATCTGCCGGATCAATTTTGCATATAAAACCATTTTGAGAGTTTTGCGTTTCAAGATGATCAATCTCATAATCAGTAGTGCTATCACGTACTGACATGCCGGCAGCTGTTGTTCCGCCGCTCCAATGCGCCTTAAACCCGTAAGTAATTCCCGGAGTACCTGTGCCTGTAAATTTGAAATATCTGCTGTTTATGATACGATAACAGTAGGTAGGTCCACTTCCACAAATAACCTGCCCTCCACAATTGGTAATCGTTATTGGCTGTGATGCTGTTCCAACCAGACCTGTTAGCGAAATATATGGGTAGTAGCCACCTTGTATACAAACTTTCTCACCAGGCAATATAGTCATCCCATTTCCATTAGTAAAATAAATACCGCCGTCAGGAGCAGGCTTTAAAATGTGATCGCAGCCGCATGATGATTGACCATCAGAAGATTTTGAAAATAAAACAAACAGGCTTAGTAAAGATGCAAGAAGTGTATGGGATAATACTCTATTCATTGTAGGCTTTTCTTAGGACTGGATATGAATGTTTCAAACAATTAATAACTTTTTTAGCTTACCTGGTTTCATTTCTTATTGCAAATATTTACATGATATAAATCACTTTAATTTTTGCTTGAAGTATTTGAAAGATAACAGGCTAACGAATTAAGCGTGAATGCTAATAATCAGTATTCACATTAATTGTGGTTCAGTAGTAAAAAAGCGAATAGGCAATGTTTTTAGGCGCAACGGATAAATAATTAACGCGTTGTGACCTTTAATTATTTTGCAAAAGAACGGAATTAAAATTTAAATGCCGGACAAGTGAATATATTACCTGAAAAATTTGCTTTTGAAAAACGAAATTGACAGTTCAACTTTTTTATAACCAGCCTAATCGGAAAGACAGCAGAAATGTTAAAAAAAATGACAACTTAGATAACACTTACTTTTTTACGATTAGTGCAAAGTTTTCTTTAAATCTCAAAAACCATTTTTCAAAAACGTGATAAGAAAAATAGCTTAGGAAGATAGTAATCAAAAGCGCTGCAATGGCACAAGTAATCGATGAAAGCAACGTATTGATTTTCATATTAAACTTGTCGATAAATTTTTCGACAATGAGAATTCCAAAAAAGTGCAGGCAATAGAGTCCATACGTATAAATGCCCAGCCATGATACCATCTTAATTCGTGAAAATTTAAAAAATGAATTTTTTGAGAAATTTTGTTCGGCTATTATAAATGCGAATAGTGAGCCCAGTATAATTCTTTCAGGTATTGCTAGTAACGGATAAGAAAATATAAAATCCTTAAACAAAATTAAAATGAGTGTAAGACAATAGAGGCCAATTATTAAACCCTTGTTCATATTTTCAATTAAATTAAAGAAACGTGATGATGACGAACAAGCGTATGCAATGAGGCCTCCAAGGGCCATATCGCCAATTACACTTAAAGTATGAAAGTGAAGCACCGGATAATTTGTAGTAAAAAAAGAGCGAAATATCAATGTAATAAAGATGATCGTCAAAAAGATAAAGGGATAATTTTTTTTTGAAAAATATTTTAGCAGTATTGGCCATATAAGATAAAATTGCTCTTCCACGGCTACAGACCATAAAACCAACAGGTTCAAAGCATCGGGAGGGGAGGGCCATATTTTTATAAAATTAAAATTGCCTGCAAAAAATATATAGCTCCAAAAATCCGAGGTCTCAAAAGGAGAAGGAATTACCTTGTATTTAAGAAGAGGAAACGCAACAAACCCTAAAAAAATACATAAATAGAAAAGAGGCCAGATGCGTAGAATTCTTCGGATATAAAAGTTTCCAAGGCTTATTGTTCCCTTGAGTTCTTTTTCTTTTATTAAAAGAAAAGTGATAAGAAACCCACTTAGTACAAAAAAAACATTTACTCCAAGATTGCCATTCCTGAAAATGAAATCCAATAGAGAAGCGATTTTTGGGTTGGAAATTTTTGCGAAAAGTGTCTCGTTGCAATGATATAAAAAAACCGCAAGAAAGCACGTGAACCTTAGTCCGTCAAGGTTAGGGAAAAATATTTTATTCTTTTGTGCGGATGCATCCATAAAGATAGAAGGGCATAATATAAAATTAAATAACGTTTAATTGACAACGTTAGGAAGTGCTTTTGATAAGGAAACTCCAATTATTTCTTCGAGTTGAATTATGGCAACATTCAGTTGCTTTTTTAAGGTTACTAATTTAAACTGCTCAAGTACATACCCCTGGTAAGTTTTATTCAATACATCTACGGTTATTGTGCCATCAGCGTAATTACCCTGTGCCGACAGATAGTCTGAATAATTATTATCTACTGAAATCTTTTCAAGATTAACCAATTCCTTTTGTTCTTTATAATTTTCATAGCGTATCAGGGTCTCAGCTTTTATCTCATTTATTCTTTGATCTTTTGCAGCATTGGCAATAATAATGTTCTGATCGCCTACGAGACGTTCATTCTTATTTCTTGAATAAATATCAAGAGGAATCAATACACCGAAATTATATTTCGGATAGAAATTTCCGGCGGGACTATTGTTTATTGAGAACTCATTTAAATTACCTCCGACATTTACTGAACTTAGCCAGCTTGAATTCGCTTTTTTCCTGTTAAGTACTGCTATCTCAATAGCTGCATCATCCGCAAGGAAGGCTGGATTTTTTAAAGCAAATCTTACAAGTCGATTTTTTATTTCCACTTCGTTATCTGTTACATTGTTCGCTGCCTGCTTTGTTGCCTCTGGTTTTTTTCTCAAACTATCAGGTACCTGCTGAACTCTTTGCCCACATAAGGCTTCCGCAAGAAAAATAAAACAACACAAAAAAAACATTTTCATCAGTCAAATTTAAATTTATCAATCAGAATGTAAGGCTGTAAACTTACAACACACTCCATAAAGTATCATCACAACTACTAACCAGCTAAAGCCCGTCTTTCTCCCTGGTCAAACTCCAGCAATCGTTTTATCAGAGAAATAGTTCCAAAGAAGAATATTGCTCCCGGTATTTGCCCAATAGCGACTTGTGCGTATTGGGTTACTATCATTGAAAATAGTGCCGCCGCAATGGCCACCATGTACGTCTTATATTCCGGATTTCTTATTCTAAAATAATAATCAATGCATTGATATAATATGACGAGGTAAAAAAACATGGTTAATGCCAGCCCTATCCACCCCATTTCCAGTGCCGCTTTGAGCAGGCCGCTATCAGGCGGAAAACCGGCAAGCATATGGTTGGGATTATAAGTAAGCCCTTCGGTACCGGTGGTTGCAATGCCTCCGCCAATCGGGTGTGCATAAATGTAGGGTTGAATATAATGCCTGTTTACATCTCTTACATTTAATGAAGCATCCTGCGAATTAAACGTAGACCTCACACGGTTAAGCACGGCATTGTCAATGGGCACATAGAGGATAAAAAGCGCCACGAGCACAGAAACGAATAAAGTAAGAATGGTCGTTTTACTTCTAATGGTCATGAATAAATATAGGGCCATACCCGCGGGCAAAATTACAGTTGTAGTGCGGGTACCAGAATAAAACATTCCGAGCGTCATTATGATGGCCCCAAAATATAAAAGATATTTTCTTTTTTTTCGCTCCTCATTGATTGCCATAATAAGGGAGACTACTGCCATGCTTCCGGATAATACACCGAACGAAACAACATCAGACAGGAAGGAGAATTTTCGAAGCATACCACCCTGGAACATAAGTTTATATTCTATAGGATCACTCTTTATGTACGAGATCTCCATTGGCAACATTCCAAACCATTGCTGGTAGCACCCATACGCCGCCGCGATGAAAGACATATAGAGCCAGAACTTCATAAATTTCCTGAGACGTTCCGGCGTATCCATGAGCCGGTAGGTAACGATGTATACAAGCACATATACTAAATATCTTTTAAACCTGAAGAGCCACCCGCCCCTGCTTTGCATATCAGGGTTAAAGAATTGAACAATATTAAAAATCGTATAGATAATAAAAACAATAGAAACACCTGTAAGCAAAATCGAATTCCTCGGAAGATTTAATTTTTTTGCTGAACCGTAAGATCCAAAAAATGTTATGAGTATAAGAAGCTCAACGAAAGTAGGAATTGGTAAAACTGTATTTAAGATATGGTTAGGATAGAACGCAAAAAATGCAATGAACATCGTTATAAAATAACCGGTAACAGGCTCAAAAAAACAATAGTACACAACTATAATGGCGGCCATAGCGCCAACAGAAGCAAATGCAATTATACCAAGGTTTTGAGATGCAAGAAATCCAATTGCAACAGCGACACAAGCAAGGAAGCCAATACCAAATGGCGAGCTTAATCCTTTAAGAAGAAATTCCCTGTTAAGCCATCTTGTAAACCTGGATGATTCAATATTTGTAGAAGCGGTACTCATTATTTCACCCAAACATTATTTTTAAGAATAGCGTTAACATAATAATGGTCACAAATAAATAAGCAATCACCTGCGTTAAATTGGTACTGCGTTCCTCTTCATTTGATTCAATTTGTTCCTCTTCCATTTTACTTTTTTAAATCATTGATAACTGTATATAGCTTATTGACTGACGCAGGCCATGTATGTGATTTTGCAAAATCAATTCGCTTTTTTTTTAGGTCCATATTATTTTGTTCGGATATAGCGAGCTCAATATTAGCGATATAACTTTCCGGTGTATCGCATAGATAGGTAAAGGCACTGAAGAAAGTCATTGCTTTGGTGTCAGTGGCTACCACCGGCTTTCCTGCAGCAAGATACTCATCTATTTTACGTGGATAATTTCCTATAGTCATTTGATTCAATATTTGAGGATTGATACAGACATCAAAGCTGTGCACATATGCTGGCAATTCGAACGGCTTTTTTGCGCCAAGGAAAAATATATTTTTCAAACTGTGAAGTGCGCAGGATTTAAACTGCTCGTCCTGTGGCCCAACGAGAATAATATTCCATGCAGGCTTTTTTTTAGCGATAAATTCCAGGAGATTAATGTCCAGCCTTGCCGCTGTAAGCATCCCGCAGTATCCAATTTTTGGGCTATGCAAATCAGCCATGTCCTCAGGTATAGCTTGTTCTGCATCGAGAAATTCTTCAACGTCACAGCCCTGGCCTATATCAGTACTATTGTTGTATTTGCTTCCATAATCCCTCAGGTAAGCAGAATTTGCAACAACTGCATCCGCTTTTTGCATGATAAGGGGCTCCGCCTTTTCTCCATGCTTTTTAAAATAATCCTGGGACAGCAGATAGTCGCGTACATAGTAGACGAAAACAGTTGGCTTTATAAATTCTTTCAAATAAAGCCCGTTAAAAAAATCGTTGTCTACAATCAAAACAGGTTTATCAAAATTTAATTCGCTTACAGTTGACAAAATTTCCCTGGCGATTTTTTTACTGTTCCTTTTATTAAGATAATCATAGAATAATCCTTGTGGTAATAAATTAATTGATTCCAGTATAATGCCAGGGTTTAGAACCCATAAGTTTTTCTCAACTTCTATCAGCCTGTTTTTTTTTTGCCGTATGCTATCGAGGCGGGCTCTCACTTTTTTATCATTTCGTTTTTTAAAATAACTGATGCGATCAAGTGGCCTGTTCACGTATAAAACTTTATTGGTGCGACATATCTCCAGCGCCATGTTTTTAAAATTGCTACCAATTTCAATATCCCACGGTTGTAGCCCAAACATTATAACACACCTGTTTTCCATTTACTCAAAATTTTATGTGAAAACAATTGATACAACTGAGGATAATATGCAATCGCATATTTAAAACAATTTAAAAATCGAATATCGAAATACTTTTTTAACAGTGACTGAGTTATTAAAAATCCTATGAAGTGAGTAGATAACAAGGCGTATGCAGCTCCGAGAAATCCAAAAGCATGTATGAAAAAATAACACAGCGTAATTTCAAGAATAGCGATAATTGTAATTGTTAGAAAATTTAACTGCGGCCTCCCTGTTGAGTCAATTATAACGCCCCATTGTTTTAAAAAAGCAAGAAAAATTGTTGAGAAGGTGACCAACCTGAGATAGGGGATAGCGTCGTAATATTTTTCACCGGCAAGTATAAAAAGTATTGCCTTAGGAAAGATTAATATAAAAATTACTATTGGAACAATGAAACAAAGCGTAGCACCTACTGCTTTCTCGTAATAACTTTTTATCACGCCGGGCTTACCCATAAGTTCAGGGTTAGAACTCTTTGGAAACACAATGTCGCTCATTACCTGCGAGGGAATATCGGCGAGGTTTACGATTCTAAGTGATATGCTTTGCGAAGCAACAAATGCAGTATTGGAAAGAATGTTTGAAACCATGAATTGATCAACATTTCTAAATACAAGCGTGCTTACATTGGAACCAAAAACATATTTACCAAAATGCCACAATTTTTTTATCCATGCACCGGATTGGATATACCGCAATATTAAAAACCGTTTTACAAAAATAAAACCTGAGGCAGCACCAGCGAGAATTCCTCCAGAATAGATGATTACCAACATCTGAAGAGTTATGGATCCTTTTATGAGATAATAAATAAATATTATTAAGAGCGTTATTCCCTGGCGCACCAGGTACGTCCAGAACAAATTTTTGAAAAGAGATTTGCCATACATGATCCATTCAAAATGAGAAAAAGGTATTAGAAATAACATACCAATTATAAAGATGTAAAGCATCGGTTCCAGTAAGGGTGCATTCACTAACAGCGCTATTTGATGGGAGAAAAAGAATAGCAGGACGCAGAGGGTCAACGTTATAATAAGGTTTAAAAAAAAGGCCGCAGACATTACCGCGCTATGCTCTTCTTCTTTACTATAATTAATATATTTTATTAATGAAGTTTTTACCAGTCCGTGCCGGAAAAGTTCTACTACAGATGTAACTACAAGAAAAAGTGACCATACTCCCATTTCAGGTTTCGTGAGAGCCTTATGTGCTAATAACATCGTGCTTAATACGCCGAATACCGGAGCCATTACCTTTTGTAAACCGTTATATAGTCCCGGTTTGAGAGATTTATTATTTTTTAAATTTTGCTCCATTATTACATCATCCGGTTGTTACATTTGGGTCAGAGTAAAAGACTACAAGCCGAAAAATTTCATGTGGCTTATCTATCAAATTTAATTCAGGCGCTCAAGTAATCTTCGCTCATGGGCTCATTAATAATTTTTTGTTATCCTCTAACGTAAAAATCCACGGCATATTTATTCTAACAGCAATTTTATACAATAAAACCGGTACCACTAAGCCAAAAATTATTCCTGTAGTAAGTAAAAGAGGGATCGAATGAACTTGCAACCCTTTAGTTAATAAAATCCTTAGCCCTGCTACAACTATCACATGCGATACGTAAATATATAAAGAGTGCTTTCCTAAAACCCGTAGCCAGGTTGCTGTGGCATATTTTTGTAAAATGAAAGCGATGTTTATAACGAATGCGCAACCTATCATTGCAATTGGCAAAAAAATCAAGGGTTTAAAGTATTCAACATACTGATATTTTGTTTGAGGAAATGGAATGTTTGAATACAAAAAATAAATTTGCGAAAGTGTAAATGGTAATATTAGGAGAAAAAATAATCGCCATGAAGCATAGAATTTCCATTTGGTTCTGTTTCTAATAAATCCCGAAATGAAATCACCCAGCGCAATGAAAATATAATAGTGTAAAATGTCGCTAACGAATCCGATTATGATATTGCTGCGATATAAATATGAGGAGACTAAAAAAAATACAAGACCCAAAGCGAGATGGTGCCATGGCTTTAGTCCCAGGTAATATTTTAAAATCACGTAGAGAACAGTTACGTTGAACAATGCATATAGATACCAAAATTGCTCAATCTCTCTGGGTAAGTACAGCAGATAAAGATAACTGCCGGGCTTAATACCCCCGTTTACATACTTCGAAAAAACAAGCTGGAGAGTTATCTGTATTATACCCCATAAAAAGTACGGATATAATATAGTCCTCAATTTCGTTTTTACGAATTTCTCCATTCCTCTTTTTACAAAACTTGATGTAACAAACACGCCTGAAACAATAAAAAAAAGTGGCATCCGGAAGCTAAAGAAAACGATATTCCACTCTTCAAGAAATAAGTGTTTAGAGACGTCAATGCCAGAATTTTTTATTCCCTCAAACACATGGCGGTATAGAACAAGAATTATAGCTATCCCTTTTGCATAGTCTACCCATAAGTGCCTGGCTGCTGGTTGATGAACTGTGGTTTGATCCAACTCAGAAATTGAGGTTTTCAGTTAATACATTGTTTAAGACGGCACCTAGATTTCTCTCTTTCAGACTCTGCAGAAACTGAACAGATGTCTTGTCTGTTTGAGTAACGGCATGTTCCGCCGAAAAAACAGTTACCACAGCAGACGCATATTGAGCAAGCTCCTTGCTATCTGCATAATTGTTTAAAGCAGGACCTTCTATAAAAATGAAATCATATCTTTCTTCAAGGGAGCGCATTAACGACGGCATATCCAGTTTATATAAAGCCTCAGACGGAGTAAGGCTGCCTTCGCGGCAACCAATTATGTCAAGGTTTTCGTGTATGGCATCACCTGATATCTTTTGCATAAGTTGCGGTATCTGGCCATTAAGTTTGTCCCCCAAATCCTGTATCAACAATTCCGCATTGAGCTTGCGGGTTAAGGTATTGTTATGCATATTCATATCAATAATCAGCACCTTTTTTTTATTAAGCAATAAACTATCGGCTAAAGCTTCAATGATAATACTTTTTCCGGTTTGCCTTTGAGTGCTCGTGAATAAAAAACTTTTGTACCCGCTATTAATGATTTCATACCTCAATTTCCGGATGTTGTTTTTAAATAGAGCCTCAGCACTTTGTTCATCACCGTTAGTTTCATTTAGTATAATGTCTGAAACATTTTTTTTCTTTAATTTGATTGAGTTAACAATACTTAAAATTTTAAGCTTCACTGCTTTTTCAAATCCATACGGCGTTTTAATTGAAGCATTAAATATTTCCAGGAATAAGAAAATAAAAGAGGAGAGAAAAAACATGGATACTCCCGAAATTCCCATCGTTATAATTGTTTTTTTAGGCTCTGGCTCCACGGCCGGCTGACCAATAAGAGTTTGGCTAAAGTTAGCAGTAGGGTCGTCTTTTGAGAGGCCTTCTGCCTGGTTGAGTTTATCTTTTATGTTGGCAAGTTGTTTTTGCTCAAGGTCAAGCTTATCCCTTATCACATCCATTTTTACATTGCTGCCGGGGTTCACATTTGTAAGCCCTGTGTAATGACTTATTTTAGAATTATAATCGGCAATTGTTGATTGAGCAGCTTTCATTAAAGCATTTTCTTCATTGATTTTATCCTGGAGGTCAGCAATGTTTTCGGTTGCTTTCGCCTTTGATACACCTGAGCTTGATTTTTGGCTTATTTCTGCACGAATATCCTTTATTTGCTTTTGTAAATCTGCATCATTGCCCCCTTTAGAAACAAGATCGGCCTCAAGCTTATGTTGCTGATCCAGCAATTTTACCACCTCCGAGTTACTGCCTGATGAGGCACCGGTTGTAGATTGTATTTTATTCAAATTGCTTTGCAGGTATTGTAGCCTGTTAAAATGTTCATCATACTTACTTTTTTCTTCAGCAAGCTTACCTTCAAGGTCTTTTACAGTTTCCATGGCACTGGTGCTGCGGCTCACGGGATCAACAGTACCCTGGCTTTGTTTTTCAAGAAGTAAAATATTACTGAGAGAATCGACCTTTTTTGCCTGCAGGCGTTCAAGCTCTTTAATATTATCAACATTTTCTACGGTACGTAAGAGGTTTAAATTTCTATAGTAATTTAAAAATTCTTTTCCCATTTCATTTACGACCCATGCTGAAAGCTCCGGCTTCTCTGAGCGAAAGACAATGTTGAGGTAATCAGTTTTTTCTACCCTCACAATAAAAAGATATTCGGTCAGGCTGGCATAGTCATAATTATACAACTTCAAATATTCAATTAGCCTTTTTTCCGCAGGCTCATCGGACCGAAGCAATTCACCTTTGGTTATTTTATTTTGAAGAATTTGTTTTGCAGCATTTATGCTTACGGACATGTATATGGTGCTCTCCTTTTGTTTACCAGTAAGCCGCCGGTAGGGTAATGTTGGATTTTCGAGATCATGGAGCAATAACCGATACGATATCATGCCAAGCACTCTCGGCGATTTAAACGTTTCAATAACGTTATCAAATTTTGTATCAGCTGTATAAAGATCTGCGATTGATGAACCGTCTGTAAGCTTTACCTTATCTTCTGTAAAGCCTGTGGAATATTGGGCTACCGATTCGTAAAGTGGTTTTTTAAAAAGCAAAAAAACAAATGCTGTTAAAAGAGCAAGAAAAGTTAAGAAGACAATGATCCATTTTTTGCGATAAAGAATTTTTAAAAAATATAATAAATCCATTAAGCACTTATTTTTAGTGTAAATACAAATGTACAATCAAAAAAAAATCCGGTAAAAGAAATACCGGACTTTTTAAATTGTAGTGTTTTGGCTTTTCTATCGGGCTTTTACAAGCTTTAATGTTTGTTGCGTTATTCCGTCGCAGATCACTTTTAAGAAGTAAGTGCCGGTTGGTAACGCGTTGGTAAGTGAGAGATCAAAGGTTTGATGCTGGCTTGTAACCTCGCCTGCGCCCAAAACTTTTTGATATACCATGCGGCTGTTAACATCATAGAGCAAAAGTGCAACATGTTTTGCTTTGGATGAAAGTGCTAAATCTACTTTAAGATTATTAATGAAAGGATTAGGATATGCTTTTATAGACGTGATCAAACTTTCATTTGGATTATTTGCAGGCCTGATAAATTCGCTTTGACTGTTTTGTTGAAAAGCAAATTCAGGTACTGCTTTACCGGCAACGGGTAATGCAGGTGAGCTTATGGTATCGTAGCTTTCAATCGTAATAGCCGCAGTAAAACAATATGGTGTTCCCGCATCGGGAGAAATATTTATTAAAATTTCTCCATCACTATTTGGTGTTACATCTTCGAAGTAAATCACTTTTGAATTATTGTTATGACTGTTTAAATATAATGTTGTGCCGTCGATCGTGTATTTACCATTAAAGAATCCATACCACGTGGCGCTACCAAAGCATCCAATCCTGTATTTTTTTGTTTGATCAAGATTAGAAAGCTTTACCTGGCTGGTTTGCGATGCATCTGTCCAGTAGTTACTCTGCATCACATTGTTGGGAAATATACCTCCGGTATTTACACCTGCAAAAAATTCTCCGTTAAAAGAGGTAACCAGCAGCATTTCATAGCCCGTGTTATTTAAAGCAACATCATTTAAGTCACCAAATGTTGATCCTGCGGTAGGCGCAGCATCTGTGCTATTCCATGGCGAAGGTGCGTGATAATTAATATCCCAGTTGAGTAAGACTATTTGTGATGGTAAATTAACTCCTGATACATTACTGAATGCGCTGTAAGTCGTGTTCATTTTAGCCCTTACCTCGTAGTAATATTTAGTGTTTGGAGTTAACCCGCTATTGGAAAAGGTGGTAACATTTGCAGCAGTGGTTGCAACAAGAGAATAAGGGCCACCATACGCAGTCGACCTCCATATTTCAAATCCTGTTTCATTATCACTTCTGTCGCTCCAGGTAAGGTTAATTTTATTCGATTGAAGAACCGTTTCAGTAAATAAATCTGCCGGCCTTAATAACGGGGTACCGCTATATTCCTGTAGTATCACTGCATTAATATTAAGGTTCAAAGCCGATGCCGCTTTGGTAAATGTCACATCAATTATTCCTGAAGCATCAGGTACAAGGCCGTTTAACTGAACGCTTTTGGTTGTGTTATACATCGCATTTAATGCTACAGACTGGCCGCCTGACGAAAATGTAGCGCTGCCATCATCACCTGAATTGAAACTGCTTACAATAACTACATTATATTTTTTTGACAGATTCAAGCCTGCAATTTCTAATTGCGCAGGAGAAGATTGGGAGTAATAAACAGAAGTAAGCAAAACGCTATCGGGATAAATCCCTTTATTGTTAGCAGGCATACCAGTATTAAAATTGCCCGTAAGCTGTTGAAGGAATTTGATGCTATAATTTGTATTGATACCGGATGCATCAAGCAGGTTGTTCAATGTAAGATTAGCAAAAGGAAAATTTAGGTAGTTGTTCCAGGGTGCAGGAGCACTTATACCACCTTGCGAACTAAAGTTCACAAATATTGAACGGAAGCTGCTGTCTATTACATCTATTGAAAATTTCTTTGCAGTGATACCACCGTAATTGTCACTAACCTGTACGTTGATATTATTATAGGAGCCCACGTTTGCCAGCTCCGGTTGGAAAATAATATTGGCAGTGCCATTACCTAAGTTTTGTATTGAGGCAAAAGACGGAAGATTGGTAACGTTGATAGTTAGTATTTCTGCGGGATCGTCGATAGCAATAACATTCAATACACCCTGGCTACCCGATTTTACAACCATATTATTAATTCCCTGAAGAACTGGTAGTTTGTTGATCGGAATTACAGTTACTATATTAGTTTCCGCTGATGAGCCATGTGTATTATCTCCTGTTATCTTATAATAATAACTGATATTGCCACTTACAGTATTGTCAATATAAACAGAATCGTTTTGATTTGAAGCGCCCGGATTAAGCAGGGCATAAGGACCTGCAATGTTACTTGATCTATATACTGAATAAGACGTTTCATTATAGGCAATATCTTTCCAGGATAGTTTAACAGAGCCATCCGAAAGTGCAATGGCAATAAGATTTGCCGGTAAAACCGGTACAGTTCCATCATCCGAAGCAGTTTCTATATTAATAACTTTAACAGTTGAGGTTGATATGGCAACGCCACCTGCTCCGTCTGTAACAGTGATCGTAATCGGATAGATTCCGGCGTCTGCGTATCCCGGCGCAGCATAAAGACTCGCTGTAGTTTTACCAGTAACTCTTATTGAAAGAAACGCAGGGCCGCTCGTTAATGCCCATCTCAAAGTAGTATTTTTATCAGGATCAGTTGCTGTCATTGGGGTGAGATTCACAGATCCTTCACCGATAGTCAAATCACGTAACCTGTACATAACAGGGGCTTGATTATTATTAACCGTTACTGAAAAAGTCACTGTATCCTTTCCTCCTTTTGCATCATCAACAATTATGGAAATATTATATAAGCCATTAGATGCAGGTGATGGATTAAATACCATTTTACCGGTTCCATTTCCTGTATTACTAAATGCTGCAAATGACGGAAGGTTAATAAAGCTGAATGAAAGATTGTCTCCGTCTATATCTGTTGCCTTTAACGCAAGTGTTTTTACAGATAAGTTATACATCGCAAAGCTTGCTACAGGTGTAAGAGTTGGTAAATTATTTAAAGTAACGGCTGATGCTATTGCGGAATATCCCGAATTACCTCCGATACCTAAAGCTCTTACTTTATAATAGTAATTAGTGTTCGCATATAACCCGGTATCAGAAAAAGCGATGGTAGTATCATTAACGCTGTAAGTTTTAAAAAGATGAAAAGTATTAGCGGAGCCAACTGACCTGTACACTTCATATCCGGTTTGTGTAGAGCTATCTTTAAACGAAACATCAATTTGATACGGCGAGGCCACCTGTGCTGTCACATACAATGGAATGCCAGGTATCGCCGGCAGTGAAGGAGTTGTAATAGTAGTATTCTTATTAACGAAAACTGAATCAGGGATAAGAGCCTTTACTATACCAGGCCCTTTATACCGAACCTGGAGTGTTTGTCCTCCATTTTTTTCAAAGTAAGTTACCCACATTGGATGTGGTCCGGCAGTCAAGGTAATTGTTCCGGATCTTTCAGTAGTGCCCTGTACAAAATCATTGTTTACAATTTGTCCCGCTGCGTCAAAGCTATTAACGTATAGCTTGCTTCCATCGTCAGAACTGGTATAAAAAGTATAAGACCCGGCTACACTAATATTGATGTTTGCAAAAAATTTGAAAGCAAAGTAATCTTGCAGCAGTGCTGGTGCTATGGTAAAATTTGGAAGCAAACCCGTGGTAACGGGCGTTAACGAATTAAAATCGGGAAGATTATTCCAGTTTCCTTCATAATAAGAATACTCTACACCTCCTATATCGGTGGGATTAAAACCCGAAGGCCCGTATAAGTTTACTGCCTGCACTTTGTATGAATAAGTAGTGGAACCAACTACAGTCGTATCATCATACACTACTGTATTGGAAGGCAGCAAACCGATCATTGTAAAATCTGCTTCAGTGCTTGCTTTTCTGGATAGTTCAAACCCGGTTTCATTGTTGCTATTATCGGCCCATGTCAGGTGAACCTTGTTATACTTCACCGGTACCGCAAGAAGATTTGAAATCATTTGAGGCACGGTGGTTTGTCCTGTAACGGTATCGCCCAGGTAACTGTTTGGAATTATCGTACGGGTTGAGAAGCCAGCGGCTGCGCATGTCCAATACATATTAATTGACTGGCTACCCAATTGATTGAAATAAGCTATGGCGATTGGGTAAAGCCCGGCGGTAAGAGTGATGGTGCCCCCCACAATGGTTAGACCATGGACGTTGTCGTTGTTTACCAAAGGTGTTGCTCCCGCTGAATAAGCACCAATATAAAGCTTGCTTCCGTCATCGGAGCCGGTTTCAAACGTATAGGTTCCTGTTACTGGTATTCTTATAATTCCTTCCCATAACAATCCATAATTAATATCCTGGTTTCGTACAGCGATATCAATATTATCAGAATAGCCGGTTTTGATAGGGCTTAAGGCATTGAAATCAGGTAATGAATTCCAAATCCCTTCGTAGTACTTATAGTGAATTCCTACAAATTTGGTGAAGCCGCTTACCTGGTTACTTGGTACCGATAGATTACCAGAGAAATCTCTTGCTCTTACATAAAAGGAGTATGTTGTAAATGAGTCAAGACTATTAACAGTAAACTGGGTTAATGATGTGCTATAAGACTTTTTACCGTTTACATACACATCATATTTACTCACACCAACATCATCAGTTGATGCATTCCATGTAAGACTTACAGAATGCCGGGTAACTCCGGTTACTGAAAGATAGGAAGGAGCAGTTGGTAATTGTGTATCAGTTTTAGTAATTGCCGAAGCTTCGTTACTTATAGTTGCTGCACCATTATCGTTAATTGCTCTTACAATATAATAATAGGTAGTATTTGGTAGTAAATTTTGGTCAAGAAAGGCAAGTGAGTCCGATGGTATCTTATTAACAAGTGAATAATTGCCACCTGGTGTGGTACTTCTATAAACCTCAAATAAAGTTTCATTATTAATTGGCGTAGGATTATTATTCCAATAAACCTGGATTGTAGTGTTGGATAAAGCAATGGCTGAAACATCAGTTGCTTTATCAGGCACATTTACACCTGCTGCGGAAATTACGGGGAATGAGGCAGAATAACTGCTGCTACATCCAAATTGCTCAGTGACCTGTACTTTATATTGACCCACAGATGCCACATAGGTATTAGCATTACTTACAAGACTGTTGTCGCTTACTCTTCTCCAATCGTAAGTTGCATAAATATTTGGAACAAAAAGAGGTACAGTAGTTGAACCATCCGGTGCTGGCAAAACGTTGCTGTAAAGGCCATTGATTTGTATAGGTGGCGTAACAGTCGCTTGCTTTTGCGAAACAACAACAGGAGAGGGAGACCAGGCTGACCAATTAGAAAGTGCAGTTCTCTTAAACCTTACACGATAAGTGCCATAAGAAGTTGCGTTATATGTATTAGTATTTGCGCCAGGAATTGTAACTCCGTCTTTATCCCATTCATAAGCATTGAAACCAGATTGTACTTGCATCTTTGCATCAACAGCTTCGGCAGGGCAAAATTGACTATGCTGAAAATAAACAAGAGGGTTCGCTTTATGCGCTGCATTCAAGGCCGGAAAATAGCCGGGCTCTGCCCAGAAGTTATACCATATGCCATGCCCGCCGTTCGGGAAAAAAGATTGTGTTATATTTCCTCCGAGCGACTTATAGGTATTATATACATCCGTAGCAGTACCGGGTGCAGGGTTGTTATCAAGCCCGCCGTTAGACATCCAAATAGGAACGGTTATATAGCTCGGTATATATGGAATGTCACGTTCTCTTGCGGCACTTATAGGCATTACCGAAGCCCATCTGTTAGAATTAGATTGAAGAAAATCCCAACTCGCCTGGCCTCCAGAAGATAACCCGCTTAAAGTAACCCGATCGATATCAAGCTTCACATATTTTGCAAGAGAATCCATAAGATCGAGTATTGATCCAAAGTACGCCTGCAGATAACCACTATTACTTTGTGGGTATAAAAGAAATCCGTCGTAAGTATTACTATTTACAGCTTGTGCATGTAATTGTCCGCCATGTAATAATTGAAGTTCATTGTCATAGATCGGCGCATATTCTCCAAGTCCATGCATAAAAATAAGCATAGGGTACGCTTTTCCGTCAGCCACATTATGTTGATAGGAATTAGGGAATTTAAGCCTGAATGCCATTCCCTTAAAATAATAAGACTTATAACCGTATGAGTATGGATTCCAGTTTAGACGATTCGAATGTCCCCACTTGCTGATAACGCCATATGCTGGCGCTGCTGGTTGATTAGTTGAAGTAAAAATAACATCTCCGTCATTGGGATCAAGTACCCCTGCCTGAGAGAAAACCTGGGATGAGGAAATGCATAAAAAAATCAGGACGACAAAGTAAAATACTTTTCTCATTGTAACTTAGTTTAGAGGTTGTACGAATCATTCATTAAGAAAATACACCGCAGCAAAGGCAAACTTTGCTTAAGTAATTAAAAAAATAAATCTGAAAATAGGAAGAGTTACATGGAAATTCAAAGAGGAATTACGGAATAATGGTCCCCGAGGAAGTTTGAATATGATGTAAAACTATACTTTTGTTTCGTTATTACAAATACCCTCCCAAAAAAGAATTATTTACACCCACACATACTTGTGGAATCTACATCAAGCTCTTTAGGTTATAAATAGAAAAAGCCCGGTACAAAATACCGGGCTTATAAATTCGGGCTGTTTTTATCGAACTTTTATGAGCTTTATTGTTTGTTGTGCTTCGCCGTCGCAAATTACTTTGAGGAAATAATTACCAGGCGTTAAAGCTTTTGTCATTGATAAATCAAGCGTTTGCATTCGGCGAGTAACTTCATTTGAGCCAAGCACTTTTTGATAAACCATTCTTCCATTAGCATCATAAAGCAATAATGCTACCTGTTTTACCTTAGAGGAAAGCACCAAATCTACTCTAAGATTATCTGTAAACGGATTCGGATAAGCCTTCACTTCTGAAATTAAAGCATCATCATTGCTGCTGGTAGCAGGTCTGCGAACTTCAACTTGTCCGGCTTGTTGCTGTGCAATGTTCAATTGGGCACTGCCATTGTTTGCAATAGGTAATTCGGCTGTACTTAGTTGAGAGTCGTAACTCTCAATGGTAATGGCGCCTGTAAAACAATAGGGCGTCCCGGCAGCCGGAGATATACTCAGAATAATTTCGCCATCGCTATTAGGAACTACATCTTCAAAGTAAATTACTTTGGAATTGTTATTATGACTGTTTAATGATAAGGTGGTATTATTTATAGTGTAATTACCATTGAAGAATCCATACCAGGTTGCACTTCCAAAGCAGCCTATCCTGTATTTTTTTGTCTGATCAAGATTAGAAATTTTAACCTGGCTGGTTTGTGATGCATCAGTCCAGTAATTACTCTGCATAACATTAGAAGGGAAAATTCCCGTACCGGTTACTCCTGCATAAAATTCTCCGTTAAATGGCTGAACTATCAGCATCTCATAACCTGTATTGTTAAGAGATGTGTTATTCAAGTTGCTGAATATTGTCCCTTCAACTGGCGCTGCATCTGTACTATTCCATGGTGAAGGTGCATGATAGTTTATATCCCAATTAAGATATACTATCTGGG
>JBDUEG010000023.1:0-19434 GCA_040002575.1 Ginsengibacter sp.
CCAGTTCTTTCAGCACATCATCACTTTTGTCAAGTTTTGGGTCGGCAAATATAACAGTAATTCCCTCACTTTTATCCAAAATAAAATCATATAATTTTGATACAGCAAGCTTTTGAACTGCATTGTAAACCCTATCCTGTATTGGCTTTATGAGTTCTTCACGTTTTTTAAATACATCCCCTTCATAGCCAAATCGTTTTCTTTGAAGGTCGCGAAGTTCTTTGTCTTTATTAAATAATTCATCTTCTCTTTTCTTCTTAAGATCATCACTTAGCATCACCTGTTCAGCATCATAGTCTTTATACATTTTTTCAAGGTCGGCAGACTTTGCATCAATTTCCTGTTGCCATTGCGCACTAAATTGATCAAGCTTTTGCTGAGACGCTTTATATTCGGGCACTTTTTCAAGAATATATTTGGAATCGATGACTGCATAGCGCTGTGCTGAAGCACTTAATACCAATAATAAGCATGATAATAACGCGATTGATAATTTTTTCATATACTGATAAATTTATAGAAGATATTATTCGGCCTCCTGGCCAAGCATAAATGTAAACTTCGCTGCTCCTTTAAGCCCGGTAGAAGAATTTATTCTGTCCAGCCCAATGCCATAATCGAAGCCTAGCAAGCCGAACATTGGAAGAAAGAAACGCATGCCCACACCAACTGATCTGCGTAATTTGAACGGATTATAATCTTTGAAACTATACCATCCATTAGCTGCTTCAAAAAATGTTAGGCCATAAATAGTACTGGTAGCACTGGTGCTAAATGGATACCTTAACTCGAGTGTATATTTATTAAAAATCGTAAAAAAGTCTCTTGCATTATTTTGATCAGGATTTATTTTAGGATCTGAATTATCATAAACCGGATATCCTCTATGTGCGATAATATCGTAACCGAGTAAACCATAGTTATTGCTCAAGCCTGCATCACCAATCTGAAAACGTTCAAATGGTGATGTGATGGTTTTATCAGTGTACCTGCCCAAAAATCCGTATTTAGCTGCAGCCTTAAATATGAATTGCTTGTTTTTATCAGGGCCGCGTCCCTGGCCTATTGGCACGTACCATTCCGCAGTAAAACGTTCTTTATGAAATTCTACAAACTTGTACTGCTCACCTTCATGTGTCGAATAATTTGGCCCTCTGAATAAAGAGTAGGGCGGTGTTAACTGGGTGCTCAAAACAAAATTAGAACCACTTGTTGGGAAGATCGGGTTAGGGCCTGCTGAATTGCGGGCTAAAGTTATTTTTAAACTAATGTTATTTGAAATACCATTTGTAAGTCCCGGGAAAATATTATAGTTCTTAAGTTTATATCTCTGAAAATTTATCTGGTATATAAGTGCAAAAAAATCGTCCGGCCATTTTAATTGCTTGCCTAAAGAAACGCTGAAGCCTGTTGTTCTTATATAAGAAGAATCAGCATAAGAACGATCGTAAAAGCCAAAGGGATTGTATGCATTGGCATACTTGGTGTCGTAATAACTTATAGTAAATGAATTTCTTTTTTTCCCGCCAAGCCACGGTTCCGTAAAGGAAAAATTATAAGACCGGAATTGCTTCCCATTACTTTGCGCACGTAAACTTAATTTTTGTCCATCCCCACTGGGCAAAGGCTGCCATGCCTTTTTATTAAAAATGTTATAAATGGAAAAGTTATTAAACGTTACACCGAGAGTCCCGGTAAGCCCTATCCCACCACCAAATCCAGCAGATAATTCCAACTGATCTGAAGACTTTTCCTGAAGCCCCCATGTAATATCTACGGTTCCGTTGTCAACGTTCGGCACGATCCCGGGATTTATCTTTTCCGGGTCAAAATATCCTAGTTGTGAAAGCTCACGTTGTGTTCTTATAATGTCCGCCCTGCTGAACTTCTCTCCCGGAACTGTACGTAATTCCCGGCGAATAACATAGTCCTTGGTCTTGTCGTTGCCTGTAATTTCCACTTTGCCAATGGTCGCCTGCGGCCCCTCACGAATACGAATTTCATGATCAATAGTATCATTATACACGGCGGTCTCAACCGGGTCAATTTGGAAAAACAAATAACCATCGTCCTGGTAAAGACTACTTATATCACCGCCCTCAGGTGAAGGCTGCTTACCTAATTTTTTATTAAGTGTTTCTGCATTATAGCTGTCACCTTTTTTAATACCTAATAATACACTAAGAATAGAATCAGAATATTTTGTATTTCCCTTCCAGCTTATGTTTCCAAAAAAATAATGATGCCCCTCATTCAATTTTATGGCAACATCGAGATTACCACCATCACTGTAAGTAGTATCATTTGCAATAATGGCGTCACGGAAACCCAGGGAGTTATAGTAGTCAAGAATCTTTTGTTTATCCTCAAGATATTTCTTGTCGTTAAATTTTGCAGAACTCAAAAATTTGAAACGCACATACGGGTCCAAAAATTCCTTAGTCTTTGAAGGAATAAGATATCCATTGGTACGAAGATATTCATTGAATGAGAGCTTATTACTTTTTGTTGTATCAAATACATTGCCGTTGCCGGATGGGAAGAATGTGAACCTGCTCTTCTCTTTAGTTCCCTTCATTTGCTTCTTCAACTTAAGATCTGACACAGATTCATTCCCAGCAAAATAAATATCATTCACTCTTACCTTGCCATTTTTGTTTACAAGAAAAATGATGTTTACGCCATTGGTTGCCTTATTATCTTTTGACTCCTGAACTTCCACGTCAACATTTCTGAAACCTTTGTCTATGTAGAACTTTTTTATTACTGCGGAAGAAGATTTTTTTAAATTTTCTGTCACTCTTGTTTGCCTTCCCTTTGCAAGGCCAAGCTTTGTTGTTAGTTCATCTGCTTCGCTTTTATTAACACCTTTAAACTTAAAAGCGGTCAGCGTAGGCCTGTCAGTTATATTTATTTCGACCGATAAATTTTTACCAGAAAGATTTGTAAAGTATACTTCAGCATCTGCAATAAGCCCCTGTTTCCATAGATTATTAATTGCTTTAGAAAAATTATCTCCTCCGGGAATCATCACCTTATCTCCTATTGCGAGGCCGCTGATTGAAATGATAAGATTTGGGTCAAATGACTTTGTGCCCGTAACTTTTATATCTGAGACAATATATTCAGTAGGTGCTTTTGCATTAAAAATATTTTCAAGATCAACGTTTACTGAAGAGACAGGAATAGTATCCCCAGGATTTAGAGCTGGCTTAATTAGGGATACAGTTGTATCAATAACCTGAATGGAATCAGAAGGATTTATCAAAACACTACTTGTATCTGTAGTGACCTGGGCAGAGATATTAGTTTTGGCAGTAACAGCTACTACTACTAAGAATAGAATCTTGTAGAAATTGTGCATTAAAACGATTTTATAAAGCGGCAAGTTAAATTCAATTATTAAAAGTATTTGTTAAATCAACCTTGTAAATGGCTGAAATGGAAGACGATTAAAGAGAGGCTGAGCAATAGTTGTAAGATTTAAAGTTGTTCACTCGTTTTACCAAATCGCCTTTCCCGGTTTTGATAATCAATAATGGCCTCATACAAATTTTCTTTCCTGAAATCAGGCCAAAGTGTATCTGTAAAATACAATTCAGAATAAGCAAGTTGATATAATAAAAAATTGCTTACCCTATATTCACCACTGGTCCTTATCATAAGTTCAGGATCAGGAAAAGCTGCTGTAGATAAATGCCCTTCAAAAATTGCACTACTAATTTCTTCTACATCCATTTTACCGTTTTTTACTTCCCCGGCAATCTGCTTTACCGCATTTAATATTTCCCACCTGCTGCTATAGCTTAATGCCATTATCAAACTCATACCTGAATTCGATTTTGTTTCTTCTGACGCTTCATGCAATTCATTTCTTGCAGACTCAGGTAACAAATCCGTATTCCCTATCACAAACAGCTTTATATTATTCTTATTCAACGTATCTGTTTCCTTCTTTATCGTTTGCACCAGCAATTCCATCAAACCTGTAACCTCATCTTTTGGACGATCCCAGTTTTCGGTGCTGAATGCATAAAGGGTAAGGTATTTGACGCCGAGCTCAGCGCAACCTTCCACGATGTTTCTTACACTTTCCACGCCGCTAAAATGCCCAAATAACCTGTCTTGTCCTTTTTCTTTTGCCCAACGTCCGTTGCCATCCATGATGATAGCTATGTGGGCCGGCAATCTATCAAGGTTAATATTTTGTTGAAGGCTCATTTATTTATAGCCAAGTTAGGGATGTCTCTACCTTACTTGAGGGGTGCAAAAGTAATGAAAATCCACGTTTGGTATAAAATGAATCACGATGGAGTTACATTCCAAAGTCATCTATCGGAATCATAAAAATGGCCTTGATTCCAGCGAAAAAGATTTGCTTTAAAAGCGTTTCCGAATAGAGTTGAAAATCTACCTGGCCTGAGGGCAGCGGTATGATATGATATTAAAAGATATTCCGAATTCAGCAATTGCATATTGATCTTTTTGCTTGCTAAATCCTCTTTGACGACCTTCAACACCAATAGGTGTTCCTAATTCGAATGACCTGTCCTGCAATACAGCTGCTATAGAAGGTGGGCTTTGAGAAGGAAATTTATCTATACCGACGTATGTTTTACTTACGTCATCAATATAATCAGTAGTTGTAAAACGATGAGCAATTTCGAAAGAAATATTTATTTTATTAGTTACGGCATATTTGACGCCAAAGCCAATGGGAATACAAACGGCCATGGAACCGTATGCTTTTCTGCCTTGGTAAAAAGTTTCACCTTCAGTATTTAAGGGACGTAAATAAAATTTTTCCCCGTTGTAAAAAGCGTAAGGATCGTAACTAAAAATTCCGACACCTAATGTCGCATAGGGAGTAAATGCATGGTCTGGATCCGTTGGATTAAATTTAAAAAAGTTGAAATCACCTCTTACTGCAAACTCAAAAATATTTGAATTGAAACTTAAATTTCTTGTACGTTGATACTCATTTTGACTGTACTGATCGCTATAACCTAATTGTGCGTAATGTGCTGAAATACGAAGAGCAGTATAGTTTCCAAATTGCTTTCTTACAAAAACGCCCAATGCGACCTTAGGCCGGTTGAATGCAGCTCTATTATTAATGTCGCCAAAATAATGTGCAACACCTGCGTTAATTCCTACTTCGCCCTCCTGCACATATTCATATTGAGCGCTGGCATGGAAATTAAAAGCAATTACAATAAGAAAGATAATGGAAGACTTTTTCATATGGGCTAAAAAATAAAACAATGTATGAATAACGAAGAAACGATGTTTTAATTATTAAAGAAAGTTAAAACTTTAAATTTAAAATTATACGGCAAATCACAATATCGGGCTTTTTTGAAACCTATATTCTTTCTTTTGCGCCATAAACCCGACGATCAAATCAATTACGCTTATCTAATCCCCATGAAAGTTTATTTCGAAGCGTTTGCAGAAAATTATTTTCATTTAACCTGACCAGGTTAATATTAAACGTTTCCTTGCGGATAGCAAGAAGTACTTCTTTCGTAACAATTTCTCTCCTGCTGTCAAGCGTACATAGAAACCCATCCGTTCTTCCTTCTACTTCAAAAGAAATTATAGTATTATCTGGTACAACCAGTGGACGTATATTCAAATTGTGCGGTGATACCGGCGTAATAACAAAACTTGCAGATTCTGGAAAAACAACAGGGCCATTGCAACTTAAAGAATAACCCGTGGAGCCCGTAGGCGTTGAGACAATTAACCCATCTGCCCAATAAGTATTTAAAAATTCTCCGTTCAGGTATGTGTGAATCTTGATCATCGGAGAAGTGTCCTTTTTATGAATTGTAAATTCATTAAGTGCGTAAGCAACTCCGTTAAATAAAGGCATGTTAGCATCCAGATGTAAAAGCGTTCTCTTATCAGGCATAAAAGTGCGTTGGACCAAGGCTTTTACGGCAGTATTCAATTCGTGCTTACCAATACTTGCCAAAAACCCAAGACGCCCATAATTAATACCCAGCACAGGTATACCCTTATCGCCGACAAATGTTACAGCATCCAGTAAAGTACCATCCCCCCCGAGGCTTATCATAAAATCAATGTCTTCCAGGTCATCAGGAGAATTGAAAGTGGAATACTTATCAGGTATTTTAATGGAAGAATAAAACTGGTTAAAAAAATCCTGGTATACTACAGGTTCTACCTTATACTTTGAAAGCTCTGCAAGTAATAGCTTGAACCCCTCCTGCTGATCAGATTCTATTCCCCGGCTGTAAATAGCAATACGCATATAATACCTGAATGACTTACCCTTGAAGTGTTTAAGAAGTATAACTAGTTGTGTAAAAATAAACCCTTTTGCCCTAATTGATTTAAACTATACTCAATGCTTATTTTAAGATCATAGAGTGTAAGAACATCTATTCCCAAACCACCAGAATATAGGAACCTGTTATTTAGCCTTGTATCAAATTCCGGCTGAATATAAGAATATCCTATATCGAAAAATGTTTTTGCATACACAATAAAAGGTATTCGACCGTATGTCTTTGATTTTAAAAAAGTAGGCACATTAAATCTCAAAGCTTCCTTTTTTAAATCAAATTTTGCCAATGCGCTTACAACGCCATCAATAACAAAATATTCATCTCCCCGTAAATAATCATCTCTGTAGCCAAGCGCTCTACTGTTGTAATAGGGTTGGTCAAAAGGTAATTTCACTTCTCCGGAAATTCTAATGCTAGAATACCATTTACGCTGATAGGTAAAGTATAAATTATAAACTGCTCTAAGAGTTAGCCTGTTAATATTACCTGTTATGCCTAAACCACGTTTATTAATAATAAAGGTTGCAGCATACCCTTTAAGCGGGTAAATGATATTGTCCACATCAATGAACTGTAACTTATATTCCAGTTCAGGGAAGTTTTGAGAGGCTTTATCACTATTGAAAAAATTTGGATTATTGGATACTGCTAATATCGAATCATCAACTTTTATATGACGAAATCCTAAAGTAAAAGTTTCTCTTTTTTTAAGACCTTTCCTTGAGATATAGGCTCCGCCGATAAACCACTCATTTTTTACAAAACGGTCATTTTTAAAATAAATGATATTGTTTTTGTCACTGGTTTTAAAAGGGATTTCCCGGGTCTGAGACAAGCCTCCTTCTGCTGAAACCCCTTCTGTTAATGAAGGATTTGAATAAGGTGCTTTATAAGTAAATGAAACATTCCTTGTAAACCCATTAATAAGTGTAATAGAAAACTGGTCATTTCTCCCGCTTGCATTTTTATGATAAAATCGTAGTCCGTAGCTGACCCTGGCGAGGCTTGCATTATATTTTTCAATCCATTCATTATAAGATCTGTCTGCCAATTGAAACACAGGAATCGGGAAAATGTACCATCTTTCGACAACATCCACATTAATGTCAAAATTGGCAGAGTCAATTATAATTGGCGATAGACTTACTTGTACAAATAAAGTTGTATTATAAATAAAATTACGGGACACTTCGAGAATCGCCGGGATGTTCGAGACTATAACAGAATCGCCCACCTTAACCTGCATTTCTCTTAAAATGATGTAAGATTTTGTTTTTCTATTTCCAACGACAATTACTTTTCTAAGCTGCAGTTTGGCCGTTGAATCAATTGTCGTCTTAGTATTGGAGATAGCATCTTTTAGGCCACTCCCTTGCGAATAAACAGGAGTATTAGCACAGCATACTGCAATGAAAACAATTATTTGTAAGCGAAAGGGCAAAAAAATCTGGGCAAAAGTTGAAGATAGAAATGCCATTAAATATCCAGGTAATTCATTAAATGGCGATAATTGCTGTCTATATCGTTTTCAAATAATTGTTCTCCTGAATACCAGGTAATTGAATAATCATATCTTTCAAATGCGGCAATAAGAGTAGAGATTTCTCTTTTATTTATAGTAACCGTTACCTGCAATAATAAACTTTCCGGCAAGGTTGTAGCATTTAAATGAAGTATAGTTGCGCCATCACTTTCAACTATTCTGTTTATTTCTGAAAGATTAAAACTCGTTCGTTCCATCTGCATTTCAATCATAGCACCCATCTCGTTTACACCCGAGAAATCTCCCAAAGCTGCCAGCAGTGCCTGCGCTGAAATGGTCCCGACTAATCCATTTTCCTCATTCACTACTGCAATCACATTTGTCTGGTATAGCTTACTTATGTTAACCGCCTGTAAAAAATGCTTGCTGGAATTTACGAATGCAGGTATAAAATCACTTTGAAAGTGTTCGATTAGAGACTTCTTATTTTCTTCATCAAGCAAATCATCCTCACTTATTAGTCCTAAAAAAATTTCTTCTGAGACTACCGGTAAGTGACTTATTTTAAAATCACTCATTAACTGTAAAGCCTTTGAAACGGTATCAGTTAGTTTTAACTGGGGAATAATATGGGTAGTAAGTTCATATGCTAACATGATAGCAGTTCAGATTAAAACGTTAGAAGTTAAGGCCACTGCTAAAGAAGACCAAAAAAACTATAGAACTGTTGCAGCGGATACATTTAATTTTGAGATGAAGCCACTTAATATCCTGTTAAACTCACCCGGAACTTCCATCATTGGAGCATGCCCGCACTTATCAATAAAATAAAGTTCGCTATTTGGTATCAACTTATTGAATTCCCTGGCGACGAAGGGCGGCGTGATAGTATCATTGTTCCCCCAGATAAGGCAGGTGGGCTGTTTGATTTGATTTAGCTCCTCTCCCAGATTATTTCTAATTGCAGATTTAGCCAATGCGATAATCTTAATAACTTTTATCCTGTTATTAGTTATTTCAAAACATTCGTTTACCAGCTCTTCTGTAGCCATAGCTGGGTCATAAAAAGTAAGCTGTGTCTTTTTCCGAATATATTCTTTATCGCCCCGCTTTGGATAACTATCGCCCATTCCATTTTCAAATAGCCCGGAACTGCCTGTGAGAGTAAGAGATTTTATTTTTTCAGGATGCTTAAGGATGTACACGAGTGCAACATGGCCGCCAAGTGAATTGCCCAATAAGTGAATGCCTTTATAATTGCGGCTCTCTATGAATCTATGTACGAACTTCTGAAGGCCACTTACCGAGGTGTGAAGAATATCCAGCTCAAAAAGGGGAAGCATTGGCACAATCACCTTATTTGTTTTCCTGAAATATTCAATAAGGTTTTCGAAATTACTTAACGCACCGAACAGCCCATGCAGCAACAAAAGTGGTTCTCCTTCCCCCACTTCAATATATTTAAACTTGCCCTCTTGTTGAATTTCATATTCCATTTGGCGCTCCGGCTTTTGGCGTTTTAATTGCAGCTAATTAGCGCTAAAATAAATGTTTCTATGCAAATGACTAAATAATATTTGATCACAGATTTTGTCTACGCAGGTTTTTTCACAAAGCCTTCGAAAAACTCCTGTAACTGCAGAAACATGCCTTTAAAAAACGGTATAATTTCTCCAAGGTTATTAATCACTTTTGGCCCCCAGGGAGAAATATATTTATAAGTATAAGAGTCATTAATTACGTGCGGCTTGAATAGAAACATCTTTTCAGCAAAAAATAAAATCACACTAAATATTATGACATAGATAATGATGTATAAAAATATTCCGAGTAAACTGTCGAGCCATCCAAGCATTGCCAGTCGGACCGTTTTTTTTATAAGCCTTGCACCTAATCCAACCAATAAAGTCACAAAAATGAATACAAGTATAAAAGAAAGTATAGGCAACCATTTTGTGGTTTCCATGCCCTTTTCCTGAAGGTAAGAAGCCACTACTGCAGATAGTTTGAGCGCAGCTGCAAGACCAATAATAAAGGCCAGCAAAGAAAAAACACCTACTATAAAGCCCTTACTTATACCCTTGAAAATGGCTATTATCATTACGAATATAAAGGCAATATCAATTATCATAAATATATAAAATGTACGATGTACATTCTATTTGAAATAAAGGTCAATTATTTTAATGATAAAATTTCCTTTACAACTGCTGCAATAGCTTTTCCATCAGCCTTACCGGCAAGTTGTTTATTTGCCACGCCCATTACCTTGCCCATGTCTGCCTGCGATGATGCTCCACTTTCCTCTATGATTTTTTGTATAATGGTTCTTAGTTCATCCTGGTTCATTTGCTTGGGGAGAAATTTCTCAATAACATCAATTTCTTCTCTTTCTTTCGAAGCAAGATCTTCCCTGTTTTGTTTTTCAAAAATTTCAAGAGAGTCTTTTCTTTGCTTTACTAATTTTTGAAGAAGCTTTACTTCATCTTCATCTTTCATTTCACCGCTAAAGCCCTCTGATGTTTTTACGTTAAGTATGGCTGCCTTAATAGCACGAAGCGATCTTAGAGATTTTTCGTCTTTTGCAAGCATCGCTACCTTTAAATCAGCCATTACTTTTTCTTCGAGATTCATTTAATTCAGCTTTTAATTTTTACAATAAACTCATGTATTTAAACCGATTCAAGTTATTTATTTTTTTCCTTCTCCATATCAACAAACTTTTTATGGAAAACTTTGGCAAAGGTTTTTATATCGTCTACCAGCACATCATTATTGGTAGCTCTTTTAAAAGTATCGGCCATTGTAATAAAAACCTGGTAATAAAAATCTGCCATTTCATCCACCATCATTTCCTTTGTCCAAAGATCAATACGCAATGCGGATTTATCGACGGCATCCCAAAAAGCTATGAGCATCGCCTTGGCTTTTTGAGGATCTTGTGCGCTACTGCCCTCGGCCTTCCAGCTAATTTGCTGAGGCACTTTCTCAGGATCAAGTTGCACATCAATTGTTATTGTAGATGTTGTCATAATATTTACAAAATTAGGATTATTGCGGCTATGCAAAAAAGCTACGCACAATTTGATTGTAAAGAATTAACCCGCTGTTTTTTTAATGGTATCCCATACAAGCTGGGCCGTGTTATCCCAGGTAAATTTTTGAACCTGGCGTCTTCCTTTTTCAATCAGTTCTTTTCTCAGTTTTTCGTCCCTGAAAAGCTGCATCATCTTTACAGCGATATCTTTGAAATCATCAGCACTTGCATACAAGGCCGCATCATCGCATATTTCATTCGTAACACCCGCTGTAGAAGTTATTACAGGTACATCACATTTCATTGCCTTAAGCATCGCAGTTCCATAATTTTCATAGAAAGGAACATAAACCATTGCATAAGCCGATGCTATTAATTTTGCACTTTCGTTTTCTGATAAGTCAGTTAGAAGCTTAACGTCATCCCGGAATTTGTAAGACCTAAGATTTATTAAGAGCTCGTCATCATTTGATTTCCCTTCGCTAATTATTAATAACTGCATGTTGCTTTTCTGTCTTTTTTTGAACGCCGAAAACGCTTTCAACAAATTCATAAGATTATTACGTGGATGTATTTCTCCTGAATAAATAAAATACTCACTGCCTCCGGCAAATTTTTCCTTAATGTTTTCTTTTTCAGGCAGAGATAATGGCTGAAAGATTTTATTAACCCCGGTCAGAACAGCCTTTATTTTATCCTCAGGCGTTTTATAACGTTGGGCGATAGCCGCTTTTACAAAATTGGAAACTGTTATAATTGTCCTGGATTTTTTTAGAAATCGTGGAGCATATTTTTTGTAAAAAATTAATTCCCCTTTTTTTACAAATAAAGGGAAATGCAGGAAAGAGAGATCATTTAGTATAAGGCATTGTGGTACTTTAGTTGTAAGCGAGCAATGATCATTGCTTACTAATATATCAGCTTTATACTTTCTTAACAGAAGAGGAATTTTTATGTCAAGCCAAAGAAGCCGTTCGAGAGCTGTATGCTTTTTAAAAACCTTTGCAACCGGTATTACATTTACCGGCCAACCAAATTCATCCTTAGAATTTTTATCGTAAATAAAAACAAAAGTGTGTTCGCTATGTATTCTTGCAACTCTTTTAAAGATTTCGAAAATGTAACTATCACAATCGCGGCGTTCACCTTCATTAAAACACCTTGTGTTAATAGCAATTGTCATTTAAATTTCGAAATGAAGCCAGGTAATCCATTATATTAGTTTGCAATATACTTATGCTGCACCGGCTCAGAAACCATTATCTTAATACTTTCAATTTAACAGTTTCTATTCGCGTCTCACTTACACTTAAAACATCGAACTGGTAATCGTCAATGATTATCCTGTCTTTTTGCTTGGGAATCGATTCAAACTGGTTGATGATATAACCTGACAACGTTTCTGTTTCTTCAAGTTCGCGAAACTTTAATTGATACTTATCAGTAAGATAGTCGAGCTCAAGTCTTCCGCTAAACAGGTATTCATTTGTTGATATTTGCTTATCAACAAACTCTTCAGTTATATCGTACTCGTCTTTTATCTCACCAAAAATTTCTTCCAATAAATCTTCCATAGTTACAATACCGGCGGTGCCACCAAATTCATCAATTACCCATGCAATACTTTTTCTTTCCTTACTAAACTTATTAATAAGGTCAGTGGCGCTCATACTTTCAGGAATGGTAGGAATAGGAAGAAGAATAGAACGGAGATCTGAAGGGCTCTTAAAGAGATCAAGCTGATGAATATAGCCTTGTATATTATCGATATTGCTATCATACACAACAAGCTTACTGAGCTTCGTTTCTATAAACTTGTTTTTAACCGCATCTAAACCGGACCTAATCTCTATAGAGACAATTTCTTTCCTTGGTATAAGGCACTCTCTTATTTTTATTTCAGATAATGACAAAACATTTTCAAACAGCTCATTGTTCTTCTCGGTGTTTTCTTCAACATCGTGAAGCTTACTTTGCTGTACAAAATGCTCAAGATCAATTTTTGTAAATACTTCTGTTTTATTATTAAGCTTCACATTAAAAATATACTTGAGCATCCATTCGGTTATATTCACAAAAAATGAAGCAACCCACGATAACAATGAATAAAAAAAACTAACGATAAAGGTTATAATGCTGCTTCTTATTATTGAATTATTTTTTGCACGGAAAAACGCTTTGAAAATAAATTCAAATATTAATAGCAATAAAGTTGAAATGAAAGTTTCAGCTAAAAGCATTACATATGGATCCTGAATTGCCCAATATTTCCAGACACTGTCAAGAATCTCACTCCAAAGAAGGCCATATACAACAATAAGAATATTTAAGGCGACAAGTGTTGTGCCAATGAAACGGGTGGGCTCATCCATAAAATCCGACCAGATTTTCCCTGAGTAACTTCCCTGTTTTCTTCTTAGTTCAACGGAAAGTTTGTTTACAGATACAAATGCTATTTCAATTCCGGAAAAAAATCCAATTAAAAATAAGGAAGCTACTATTGCTATAATGGTTGTCCAATCCATGTTACGAAATTATAAAACGAAATGTATACCAGCTTTTTAATTATTCATTGTTTTAAAAAAGCTTCAATAATTTTTTCAGTCTCTCTACATGCCACCTCAAGATCATTATTCACCACTACGTTTTCGAAGTGCGATTTAAATGTAAGTTCAAAAGATGATTTATTTACTCTTGCCTGCAAAGACTCTTCTGTCTCGGAGCCTCGCCTCTGTAGCCTGTTTTTTAATTCTTCTAATGAGGGAGGTTGTATAAAAACAGAAAAAGTATTCACGGGGTATTGCTGCTGAACGTGTATGGCTCCCTGCACATCAATATCAAGAATTGGAACCTTATTCTCAGCCCATATCCTCTCCATCTCATCTTTCAGTGTTCCATAATATTTCCCTTCATACACCATTTCCCATTCAAGAAATTCTTTGCGGTGAATCTTGTCTTTGAATTCTTTTTCGGGAATAAAATAGTAGTCTATTCCTTCTTTCTCATCTTCGCGGGCCTGCCTTGTGGTAGCAGAAACTGAAAATGCAAGCTGAGGGAATTTTTGCATCAGGTAATGGATGATAGATGTTTTACCGGCACCTGAAGGCGCTGTAACAAGAATAATTTTTTTATATTGTTTTTGCATGTTATTAAACGAATAAAAAAACCTCGAACTACACGAATTAAGAAATAATCAATTACTCAATTATTATCCATCTACTTTCTTACGATATCTGCACCCAGCAATTTTAGGCGATCATCAATATTTTGATAGCCCCTGTCTATTTGCTCAATATTTTGAATAATACTTTTTCCTTCCGCACTCAACGCAGCTATTAATAATGCGACCCCGGCTCTTATATCAGGGCTGCTCATTTCAATGCCTCTTAAATCATAGGCCCGCTCAAGCCCTACTACAACAGCTCTATGCGGATCGCATAGTACGATGTGTGCACCCATTTCGATAATCTTGTCGATAAAAAAAAGGCGGCTCTCAAACATTTTCTGATGTATAAGCACACTACCCTTAGCTTGTGTAGCTACTACAAGTACCACACTTAAGAGATCGGGTGTAAATCCCGGCCATGGATGATCAGAAATAGTAAGAACCGAGCCATCGAGAAACGTTTGTACTTCATAAAGTTCCTGTTCGGGTATATGAATGTCATCCCCATTAAAATTCATCTTAATACCTAACTGCTGGAATTTTTCAGGGATAATGCCGAGGTGTTTGATGCCTGCATTTTTTATAATAATATCGCTTTGTGTCATTGCTGCAAGTCCAATAAATGAACCTACTTCAATCATATCCGGAAGTATTGTATGCGTAGTGCCAGCCAGATCAGTTACGCCTTCTATAGAAAGCAGGTTGCTTGCTATTCCCGAAATTTTTGCCCCCATGCTGTTAAGCATTTTACAAAGCTGCTGAATGTATGGCTCACATGCCGCATTATAAATTGTGGTAACACCTTTTGCCATCACCGCAGCCATAATAATGTTTGCTGTTCCCGTTACGCTTGGCTCATCAAGGAGCATACTTGCGCCCTTAAGTTCCATAGCATGCAAGTGGAAGAAAGACTTATCATCGTAATCAAACTGTGCTCCCAACTTTTGAAAAGCAATGATGTGTGTATCCAATCTGCGTCGGCCGATTTTATCGCCTCCGGGTTTTGGTATGTACGCCTTCTTATACCTGGCCAGCATTGGTCCCGCAAGCATAACGCTTCCCCGCAAGCGGCCGGTTTTCTTTTGAAATTCAGGTGATGCCAGGTAATCTACATTGATATTATCAGCCTGGAAAATACAAGTGTGCCTGTCAATCCTTTCGGTCTTCACGCCTAATCCTTCAAGCAATTCAATTTGCAGGTTTACATCTGTAATATCAGGAATATTATGAATTGTCACTTTTTCCGACGTGAGCAGCACGGCGGATATTATTTGCAGCGCTTCATTTTTAGCGCCTTGCGGAGTTATTTGCCCTTTAAGTTTTTTACCGCCTATAACTTCGAATGAACCCATTTTTAATTATTGCAGATATTAAGATGAAAAGATTATAGATGATTTGTAATCAATAAATATATAATGGAAAATTGAAAATGTGAGAAATCAATACGCTGCAATATTTATTGACTGCGCTACTGAAACTGCAGTAAATAAAAAAGCCGGCTATTATCGCCGGCATAATTATTTCAAATGCTTCTTAATATCTTTTTTTGGGATATTTGTTCCTGCTGTTTCTGTTATCTCTCCCTTGGTTGTTCCGGTTATTACGCGGACCAAAGTTTTTACGATATTTACCACCTCCACCACCAAATTCTTCACGACTATTGTCTGTTCTGTGTTTTACAAACGGCCGGTTGTTAAACTCAAGCTCGCCCTTAGTAATGGCAGCAAGTTCGGTTTGTATATTGTCATCATGAACCAGCTCTTTATGCCAGTTGCTATAAGTAAGCTTCATATAATAAGCTATAGCGTTCGCAAATCCCTGGCGCTTATCTCCGTCTTCTTCCTGCAGCGCTTTATCAATTACTATTTCGATGTTCTTACCAAGGTGATTATATTTTGGATATCTTTTGGGATAGCCGAGCGCCTCCGGTTTAGCCTTCAAAGTTTCCCGGGTAGGTATTGGATAAGGGCTATCAACATCGAGCTTAAAATCGCTTATTAAAAAAAGATGGTCCCACAGTTTATGACGAAAATCTTCTACATTTTTCAGGTGAGGATTTAAAAAACCCATCAGCTCAATGAGGGCATAAGCATTTTTCTGGCGTTTCTCCCTGTCTTCAAGGGTTAAAACATATTCCACCATTTTTTGAATGTGACGGCCATACTCCCTTATTTCAAGATGATTCCGGGTAGTATTGTATTCCATGTTCTCAACGTTTTCCATAGAGCAAATGTATAATTTTTAAATTTAGAGAGCAACAGTCGTTGATATTGATGGTAGCGACTGCCGTAATTTTTAGCGAATAAGAATTAAATTTTTATCGTTGAAGATTTTTTATAAATCCTGGTACGGCAGTATAAAAAAGAAACGAATGCACCTGCGCTGTCTGCTGCCCAGTCCAGTAGATCGAAGCTACGACCAATAACAAAATATTTTTGAATGAATTCAATGGCAAGGCCCCAAAAACTTGCAATAAGAAATATCCATAAGAAATAATTTACTTTTTTTGAAACCAGTAAATGAGATTTAAAAAACGGAAAGCTGAATAAGAATACGAGTATTCCAAACATTCCTACATGAACCCATTTGTCGAAATAAATTTTATTGAGCCACCCGATTTTGGGAATATCGCTGCCGGGCAGGCAGGTAAGAACCATAATAATAAAAAACCAGGCGATGCCTGGCACAAATTTTTTAAAAGAAATTGTATTCATAACCTTTGATCTCTATGCCACTACTTTTTGGTATGCCTCTGCATTCATAAGGCTATTTACATCATCTGGATTATCAACTTTCATTTTTATCATCCAACCTTCTCCATAAGGGTCTGTATTTACTTTCTCAGGTTCTGTTTCCAGCAACTTATTTACTTCTGTTATGGTTCCCGACACAGGCAAAAAAAGATCACTTACTGTTTTAACAGCCTCTACAGTTCCAAATACAGTTTCAGCAGACAAAGCTTTGCCTTTGGTCTCTATCTCAACATATACGATATCTCCCAACTCGTGCTGGGCATGGTCTGTAATGCCTATAGTTGCTATATCACCATCAATAGAGACCCATTCATGGTCTTTAGTATATTTTAAATTTTCCGGGAAATTCATAATGAAGTTTTTTTTAAGAAACGTAAATGTGTTAATGCAAATTAATATTTTATCAATACGAACAAAATCATTTAATTATTGTCAACTCTATTTTAATATCATGTAGCGGCCTGTCGTTTTCATCCTTTGGAGCATTTGCAATTTTTTCAACTACATCCATCCCGCTTATTACCTCGCCGAAGACCGTATAATTCATATCGAGGAAAGGAGTACCGCCCACCGTTTTATAAAATTCACGATGACTTTGGGGGATAAGTATTTTCGTCCTTTCTTCGACTCTATTTAACTGAGCATCTGTAAAAGTCTCGCCGTCTACAATATAAAATTGGGTAGAGCTGCTGGCCTTTTTTGGATTAACATCATCCGATTCCCTGGCTGCCGCTAAAGCACCTCGCTTGTGAAATAAGGTTGTGTCAAACTCTGCTGGTATGGTATAATTTAAAGAGCCTTCCCCAAGATGGGCCCCGGGTTTAGCGTTCTTGCTATCAGGATCACCGCCCTGGATCATAAAATTGTTAATGACCCTGTGAAATAAAAGTCCATCATAATATTTCTCTTTTACCAGCTTTACAAAATTATCACGATGCAAAGGCGTCTTATCGTATAGCATTAAGACAATAGTGCCTGAATCGGTTGTAAGTTTTACCTGGACAGGTTTTAAAGGAACTACAGCTGCCTTCTTCGTAGCTGAGCAGGAGACTATTAAAGTCATAAGAACTAAATATAAAAACCGTTTCATCTGGATATTTTACAAATCTTTAAATGGTTCGCCAATATTTTCAAAGTAAAGCAATATATGATCCTTTAAAAAATTTTCCTGTTCTATCATATTATATTCGGGCAGGGGCTTTAATTGTTTAAAATGAGGCCAGCCTTCACTATCATTTCCCTCCAGTTTATAATATTCGCTTTGAGAAAGTAACGAGCAAACGGCCACATGCATTAAGTCCTGCTTCTGTTCCTTTGAAAATTTTTTTTTGAAATTGCCAATTTCCTGTATCCCTATTAAGAATAATATTGCTTCTACATCAGGCTTTTTACCAAATCTCGACATAAATTTTTCCTCCAAAGTCCACCAGCGTGCCTGCAAGTCGTCATTAGCATTGTGCATGCAACAAAATTAAATCAAAAAATCTCACAGGCATTTTCTCCCCCTGTAAGACAATGATCGAATAGCATTCCAATTTTGCTTCAACTCAAACCTCAGTCAACTGCACAGTGCTATATTTGCAGGCTTATATCGATTGGCAGGCCTTAACTTTTATTTTTGCAAATATGTTACAACTGAATTTTATTAAAACCCATCGGGAAGAGGTTATTGAGAGATTAGCAGTAAAAAACTTTACAAATGTTCCATTAGTCGATCTTATACTCAAACTGGATGACGAGAGAAAGTCTTTGCAGTCCAGCCATGATGAACTACAGTCAAAAATAAATGTTGCCTCCCGTGAGATTGGCCAATTGATGTCGAAAGATAAAAGCCTCGCAGAAGAGAAAAAGATGGAAGTGGCAAAGCTCAAATCTCTCATTGAACCTTTAGTCGTCCGGCTTGAAACAGTTGAAAAAGATTTACAAAGCAATCTTCTTACTTTGCCAAACTTGCCGCATAAAACGGTGCCTGCAGGCAAAACACCGGAAGAAAATGAAATTGTAAAAGAAAGCGGGCAGATTCCTGAATTATATAATGGTGCTGTGCCTCATTGGGAACTTGCAAAAAAGTATGATCTTATAGACTTTGAATTAGGAAATAAAGTTACAGGGAGTGGGTTCCCATTTTATAAAAACAAAGGCGCAAAGTTGCAGAGAGCGCTCATCCAGTATTTTCTTGATTATAATGTTGCTGCCGGCTATACCGAATACCAGCCGCCTCTTATGGTGAACGAAGCAAGTGCTTTGGGAACCGGTCAGTTACCTGATAAAGAAGGCCAGATGTACTTTGTAAATGAAGACAACTTTTTCTTAATTCCTACTTCTGAAGTTCCGCTCACAAATATTTTTCGCAACGAAATTGTAAAAGAAACCGAGTTGCCATTGAAGATGACTGCATACACTCCTTGTTTCAGGCGTGAGGCGGGCAGCTATGGAAAAGATGTAAGAGGATTGAACCGGCTGCACCAATTTGACAAAGTTGAGATCGTACAGATTGTTCATCCTGATAAAAGTTATGAGGTAATTGAGGAGATGGCATTACATATAGAAAAGCTTTTGCAAAACCTCGAACTGCCATACCGCATTTTGCGCTTGTGTGGCGGAGACATGAGTTTTACTTCCGCTCTCACTTACGATTTTGAAGTATACAGCGCGGCTCAGCAAAAGTGGCTCGAAGT
>JBDUEG010000024.1:0-19407 GCA_040002575.1 Ginsengibacter sp.
ATCTGTCGCTGAGATATTCTTTGTATGCAAGGTAGCAATCATCGAGAATACCCTGTCCCCGCCATTCTTTGGCAATACAAACCTGGCCGACCACAATATAATTGCATACTGATATTTTTTTAGAATCATAAATGACATTATCGAACACTTCAAACATTGGGATAAGAACCGGGATATCATTCCCGGAATGCTTTGTCATCGCAAGCAAGTAGCCAATTACATCATCTCCATTTTTCGCTATAATGCTTGCTTCTATATCATTCATCTCTTTTAGAATTTCATAACTATGAACGACTGTAACAAAGCCCTGTGATTTTATTTCGGCGTCGGAAAGATTTTGCGGTAAATTATTTTTTTGAAGGTCTAATACTTGAAGGATCTCTTCATCGGATTTAACTGTTGTATAGGCAACCATGCTTTTTCAATTAATAAAAAATATAGCTCAGGCAAAAATATGCTTATCGTCTATTTAAGCGGCACATATTCTTTACTTAGATCATCATACTTATTAATTAGATCATTAGACTTTCCATCTTTATCAAAAATAGATTCCCAGGTACTTAATGGTTCCCAAATGAAGGTTCCTCTTAAGTCGTCACCAGGAAGTGTAAACGCTATTTTATTTACTTCTTCCTTTAGCTGAGAGTATTCCGCAACAATCACTGGCTTGTTATACTTTTTTGTAAGGGCCGATAAATTACTTCCAAGATCTTGCAGAGTTCCATGCCACTTAGGATAATAGGATTCCCCAATTACATCAAATGAAACTCCTCTTTTAATCATATTATCAAGAAAAAATTCAGACTCATTATTCTGACCGCCCAATGCTATGTGCACCATGGTAATAATATTGGGATCCACATCTTTCACCGCCGTCATACCGGCTTTTAAAAGAGTTGCCAGGTTATCGGCGTGTTGAATACTTCCATCGGGCCATATCATACCGTGATTAATTTCATTGCCTGTCTGTACCATATCAGGCATGGTTCGTTGCTTCTTTAATGCTAATAAAACTTTTTTAGTGTACTCATAAACTTCATTTGCCAGTTGCGGGAAAGCCAAAGATTTCCAGGCAGATGGTTTGTATTGCTTACCTGGATCAGCCCATGTGTCGCTATAATGAAAATCCAGTAAGAACTTTAAACCTGCTGCTTTTATACGCTTTGCCATCTCAAGTGTATGAGCTAAATCGCAAAAGCCTTTCCCCGGCGAATAGCCGCTGTCAGTTGCAGGATCAACAAATAGTCTTAGCCTTATGTAATTAAAGCCATGATCTTTCAATATTTCAATCGCATCTTTCTGTACTCCTTTATCAGAAAACATTATTCCTTTCGCTTCGAGTTCGGGAAGAAAAGAAATATCTGCACCTAATATTTTCCCTGTTGGTTTTAAAGACGGCTTACTTGAAAATTTTGTTTCAGTGCTTTTATTGTTAAGAGAAATGCTTCCAGGATTTATGGTGACAATATCTGTTGACCCTTTCCAAAGATCTTGTGAGGTAGCTTCAAATTTAATTAACCCGGCAGACCTGCCTGTTTGTATTATTACCTGGCATTTACCGTTAAACAATTGCCTTTGCCAGCCGCTATCAGCATATTTATCCGGTTCGTGGCTGCTGGGATCTCCATTGCCAACCCCAATTATTCTGGCATCTCCTTTAAGAGAAAATTTTATTAGATTATTTGCGTCAGGTACTTCCCTTCCTTTTTTATCAACTACCGTTACATTTATTACGGTTGCATCTTTTCCGTCTGCAAGCATCGTCGTCTTATAGGGAGTAATCACTACTTCAGCAGGCGCACCGGTAGTCTCAACACTTGTCGTGATTTTTTTACTTTTTCTAAAAGCTACAGCAGATAGAATTCCAGGTTCATAATTTACCGTCCATTGCAAATGACTGTTACGCGGCATATCTTTTTTCCCCAGGCTTTTTCCATTTAAAAATAATTCGACATTATCGGCGTTACTGTTGACCCAGACATCCACAGGTTGCCCCAGCCTGTTAGGCCAGTTCCAGTGCGGGGAGATGTGTAGTACATCTTTATCAGTCCACCATGATTGATAATAGTAATAAATGTTTTTAGGAAAGCCACACATATCCATGACACCAAAATGCGAATTAATATTTGGCCATTGATACGGTGTAGGTTCACCCCGGTAATCAAAACCGGTCCATACAAATCCACCCATCCACCATTGCCGTGTCGCAGCAAGCGGCCACCATTGCTCGGCAGTATTAGCCCACCATGGCGCCGTTACATCTTCATCGGGGAGGTAGCCTCGTACACTATCTTTTTCATAAATGCCTCGGGTAGTTACGGTGCTTCCCATTTCTGTTCCAACAATAGGTTGATCAGGATGATCTTTATGATAAGGATCAACCCCGGAGACGCGGTAATTAAACCCTCTCACCGGGATCACTTCATTTACTCCTTTGAAAATATTTCCTAAATCAGCGGCATAGGTACTGGTACGCGTCGGGTCAAGTTCTTTTTGTTTTGACAATAAAGTCTGTGCGATCCGTTTGCCAATAGTATTGGTTTGAACATACCCTTCTTCATTGCCAATGGACCACATAAAAACAGATGCATGGCTTCTGTCTCTCAAAATCATCCTTTCAAACTCGTCAATATATTCTGTGCTGCTGTTCAATAAACGGGTTTCATCAAGTACGAGCATACCCAGGCTATCACAGGCGTCCAGCAATTCAGGTGTTGGCGGATTATGCGTAGTACGATACGCATTAGCACCCATCTCTTTCAATAGTTTTATTCTATAGTACTGCAGGTAATCCGGTAATGCACTGCCCACTCCTGCATGGTCCTGGTGGTTACAAACGCCTAAAACTTTCACGTACTTTCCATTTACAAAGAGGCCATTTTTGGTGACATTAATTGTCCGTAAACCAATTCTCTTTTTATCGCTATCAATAATTCTATTGCCAGATTTTATAATTGTAGTTATGCGGTATAAATAAGGTTCATCAACTGACCAAAGTATCGGATTGCTCAACAATATTTTTTGTTTAACGATCTTATGTTCATTGGGATTGAGCGAAATATTTTGCTCACTGGTGTGGCCTAAAACATTACCATCGCGGTCGGTAATAGTAGAGGAAACAGTGCCACCGGCTGAAAAAAAGTTTTGATTTTGAACAGGAGTCTCAATATTTATTTCAGCATTATTCGTTTTAATATTTGTGTAAACAAAAGGGCCATCATTTACAATATGAATATTATTGTATTTATTGAGCCATACATGCCTGTAGATGCCGGCGCCTTCATAGAACCATCCCTCATATTGCGATGCATCAACTCTTACTACAACTATATTCTCTTTATCGTAGTTTAAATAATCTGTTATGTTATAAGTGACTCCTGTATAACCGCTTTTGTTGTTACCTAAATAAATTCCATTAACCCAAACATTTGCATCGCGAAAAATTCCATCGAATTGTATTTGGAATTGCTGTCCTGAATCTTTCTTATTTACAGAAAAACGCTTACGGTACCAGCCAATGCTTGTCTCAGGAAACAGGCCTCCTACTGGCTTGTAGCCATGAGACATTACGTCAAAGTTGGGTGAATTAGCGAACGGGAGTTCCACAGCCCAATCATGGGGCAAGCTGAGAGAACGCCAGGTAGCATCATTAAATTTATTATCAATTGCTGTCGCCTCACCCTTCCCGGTTTTGGAAAAAATATTGGCTATCGTATAGTTGAAATCTTTCAAAGGATCAGATGAATTACCAAAATGAAATTTCCAGTCATCGTCAAAATTTTCATGCCTGCCTTCCGGAAAATCCTGCGCCTTGCAAAAAGTATATGAAAACATTAGCGCTAAAAAAAGGAGGAATAATTGGCAAAAGAAAAATTTCATGTCAGGTTTACATTATGGTGTGAGAAATTATAAATGAACTAAGCACAACCGCTAGAAAAATTTTGGAAATAATTGATAATAGGCACAATGACCTTGCGTTGAAAAAAAAGTATTATTGATAGGCAAATACTTACAATATAACTGGCACCAATACATGAAATTATTAAAACTGGGAGTTGCAGCACATTACTTGAATGCATCTAAAGCGATCGTAGGCTTTCCTGCATTGTCAAAAGCACCCATACTATAACCTTTCCAGTTGCTATAAGCTTGCGGCTCCCAGTATAAAACTCCAAGACCATTACCACCGGTAACTGATTTAGTTTTTGCTATGAGGTCAGATAGAAATGAATTACAAGCCGTAGAGTCAGTCCACCTCATGCCGGTTTCACAAATCATAACAGGCTTGTTATATCTCGAAACCATGTCATTCATATTAGCCAGGCATTGATCGTTTAGGGTTGACCAATCAGAAATGGAAGGATATAACGACATTCCAATAATGTCCCATTTACCTCCATTGCTTTTTAGGCCATCAAACATCCAGCGAAATAAGTTGTTATCAAAGCCATTAGAAATATGAACAATAACTTTTATGGAGGTGTCCACCATTTTTACTGCATTATAGCCGGCGTTTATCAATGAAGTGAAATTCGCCATATTAGTTGAAGCTGTTCCTTCTGGCCAAAGCATACCATTATTAGTTTCATTGCCTACCTGTACCCAATCAGGAATAATATTATTTGTTTTCAGGGTGTTCAAGACTGTTAGTGTGTGATCGTACACTGAAACCCGCAAAGCTGAAATATCCTGGCTGCTCCACGCTGCCGGCTTTTCCTGGGCGCCAGGATCAGCCCATGTATCGCTGTAGTGAAAGTCAATCATAATTTTCATTCCGGCATTCTTAGCCCGTATTGCCTTCGCCAGTACGTCTGCAGTATTATTATAATTATCAACCGGATTAACCCAAACCCGTAACCTGATGCTATTCATTCCTTCTCCTTTTAAAATTTGAAAAAGGTCTTGCTCAATTCCATTCCTGTTATAGAATTTAGTACCTGCAACTTCCATTTCAGTAAGCCAGCTTATATCTGCTCCCTTAGCAAAAAAAGAAGGTAGAGCCGGCGGTGGAATGGGATCAGGATTCGATTGCTTGCCCGGCTTGCTACAAGCAGTTGTAAGAAAACATACAGCAAAAAACAGGTGAATTAATTTCATCGTTAACAAAGGTTAAATAAAAGATCTCATTTAAGAGGTTCGCTACTAAATGTCTTTGGTGGCTGAATTGAAATTATTGGATCTTGTATGTATAGTTGCCAGGTACATGCAGATCGAGCGTTACTGTATAAGTTCCAGCAGTAACAGCAATATTATCTCCTCCATATTCCAAACTCAAATCTGCACCCGTATCACCAAAATTATTAGTGCCATCGCTCCAATCACCGTTCGCCCTGAATTTAAAATTGCCTGCAACGAAAGTGGTAGTTACTGTCCAGACCTGGGTAGCCGGGTCATAGGTCATTGGTACATCGTTGCTCCAGTTATTAGAAAGCGTTGGCCCATCGCCGATGATACCCCATGTTGTCTTCTTGCCTGACCAAATGTTTGTATTTGTGTTTGCTTTTAACACATAATATCCCGGGCCAGGAACAAAAAGATTTCCACCGGACGTATTTATGGTTCCGGCTACATCACTGCCGGTTACCGTACTGCCCGCCCATCCGTAAATTGTATGATTCCAATCGGGATCGCTTGTGTATTTAAAATTCAGGTTACCCGCAGTAAAATTTACATACCCTTCATAAATTCCATTGGCAGCTTTCGAAGAGATTTTAGCAGCACTTGCCGGATCCCACTGTGTTGCCTGGTATTCGCCCGGTACCGATAGGGAAGGATAGTTTATAATTACAAAATAAGGAGAGATATCTATTGCCAGGCTATTTGAAAAAATCACCAAAGAATCTGTAAGTGTTGACTTGACTCTTACATCAAGGCCTTGTGCGCTACCAGGAGCCAGGCCGAGTATCAAAGCAATTTGATTAAGATCTGCACCTGAATATTTAAGTGATGTGCTGTTGCCCATACTTATTTCTTTGGGGGCAGAAAAATTTGTTCCCCCTTTCGCAATTTGTAAACTATAGGAAGCAGCAGCATTAAAGCCATAGTCTGATCGTGACCAGGTAAAAGCTTCGACTGTATCGGCAGCGGTTGCTGAAGATAACACGACTGATGTTTGTGAAGCAGACAACACAGGAGGTGTACTTTTGTTGAGTATTGTTTTTACTTCATCTTTTTTGCAGGCAGCAAAAAGAATTGCCATTGAGCATATTAAAAAAAGATAGCTGAATATTTTTTTCATGATGGTTCTTATTATTTGTAATTAATAACCTGCATTTTGAATGAGGTTCGGATTTGAAGATAGATCTGTAGAGGGTATCGGGTAAATGTTGTACTTATTGTCAACCGATCTTCCCCCGGCTACCCCTCCTTTCCACGCCCACAGATATGCACCGGTTGTGAACTTTCCATAGCGTACCAGGTCTGTTCTTCTTTGAGCTTCATAATACAATTCACGGGCTCTTTCATCCAATATGAAATTAGTGGTTAACTCTGCACTTGTAATATTTCCTGATGCATTGCCGTAAGCTCTTGTGCGCAATTGATTGATATAAGTTAAGGAAGTTCCTAAGTCGCCGCCGGTGCCACCCCTTAAGACAGACTCTGCATATATAAGATAGATTTCACCCAGCCTGAATAATGGAAAATCAATATCCACCCAATTGCCGGCATTGTCTCTATCCGCCGCGGGCCCGCCGGCCCTTGTTAAATTTCTATATTTCGTAACAGAAAATCCGTCGGTTCCTGTATAGAGATCCGTCATTTGAAGATTTTGTCCTGAAGTATAAAACTGGGGCCTCTGATCGGTATTACCAGTATAGTCAGTAAAAAGATTTACAAAATCCTGTGTACAGCGTAAGCCGCCCCAGTTGCCGCTTGTGCCGGATATACTTCCTGGAACAGCAGCAGGCCCATGGGTTAAATAAGTAGTCCCGCCCCAGTTCTGGGTATGAGTGCCATCGTAATTAATTGTAAAGATAAATTCGTCAGTATTGAGATTATTATCGGCGAGCATCAACTCCCTGTAATTTGGATGAAGTGTATATGACCCCACTATTTTATTGGAATAGGTTATGGCATCGGTATATCTGGGTGAACCGGTGTAAACTTCTGCGTTCAGATACAAACGTGCCAGCAGCGCCCATGCCGCGGCCTGGTCTGCACGACCATACTCGTTAGCCTTTGGCGCCAGGAGATCTGCATCAATTGCTTTCAATTCCTTTTCGATATAGTCAAATAAATCTTTGCGTTGAATTTGTTTTGGTAAGCCAGTTGCAACAGGATCGTCTTCTGTTATGAATGGAGGGTTTCCAAAAAGATCCATCAATACCCAATATTGATAGGCTCTTATGAAACGGGCTTCAGCCTTATAATGTTGTATGCTATCTGCACTTGTGCCAGTAATACCACGGCTACTTAGGTTAGCATCACTTGCCTGCCTGATAAAATCATTACACAATGCAATCTGAAAAAATGCACGATAATATACTCCGCTAATAATAGGGTTAACTGCCGACCAGCTCATTTCATGCAGGCCTCTTACTCCGGCATCATTTTGCCAGGTCCAGCTTGCTTCATCTGTAGTTAATTCCTGGAGGTTCCAATACAGTCTCAAAAAATCGGAGTTGCCTTCATCATTAATAATCTGTGGAGAAATATCGGGGTTGCCGGTTCCGCCGGTGTTTCCGGTAAGGGCAAAGGCCGCATACACTTTGGCAAGTCCTTGCTTATACCCTGCCGGCGTGTTATAAACTGTTTGTGCTGTTATGTCGTTAGTAGGAACCAGGTCCAATTTTTTATTACAGGCTGCCATAGTCAGTACTAGACCTAAAGACAGTAATTGAATTTTATAATTTATCTTTTTCATATTGAAGATTTACATTAAGACTTTTAAAAATCAAGATTTACACCCAGGGAATAAGTTCTTGGCCTCGGGTAAAGATTGTTGTCCACGCCAGAACCGATTTCAGGATCTACACCTTTATAGTTAGTGATTACAAATACATTCTGAACAGTAGCGCTAAGCCTCAGGCCGGCTTTGTTGTGATAGATTCTACCGACGTTATAAGCGATATTTAAATTATCCATTTTTAAGAAAGAAGCATTTTGCACGTAATAATCGCTAAGCAGTTCGAGGCTGTTACCGACGAAATTCGTTTCGAGGTAATTGGAAGATGCATTATAAAGCACGGCGTTGCCTGTTACCTGGTTTAATATACCTGCCTGGCTGTAGGTATTATTGTATACATAATTATCAATACTGGCCCGCAACACAAAACCTGCGTTCCATTTCTTATAGTTTATACCGGTACTAAAACCAAGAAAAACTTTAGGGTCAGCACCCTTACTTTTATAAAGATCATTTTGATTGATGATGCCGTCTTGGTTTTTATCGACAAAAACGCCTTCTATTGGTTTGCCTGCAGAGTCGTAAACCTGTTTGTATAAGTAAAAAGTATTTTTGGGGCCTCCCACTGCATTGATCTGGGTATTTTGTCCGCCGATGCCGCCTGCAATGCCGCCGCCAGGGAACCCAATATAGTTGGGATCGTTTGGAACAATTGTAAGGTTAGTGATCTCATTTTTATTGTAGGTAAGGTTAAAATTCACATCCCACGTAAAATCCTGCTTACGGATAACCTGGCTATTGATATTGAATTCTATTCCCCTGTTTTCCATATCGCCCACGTTGGCGAAAATATAAGCGGCGAAATTAGAGCCTGCAGGCTGCGGAATTAAATTCAAAAGGTCTGTAGTCTTTTTATAATAAACATCGATGCTACCTGTAATTCTATTATTCAGAAATCCATAATCCAAACCGACATTCGAAGTTGCCGTTTGCTCCCATTTTAAACTAGGATTGTATCCGCTTGGACGGTATCCCTGGTAAAAAGTATTTCCAAATTGATAGGCTGCATTTCCCTGGCTCAAAGAATAAAAAGACAGATAACTATAATTACCTAAACCATCCTGCTGTCCGGTAACACCATAGCCAAGACGAAGCTTAAGATCTGAGATTGTCCGGCTGTTACTTAGAAAACCTTCATCTTTTACTTTCCATGCCAGGGCTACAGATGGGAATGTACCCCATTTATTATTTGGGCCAAACCGTGAAGAACCGTCACGCCTTAAAGTTCCGGTAAGTAAATACTTGTTGTTATACGTGTAATTAAGTCTGCCAAAATAAGAAAGCAGCGTATGCTCCGGTATGTCATAAGCAAAAGTAGGATCAGTGCTGGGCTGCTTGGTACCGTTAGCGTAATAGCTTGCATAATTGTAATTCTTTGTCTGGTAATTGTTATAAGAATACCCGGCTAAAACATCAATCCTGCTTTTAATAGAAGGCAAGTCCTTCACGTAATTTAAATAGAATTCAAGCAATGAATTTTGCTTGGTCTGCTTATAATGATTGTTTAGCCCCCCTTTACCACCAGCAATATAATCAGATGCAGCGCTGTCAGAAACAAACACTGTTCCGGTACCTTTCGAAACGTCATAGCCTAAGTTCAGGTTGGCATGCAAGTCAGGAAGGAAATGAAACTTATAGTCAAATTGAATGTTACCGATACTTCTTTGAGGCTTGCCTCTGTCAGACCTTTGATTTAATAAGCCAAGAGGATTTCGGCCCGCTAATGCAGCGAGGCCTGTTGCAGTAGCAGGATCCAGCCATTCATAATATCCGCCAAACCGGTTGCTTTTATCATTATATACCGGTTGTGTGGGATCGAAGCTGACGGCTCCACCAATAGCACCCTGGTTTGCAAATCTCGCTTCCTCGGCAGTTCCCTTAAGATTAATATCTATCTTAAGATGATTGTTGAAAAGAACCGGGTTCAACACAAATGCTAATGAGGTCTTTTGTAAATGATCTGTTCTCAAAACACCATCCTGGTTGAGATAACCTAATGAAATTCTATAAGGTAATTTTCTAAGGCCACCACTTATGCTGATATTATTTTCAGTTGCAAAGGCAGTCTGATAAATCTCGTCTTGCCAATCCGTATTTGCTGACCCAAGCATTGCCTGCTGTGCTGCGGTGCCCTTTGCATTTACGATAGAACGAAACTGGTCCGCACTTAACACGCCTACTTGTTTAATAATCTTAGAAAGAGAATTTACCGAGCTTACGTTTACTCTCAACTTACCGCCGGTTCCCTTTTTAGTAGTAATTATAATAACTCCGTTGGAAGCCCTGGTACCATAGATTGCTGCTGCAGATGCATCCTTTAAAATGGTAAAAGATTCAATATCGTTAGAGTTAATCAGGCTTAATGGATTGCTGGCACCTGAAACTTTATCGTTGTCCAGCGGAACCCCGTCAATTACAATAAGCGGATCATTACTTGCATTCAATGATGAGCCACCCCGAATACGAATAGTGCTTCCCTGGCCGGGCTGGCCCCCGTTGGAAATCACTGATACACCAGCTACTTTACCAGCTATCAGTTGCTCTGGTGTTGTAATATTCCCTTTTTGGAAGTCTTTGGAAGAAATGGTAGCCACGGAACCGGTAAGATCCTTTTTCCTTGTAGTTCCATATCCAATCACTACCACATCAGTTAAGGTAGATAAGGATGGCGCCAATGAAATGGCCATTAAAGGTTGCGAGCCAACTGGCACTTCCTGCTGCGTAAAGTTTACAGCGGAAATAACCAGGGTGCTTGCTTTTGCCGGAACATCAATTGAAAAACTTCCGTCGGCTGCGGTTTGGGTGCCGGATTGAGTACCTTTCACTAAGACGGAAGCGCCGGCAAGCCCGGAACCATCCCTTGAATCACTGACCTTTCCTTTTACATTTATTTGTGCAGTGGTGGCGAAAGTTAAAAAGGTACATATTACTAAACCAGCAAAAGGTTTTAAGCCGTTAGAGATGCTTTTACTCATACAATGATCGTTTTATTTTTAAGATGGGCCTTTCTTTGCGAAAAGCTTATTAAAGTTTGATTAATAATAATTTGAAGCTGGGCTGCGCTGCAAAGTTTTTTCTTTAAAATATCTATTGTCGAAGCCTGTATTTTATAACCAATATTTATAAACCGGAAAAGCGAATGAAGCACAAATAAGGGTATGTTTTACAAAGCAAGATTTACTGCCTGCCTGCCACTAACATAGACCCGAAATTAGCTCTAATGCTGCATGTGGGTTTATCCCAGCGTACATACTTTTGATACGATTGATCAAATTTTTCTAAGTTTACACTGCGATTTCAAAATGTTTTAACCGTTCCAAAAATTGATGCTTGCTTTTTCAAAATATCGGCTCATAATTTTGTTTTCAATTTTTCTTTCTTACTACTCTTTAGGCCAGCAACCCAATCTTAAATTCAAACACATTACGAATGAGCAAGGGCTTTCAAATAGTACTATTGAATGCATCTTCCAGGATCACCGTGGATTTATGTGGTTCGGAACGAGAGATGGATTGAACAGGTTCGATGGTTACCAGATGACGGTATATCGTTATAACTCTAAAGACAGTAATAGTATAAGCGACAATTATATCCGCTATATATATGAAGACAAGGATAACAATATTTGGGTTGGTACCATTAATGGACTTAACCGTTTGGATGTTTCAAAAAATACCTTCTCCAGGTATAAGCATAAGGCCAGCGATGCCGGAAGTCTGAGTAATAATATAATTACCTGCATCTATGAAGATGAAAACCGAAATTTATGGATAAGTACTTTTGGTGGAGGTATTAACCTTTTGAAACCCGGGCAGTATTCATTCATACATTTTGTACATACCGCAAATCCAAAAAGCATCAATGATGACCGGGTAAATTATTTATTTGAAGACAAACAGCATAATTTCTGGGCAGGCACTGAAAATGGATTGAACCTTTTTGACAGGCAACATGGGAGTTTTACTCCTCTTGTAGGGTCTGCCGATCTAAATAAGACGAACAAAAATCCAAGCGTCAAAGTAATAAAGCAGGATAAACAATTCAATCTGTGGCTGGGTACTGATGATGGTGGGATCCTTGTTTTCGATTATGCAAAAAGCACTTTCAAAAGTTTCCAGCATGAGGAAAAGGATCCCGCATCTCTCGGCAGCAATCTTGTAAGGAGCATCCTGAAAGATTCACACGACAATATCTGGGTTGGAGGCGTAAACGGTGGCCTTGACTTATTCAATTATAAATCCGGATCATTTTCTCATTATCAAAATGATCCGGAAAATATATTCAGCTTATCTCAACGAACGGTATCCTCGTTATGTGAGGATAACCAGGGCAATTTGTGGGTGGGAACACACCGGGGCGGGGTAAATTTGTATATGCCTTATACTGATAAGTTCAGGCTATACCGGCAAGAGCCTGATAAAAACAGTTTAAGTTATAATGATGTAACTTCTTTTTTTGAAGACAAATCCGGAAACATTTGGATAGGCACAGATGGTGGAGGATTGAATTTATTCGATCCGACGAGTAACACTTTTACCCATTATAAATACAGCCCTTACGACCTGAAGACTTTAGGGTCAAACGAGGCCATCAATATATTAGAGGATAGCGAAAATAATTTATGGGTGGCAACATGGGGCGGAGGATTAAATCTTTTAAACCGGAAGACGGGTAGCTTCACGCGCCTTACCAATAATCCATTGGATAAAAATTCTATCAGCTCTAATTATGTTCAAAAAATATTTGAAGATCGTGACAAAAATTTATGGGTAGCAACTTATTATGGTGGCCTTAATCTTTTCAACCGTAAAACAAAGGAATTTACACGCATCACCCAGGGGGCTAATGGAACTGGTTTACAGGGAAACAATATTGTTTCAATTACCCAGGACAAAACAGGAAAGATGTGGTTTGGCACTGATGATGGCGGATTAAATTGTTACGAGCCAAAAACCAAAATATTTTCTCATTATTTTAATACTGAAGAAAAGCTTCCTGACCTCCGGGTAATCTTTGTTGATAGCAAGGGCAGTTTGTGGATTGGGCAATCCGGGTTGTACCTGTTTAATTCTGCAAAGAATTCATTCTCACTTTATACAAACGAGGCGGGTCTTGCAAATGAATTTATCAAAGGCATGGTAGAAGACGCTAAAGGAAATTTTTGGATCTCAACATCCAATGGAATTACTCAATTTAATCCTGAAAATCTTTCCTTTAAAAAATTTAATACAGCAGACGGATTGCAGGGATTGGAATTCGAAGCCAACGCCGTTTTAAAACTAAGAGACGGCCAGCTTCTTTTTGGAGGTATAGACGGCTTCAATGCTTTTTATCCGCAAAACATAAAAACCAATTCCTTCATTCCTCCTGTATACGTTACCGATTTCCAGCTTTTCAACAAAAAAATGAATGTAGGAGAAAATAATTCACCTCTGGAGAAAGACATCAGTCTCACAAAAACCATTTCACTACCTTATAAACAATCAACCTTTTCCTTTAGTTTTTCATCCCTTAATTATACTTCTTCAGAAAATAACCAGTACGCATACAAGTTGGAGGACTGGGATAAAGATTGGAATTATGTAGGCACTGAGCGAAGAGCATCTTACAATAATGTAAGGCCGGGCAGATATAAATTTCACGTGAAGGCATCCAACAACGATGGCGTATGGAATGAAAACGGTGCTTCGGTGATTGTTATCATCGAACCGCCGTTCTGGGATACTTGGTGGTTCAAATCGACAATTGTCTTATTAATCGTCTCAGCGATTATTTGGTATTACCGGTTTAGGCGAAGGATTGAATTAAAACGATTGAGCGAACAAAAAAAGGAGGAGATGCATCAGTTGCAATTGCAATTTTTTACCAACATTTCACATGAGTTTCGAACACCGCTTTCATTAATACTTGGTCCTCTCGAAATGTTGCAAAAAGAAAATCCTTCTACGTCAAATCACTATTACAAAGTGATACATAGAAATGCCAATCGGTTACTTAGCCTTGTTAATGAGCTCATGGACTTTAGAAAATCCGAATCTGGTGTATTGAAATTGAGTGTAATGCCAGGTAATCTCAAAGTATTCTTACACGAGATTTACGAGGAATTTAGTGAGTTGGCAGTTCAAAAAAATATCAACTTTAAAATGACTGTTCCTGAAATAAGTGACACCTGGTTTGACAGGCAGATTTTAGAAAAGATCGCCATCAATCTTATCAGTAACTCCTTTAAATATACTGCTAACGGAGGTGAGATAAAGGTAGAAGTTTTAGAATCGTTAAGCGAATTTCAGCCATCCTTCAAAAATGAGTTAATCCTGCAAAGCGAATACAAAGGGAAAAAATATTTTTGGCTTCGTGTGTCTGATAATGGCATTGGCATTTCAAAAGAGGGCATAGGGCATTTGTTTGAAAGATATTATAAGATAACCGAGTCGCATTTAGGCTCGGGCATTGGCCTTGCATTTGTTAAGAGCCTTACTAATTTACACAAAGGAAAGATTCTGGTTTATAGCGAGCGAAATGTAGGAACTGAGATTATTATTGGCATACCAGCCCGCAGGGAGGATTATAACAGCAATGAAAAATGGCTAAAAAATGAAAATGAATCTGCAACAAGATTAGATAATATTCACTTCAACAACGAGCATTATTTCCCGCTATTAGAAGACCCCGTTTTACAATCAACCGAAAACGGGTCGCATGGCGATTCAGCTCATATACTTTTGGTAGATGATAACGAAGAAATTAGAAATTTTATAAAAGAAAGTCTCGGTTCCCAACACGAAATAACCGAAGCGATCAACGGAATTACCGGACTGGAAAAAGTGAAACAGGAATTTCCCGATCTAATTATAAGCGATGTAATGATGCCTGGTATGGATGGTATAGAATTTTGCCGGCTAGTAAAGGAAGATATTGAAACAAGTCATATTCCTTTCATCATGCTAACAGCCAAAGATGCATTGGAATCGAGAATAGAAGGGGTGGGTACCGGCGCGGATTTTTATTTTTCCAAACCAATAAGCATCCGCCTTCTTGATTTAACCATAAGAAATATTTTAAGCCAAAGAAAAAAATTAAAAGAAAGATACCTGAAGGATCATTACGCGGATGCAAATGAACTCGTGCATTCAGTGAAGGATAAGGAATTTGTTGAACAACTGATTGAAGTCATCACTTCTCAGATGGCCAATCCTGACCTCGACATTGGTTTCATATGTACTGAGATGAGATTGAGCAGAACCAAGCTATATCAAAAAATAAAAGCTATTACCGGACAACCAATTGGGGAATTCATCAGAACTATCCGGCTAAAAAAAGCTGCAGAGCTTATGACACACCAGGATATTTCTCTTACTGATGTTATGTATAGCGTAGGTATACAAACACAATCTTACTTCACTAAAGCGTTTAAAAAAGAATTTGGGAAAACTCCCTCCGGGTTCCTCAAAGAGTTGAATAAGTAATTTTTTTAAAAATCTATCCCCGACCATTTCTTTTTATTCCTCTCATATTTTTCGTAGTCGAATTTATAAAGCCTCCCGGGCCTGTGTGGCACGTTTTGCTCGTGCTCATTCATATCAACTAAAAAGTCCATTGAGAAAAATTTCTTCCTAAAGTTTCTACGGTCCAACTTTACATTCAAAATCGCTTCATAGAGATTCTGCAGTTCACGCAATGAGAACTTGTTAGGCAAAAGACTTAACCCAAGTGGATGTTCCTGAACTCTTTTTTGCAACCACTTATAACAACTATCAAATATTTTCTGATGGTCAAACGCAAGCTCTGTTACTTTTTCAACCTCATGCCAATGTATTTCATTGTCATGTATCTTCAGTCGGTGATGTTGTATGTTTATCAGAGAGCAATAAGCAACGGTGACAACCCTTCCGCCAGGATGGCGGCAAACTTCCCCGAAAGTATGCACCTGCTCCAAGTAAACATCATTCAATCCCGTTCGTTGTTTTAAAATATGATAAGCAGATGTTTCAAGGTCCTCATTCGGCTTTACAAGATCTCCAAGCAGTGTCCATTTATTTTGATATTTCTCTAAATCCGACCTTATCAGTAATACCTTTAACTTGTTTTCATCAAAGCCGAAAATTACACAGTCAATCGATAATGCAACACGATTAATACTTTGTACTTCTGATTGAACTACTTTGAAACTTTTTATGCTTTTTTGAAGATGATCTTTTAAAGGTTCTGCCATAACAAGATTATTAATACTCTATAGGGTTGGGCTTATATTTACAATCTTCAAAAATTAAGGTACTTGAATAAATAGGTAAACTTCTTTTGCAAATTTTTAGCTTCTTTATTCGTGGCCATTCCTTTGCAAATGAAGATTTAAAAATGAACGGTGTGTTTCTTAAGGTTAACGGGTTGACTGTGTAAAATAAACACATAATTTAAACTCTGATGGTTTTCCCCCCTTAAAATTATTTTATTTTGATTATCAGCGATTCGACATAATCCTTAAATGCGCTTTATGAAACCAGAAGCTCGGCATTTAATATTTGCTAAAGCGTAGACCTAGTTTTTTTATTTTTACAACAAATCTTTCGCATGTATACAAAGGAGCAAACGCAGGTGTTGCAATTATTAACAAGTAAAGTTTTAAAGGATGCGGCTTCCGTAGATCAATTGAGAGATGTGCTCCGTTTTCATGAGTTCAGGTATTACATTTTGAATGACCCCCTTATTTCGGACGTTGAATATGATACGCTTTACAAATCTTTGGAAAAGCTTGAAACTGAAAATCCAGAGTTAATTACCGATGATTCTCCTACGCAAAGAATTGGAAGTAGCCTTAACAAAGATTTCGTGACGGTTGCCCATCTTGTACCAATGCTTAGCCTTGATAATAGCTATAATTCACAAGACCTGGTTGATTGGGATAAAAGAGTACGCGGACTAGTTAGTTCAAGCAATATCGAATATAGCGCTGAGCCAAAATTTGATGGGGCAAGTATATCATTGATCTATGAAAATGATAAACTAACAAGAGGGGCCACGCGTGGTGATGGTATAGCTGGTGATGATGTCACTACCAATATCAGGCAAATTGGCTCAGTGCCGCTATTTGCAAAATTTTCTGACTATGGAATTGATAAGATTGAAATACGAGGTGAAGTGTTGATGACAAAAGAAAATTTTAAAAAATATAACCTGCTGCTGGCGAGTGAAGGTATTCCACCACTCGCAAATCCACGGAACGCTGCCGCTGGCTCACTTAGAATGAAAGATCCTGCTTCCGTTAGAAAGAGAAGGCTTGAGGCTATCCTCTATCACGTTAGTTTTGTGAGCTTAAATGAAAAAAAGATCAAGGGCGCTGAATTATTAAAAACACATGCAGGTTCACTCGAACTGCTGACCAGCCTTGGATTCAAGACTCCGTTCAACGACAAAAGAGTGTTTAGTTCCATAGAAGAAGTTGTATCATTTTGCGAAGAGTTTGAAGTACGAAGAGACACTCTTCCTTATGAAATCGATGGAATGGTAATAAAGGTAAACAGCGTAGAATATCAACAGCAAACGGGTAGCACTACTCATCACCCGCGATGGGCGATTGCTTATAAATTTAAGGCAAGACAGGCTTCATCTAAATTACTGAAGGTCGAATTCCAGGTAGGGCGAACAGGCTCCGTTACGCCAGTCGCGAAGATCGAGCCTGTGCAGATAGGTGGCGTAACGGTTACTTCAATATCTCTTTTTAATGCAGATGTTGTTGCGGAAAAAGATTTGCGTATAGGCGACACTGTTTTGGTAGAGAGGGCCGGCGATGTAATACCATATATTGTAAAGCCTTTGTCAGAATTAAGAACAGGGAAGGAGAAAAAAATTATTTTTCCGGAGAATTGTCCCGTATGCTATGATCCGTTAGTGAAGCCGGAAGGGGAAGCGATCTGGAGGTGCATCAATATAAATTGTGAAGCCCAGGTAGTTGAGCGTATCATACATTTTGTGAGTAAAGATGCAATGGATATTAGAAGCCTTGGAGAGGCCAACATTAGAAAGTTTTATAAGTTAGGCTTACTGAAAAACATTCCGGGAATATATACCTTGGACTATAAAGAAGTTTCGAAGCTTGAGGGATTTGGAGAAAAATCTATGAATAATCTCAAGTCTGCCATTGACCGGTCAAAGGCTCAATCTCTTAACCGGCTTATCTTTGGCCTTGGTATAAGATATGTGGGAGAGACGACGGCCAAAGTTTTAGGTAAAAGTGTAGAAAGCATATTGGATCTGGCTAACTTTTCATTAGAGGAACTACAGGAATTAAAAGATATTGGTGATAAGGTGAGTGAAAGTATTTTTGAATTTTTTCAGAACGCTGATAATATAGCCATCATTAAGACACTGGCTTCAGCCGGAATAAATATTAAAGGTGACAAGAAAGAAGCATCAACGGGCACGCTTAGCGGCAAAACCTTTTTATTTACAGGTACTTTGCCAACGCTAAAAAGAGGAGATGCAGAAAAACTTGCTGAAGAAAATGGCGGCAAGTTACTTTCTTCGGTCAGCAACAACTTAAATTATCTGGTAGCCGGCGACTCTGCCGGAAGTAAGCTCGAAAAGGCAATGAAGTTAAAAACAATTCAAATAATTAACGAACAGGATTTTTTGAATATGATACAGCCATAGTTTTGTAACTTTAATTTAAACCCATTTGACATGATCAAAAAAAATAACGGCGAAATATGGAAGCAGCTTCAGTTTAAAGGATGGAAGCAATTGAGAAAAAAGTATGGTGTTTCGTCTCATGGAAGAGTCGCGAGTTATAAAGATGACGTGCTTGCCGATGGTAAATTACTTGAGGGCTCGTTAACTTCAGGGTATAGGACTTTGAATCTGCATATAAACGGTACTAACGGTACTATTTATTTTCACCGGGAAGTTGCAAGACTGTTTAATAAAAAAAAATCGCCAAAAGAGAAATTCGTTATTCATTTGAATCATGTTAAGACTGATAACAATTTTAAGAACCTTAAATGGTCAAACCAAAAGGATGTAAGTACACACCAGCAGAATAGCCCCGATAAAATTGCTTACAAGAAAATTCAAAATTCAAGAACAAAAGGCCTTAAGCTTGATGCAAAACAAGTAAAGGTTATTAAAGGTTTGATTGAAAATCCACGTCGTAAGCTCACCTATAAACAAATTGCTGAAAAATACGCAGTAAGCGAAATGACAATTTACAGAATCAAAAGCGGTGAAAATTGGTCAAACATTTAAACCTCTTAATTTCTACATAGCCGACTCCCTTCTTCTTAATTCGATTGAATGCCTTTAACAGCTACCGTTAGTCTTTTAACGCTATTAAAAAAAAACAATAACAAGCCATGGTTTGACCAGAACCGGGATAAATATATTTCTGCCAAAGCAGAATTCGAAAATTTTGTTACGGAAATGATTGGCCTAATATCTTCTTATGATGATGATATAAAACCGCTCGATGTAAAAAATTGCACTTTCAGAATAAACAGGGATATCAGATT
>JBDUEG010000025.1:0-19368 GCA_040002575.1 Ginsengibacter sp.
ACAGCGCTATCAGTATAATAAAAGGAATTTTTAAACAATGTGGTTTCATCATCACCTTTGAAATGCGGTGCCATTGGAACATCGTAAGGCTCGTGGCTGCTTAATGTAAAGATCGTTGCAAAGAATGGCTGGTGTTCTGTTTTTATATCATTGTAAAACCTGTTTAAAACTATATGGTCATGCACCCCCCATGATGTCGTTCTTTGGGACGGCTCAAACGAATATTTGCTTACGAGACTTTGAAAACCTGCGTTAATCAAAAAAGATTTGATGTTGGCAAATTCAAGTTCACCGCCATAAGTGTAGCTGGATTGGTATCCTTCTTTTTGGAGTGATTTATTTATTGAAGGAAGGTTTTGGGTTTTTGTTGGTGTTTTAATTATTGAAGTAATTGACTGGTTTGGGTAACCGCTTAAGATTGCAACTTGTCCTTTTTCACTTCTGTCGCCTGCTGCATAAATATTGGTAAACAGCAATCCTTCTGAGGCAATTCTGTCAAGGTTAGGAGTAACCCCTGGTTCCCCGCCTAAGCATCCCACTAGCTTGGCAGTATAGCTTTCCATGATAATGAAAATAATGTTTGGCTTCTTAACTGATAAAATAGAAGGAATCTTTACAGAGTCCGTATTATATAAAGTATGTAACAGTTCTTTCGCTTGTGGATCAGAAAAATATTTAAAAGGATTTTGAGTGTCGTTCTTATTTAGAATTGAATGAGTAAGGTTCCAGGGTAGGTTAAGAGCTGCATGATCAGCAAATAATTTTTGAGAAAAATAGACATCGCTTTGATTCAAAGGAATTTTTTGGATTCCACCGCGTATCGGCACAAAAAGAAATATCAAAATAAAAAGGCAAATTATAATACTGGAAATAGATTTGACCTGATTCTTTTGATAGATGTAAAATAGCGTCCTCTTTTTATTATAGATCCAAATAAAAAAAGAGCTTAGCAAAACAAAGATGAATAATAACAATAATAATGGGGCTGATGAAACAGAACCTCCCATCTCTTTGGGGGACTTTAAATACTGCAGGGGAGTAGCGTCCATCCTGTATCCCCATGCACTGTATAGTTCCAGGTCTGCTGTTGTTATGAATGACAGAATTAGCACAACTATGACAGTATAGATCTCAATTATCCTATTTGGACTGAAATTTACAAGAATGGATTTTATAAGAAAAAGTAAAAAAGGTAAAACACATATATAAGAAGTGAAGGAGATATCCATCCGCAAACCGTAAATGAATACCTGGCATATTTCAATAAAAGTCAGGTCATTGGTTAATGAATGGTGATAGACCAAAAAAATTGCTCTCGTAATTACAAAATAAACAATCCAAAAAATGAAATAACTTACATGAGCAGAATATTTTTTCACGTCGCAAAAGTAGTAATGTTATCATAATGTGTGCATGTTCATAGGCGATAAGCAACGGTATCAAGACACATTTTTTAAAAGATCAAAATTTTAAAACGATGTAATTCAATATCCAAACCTGATAAAACATTTTGCTTAAAACATTAAAAGTTAAATACGAAGCGGGCTGAATCTTTTTGAAAGAATGCCACGTAGTTGTTTAAAATTATATTTATGAAAAAATTACGGTATCTACTTTTGCTTTCAGTTCCACTTTTTACTTTATGGTTTTGCACTTCCTCTTCAAGTGTAAAAGAAAAACAAACTGATAATAACATGCAAACCGGGACTTTAAAAAGTGGTTCAAAACATATTGCTGTCCTCGAGTTATTTACTTCGCAGGGCTGCTCAAGTTGCCCGTCTGCGGACAGACTGCTAAACGTTTATAGTGCAAAAGAAAATGTTATCGTACTTTCTTTTCATGTTGACTATTGGAACAGGCTGGGATGGAAAGATCCATACAGTTCTGCCGAATATACCCAAAGACAATATAAATATGCATCAGCTTTAAACTCGTCAGTTTACACTCCACAGCTTGTAATAAATGGCGAAAATGAAATGGTTGGAAGCGACGCTAAGAGAATCGATAACACATTGATAAGTGTTTGGTCGCAGGATGCAAATTCAGATATTTTAATTGAGAACGTGAGCCTTGGTAATAGTAAGGCTACCATTAATTATACTCTTAGCGGAAAAACTAATAGCTCTTCATTGAACATTGCACTGGTTGAAAAGAAAACGGTAACGGCTATCAGGTCTGGTGAAAACGGCGGAGCTACGTTAAGTGGTACGAATGTCGTGAGAGAGTTTCAAACGATTAGCAAGCTGACTGACGGAAAAAACACTCAAACAATTGATGTTCCTCAAGGAGTTGATCTTAAGAATATATCAGTAGTGTTATACCTCCAGGAGAGTAACAATAAAATTACCGCGGCTGATCAGGCGCAGATTACAATGTAAATGGATTTTTAACCCCATTAACTTTATGGGGTTCGGTCGGTAAAATATAAAACCCTCCTGTTTCGGGAGGGTTTTTATATTTATCAAACTAATTAAAGAGATTTGACTGTTGTAACAGAAGTCACCTTTGTTGATGTCGGAATTTCCTGGGACATTACATTTACAGTCCCTGAAGCATCTGTGTTCGTAGTATTCTGTTTTATTACCCCTGTTGTTGTATCAACTATTTCTTCTCCGGTAAAATTACCTTTCGTTTTAGTCTCAATCTGCATTCCCTGCATTTCAGTTTTAATTTCACTTTCTATAGTGCCGGAAAGAGCAATGGTATATTCGTTGCCATTGACTGCTTTAACTGTATAATGTGTAACTTTTTTTGTCCCATTGCTTGAAGAAGAATCTGCCCAGGAGTTTCCAACTTTTGACCCTTTAGGAATTACTTCAAAAGCCATCTTTGCTCCAAAGCCCTGCCGGGCAGGATCACCACCCAATTGGTTCATCATCATCTCAGTAGGGCTGGAGGCACCGTCAGTCTTAGATGTCGTATCAGCATTATCCGCTAAAATGATATTTCCTGACTTATCCATCACAACATCTTTTGGCTGGTTGATAATATCTTTGAAATTCTTCCCCATCTCACCATCCATATCTTCTTTCTTGTCGGAATCAAAATTGATGTCCTGTCCCATAGCATTAACACTCATTTTCATGCCTGTTATGGTGTTTACGAAATTGATATTATCTGCCTTTAATTCTTTTACCTCAATCTTATAAGTTGAGTTCACATCGGCCTTGGATTCCATAGTTTGGCCCATCATTTCTGATGTGCTTGAAGTAGTAATTTTATTTTCCACGACATACTTTTGACCCGGTGAAAGGTTTATTGTACCGTTCGATTGGGAAAATGAATTCAGGTATAGTGCAACAGTCACAACTATTATTAACGTAAGTCTTTTCATGATGATTTTATAAATTTGACTGCAAATATAGGTTGGCGCTATTGTAATAATTGTGCTTTATAAACATTTAACTTGCGTTTCTTTTAATATTATTTTTTGATCGTCACACATAGCTTACTTGCCCTTTTTTGGATATTGTACTGCTGCATCCATAGTTTACTTGCTTCAACTATGACTAAATCATATTTCAAAAAGAACTTACAAGGATTCTATCGTTATTATAGATTATGCTACTCAATATTTGCATTTCTTACTTTGCTAATGCTGCTTATTTATCAATATTCATTTCACAGCATAAAACTTCTGGAGTCTGCGACAATACAGTACGCCGCTGTTTTCTTATTCGTAATTCCGGGATTATACACTATGCTTATTTCAATTTTTAAATATTTTAAGTTGCTGAGCGGAATAAGATCATTGTATGAACCCGCCCCACCTGTCGAGCTAAAGATTGACGGCATTCACAAATATGTAAGACACCCATTATACACAGGCACTATCATGTTTACCTGGGGATTATTGCTAACTTTTCCATACCTCAATAATCTTATCGCTGTAGCAGCACTTACAATATATGTACTGATAGGAATAAGGCTGGAAGAAACGAAGCTATTAAGTGAGTTTGGTAATTCCTATAAGGAGTATGCTTCAAAAGTTCCCATGCTGATACCCGATTTCAAGACGGGTATTAAATAAAAAAGGTGACCGAATCCGGTCACCCTTAATTTTGTTGGAAATATCGATCTTAGCCGATTAATTTCACATTAACGGCATTCATGCCTTTCTGTCCATTTTGCAAGTCAAACTCAACTTTATCGTTTTCTTTGATTTCATCAATCAAACCGCTTGCGTGTACAAATGTTTCCTTTGAGGAATCATCGTGTTTAATAAAACCGAAGCCTTTTTCAGTGTTGAAAAATTTTACGGTTCCTGTTGTTTTGTTGTCCATTGTATTGTTGTTTAAAATTTATTAGCCGCGAAGATAAGGATTAAATAATAATTGTGCCCGGAAATCCAAGGTGCAAGATCAGTTATCTGCACGCATAGACGAAAGTTGCACTATATCAAGAAGATTCGTTGCAGTAGGAGAGATTGTACTGCTTAACATTATTTCTTTCCATTTTTTTATCTTCTTATCCCATATCGGCCTGGGCGGGTAATCGTTATCAGCAGAGACAATTAAGGTAGCAACCTTTGAAGAAATTTTTACGGGCTGTCCTTCCGGGCCCGCAATAGTAATATACTTTTTTTCATTAGTCCCGGCAGTATTGTTTTCGGGGACTAACGATTTATCTTTTGATGATTGTATTATGGATTTCAGCGTTTTATTATTAAGAGACTCATTCACATTTGAGGGACTATCCTTTGTAATAGAAGTTGAAGCGGTCTGTTGATCTGCCTTATTTGAATTATTTTTTTTAAAAAATAAGGAACTTATAAAAATTATAATTAACGAAGCAGCAGCGGTTAATCCATAAAATATAAACCTTGATCTTTTACGAAACGCAGGAATTTGGACCACCTTACTTTCATTGTCTAATTCAGTAGCGATATTATCCCAAATGCTTTTAGGCGGAGTAGTTTCATAATCGTATAATTTCTCTTTAAAGTTCTGCATGGTTCTGCTTTGAATTTAAGGTGTCATTACTTGTTTTGTTTAACCTCTTTTCAAGTGATTTTTTCAGGACTCCTTTAGCTCTTGCCAATTGAGATTTACTGGTGCCTTCGTTTATTCCGAGAATATTGGCGATTTCTTTATGAGAATAACCTTCAACCACATGCATATTGAAAACGACTTTATACCCTGGTGATAGTTCATTAACTAATGAAATGATATCTTTTTCCGCAAGGGTGTCAAGAATATTCAGATCATCATCTTCTATTGTATTCTCCTGTACTTCGGTTACATTATAAAGCTTCACCTTTTTTCGAAAATGTTCAATAGAGGTATTTACAAAGATGCGCCTGATCCAGCCTTCAAAGGAGCCCTCGCTTCTGAATTTAGTAAGATTTTTAAAAATTTTTATAAACCCTTCCTGCAAAAGATCATTTGCATCTTCAGCACTGCCTGAATAACGAAGACAGACGCCATACATTTTAGAAGAATATTTCTTGTAAAGAAGTTCTTGCATTTGCCGGTTTCCATTAATACAACCTTGTATCAAGTCGGTTTCCGAAACTGTATAGTTGCTTGCGGTGTTCAAATTTTATTAGGTTTAATCATAGTTTGGATCAACTATCCAGACTTGTCAAATAAGCTACTAATTTTTCCAGGGCTTTTTTCCTGTGGCTGAAATGGTTTTTTTCTACTAAAGACATTTCAGCAAAAGTTTTCTCTGCGCCTTCAGGAATGAAAACCGAATCATACCCAAATCCATTGCCGCCTCGTCTACCTGCAATAATAGTGCCTTTGCAAATACCTTCAAAAAGAATCTGCTTGCCATTTGTTAAAAGGCATATTACCGTTTTAAAAGAAGCTTCACGGTCTTTGTTATGTTCGAGCCTTGAAAGTAACTTATCAATATTATTTTCAAATGATCTATCGTCGCCCGCATATCGTGCGCTTTTTACTCCGGGTTCACCATTCAGACTATCGACTTCAAGACCTGTATCTTCGGCAAAACAATCCTTCCCGGTTAAGTTATAAATCGTTTGAGCCTTGGCTGCGGCATTTTCTTCGAGAGTATCGTAAGGTTCTGGAATATCAATATTTATTCCGGCATCCTGAAGCGTTCTGATGCTGAATTTACCCGTTAGAAGGCTTTTAACTTCCCTGATTTTATTTATATTATTTGTCGCAAAAACAAGCGTGTTCATTCACTTGTTGATTTTAAAAATTTTTTGCAGACTAGCCCACAACTGTTTCTTTGAACTAATATTTTTTTGAAGATGCTCGAAATTGGGACAAAAAATATATTGCACCTCGTTAAAAAGCTGAACCTGAAAGTCAGGGATCGCAAAGGGTAGATTCAGATCCGTAGCCAAAACGCCAAAGCACAAGATTTTTTTAGAAGCAAGGGCTGATATTACATTCTTGTAATCGAGATCCTTATAATGAGCAAAATTCACAATTGCTATATCTGCCATTGTAATATCACAGGCGCTAATAAGTCCAGATAAGAATTTAAGTTCATTATCATTTAGAAATTTGTGGTGTGGATCACTTAATATGAACGCTATATTTTTTCCATTGCCACCTAAAAAATCGATTGATTTCTCTTTTCCTAAACTGTTGTTTTGGCCGGGTTTTGCTTTTAAATCCACCAGGTTCTTTTTAAAAAGAGACTGGTACATTGAAACAGGTAATGGGATGTTGTCTATGCTCATATTTCAAATGAAGCTTCTTTTTTTCGTTTCTTTGCCACAAATTTAATGATATGATAGCAGCTGAAGAGTTTAATGTTACCAGGGTAGAAAAAAGCAAATTAAATTCCACTTCTCTTGAGAATATTCCTTTTGGGAAATACTTTACTGATCATATGCTGGAAGTTGATTATGAGGATGGAGAATGGAAGACAGTAGAAATTAAGCCCTATCAGCCTATGTTACTTTCCCCTTCTTTGGCAGCATTGCATTACGGCCAGGCTATTTTTGAAGGAGTTAAGGCTTATAAAAACCAGGAAGGCGAAGCTCAAATTTTCAGGCCGCTTGAAAATTTCAAGCGCTTCAATATCTCTGCTGAAAGAATGGAAATGCCTAAAATCCCTGAAGATATTTTTATTGAAGGCATGAAACAACTTGTTCGGCTGGATGCAGATTGGATTCCCGGTAAACATAACCATTCTCTATACATTAGGCCATTCATGTTTAGCACGGATGAAATGATAGGAGTAAAGCCCAGCGCTAAGTATAAATTTATGATAATTCTCAGCCCTACAGGTCCCTATTATAGTGCTCCTATGCGGATTTTTGTTGAGGAAAAATATGTAAGAGCTGTTGAAGGAGGAGTTGGTTATGCAAAAAATGCTGGCAATTATGGAGCAGCTATGTATCCGTCTGCACAAGCAAAAAGAAAAGGATATGATCAGGTTCTTTGGACCGATGCATTTGAGCATAAATATGTACAGGAATGTGGAACGATGAACATTTTTTTTCTTATTGGGAATAAAGCGATAACGCCCGGTTTAACCTCAGGCACAATCTTATCTGGGGTTACCAGGGATAGTTGTATCCAGCTTTTGAAAGATCTTGACTTTTCTGTTGAAGAGCGGGATTTAAGTATTGAGGAAATTGTTGACGCTTATAATTCAGGAAATCTTCTCGAAGTTTTTGGGACTGGCACAGCCGCGACTATCTCAATGATTAAAGAGTTATGCTACAAGGATTTTACTATGTATTTTAATGTGGAAAGTTGGAATACGGGTCCTAAGATTAAGGAGTTGATGAGTGGAATTAAGGAAGGTCGGCTTGAAGACAAGTATAACTGGATGGTAAAAATCTGAGACTTACAAAGAGAAAAAAAAAATCTGCTCGCACCTTTCTTTTTTGATTATTTGAAGGTCAAATAGTTTTGGTATTTAAAGAACCTGCACTTACCTTTGCCGTCCAAAAAAAATCGGGTTAAGTAATGCCTACAATTCAACAGTTAGTAAGAAAAGGAAGAACGATAATTAAGGCGAAGAGCAAATCAAGAGCTCTTGATAGTTGTCCGCAACGTCGGGGCGTTTGCACCAGGGTATATACAACAACCCCTAAGAAACCAAATTCAGCCTTACGCAAAGTTGCTAAGGTTAGGCTTACAAATAAGATCGAGGTTATTGCTTATATACCCGGAGAGGGCCATAATCTCCAGGAACACTCAATTGTACTTATAAGAGGTGGTAGAGTAAAAGATTTGCCTGGTGTTCGTTACCACATTGTTCGTGGAAGCCTTGATACAGCCGGAGTAAAAGACCGTAAACAGAGCCGTTCGAAGTACGGTACTAAAAGAGAGAAGGCAAAAAAATAAAGTGACCTTACTTTAAAGTAACAAATTAACCATTCAACTAATTAACTATTTAAATGCGTAAAGCACAAGCAAAAAAACTTCCACTCGCCCCGGATCCAAAATTCCAGGATAAGTTGGTTACAAGATTTGTAAATAATATAATGTGGCAAGGGAAAAAAAGTGGAGCATATAATATATTTTACGATGCGCTGGAAAAGGTAAATAAAATCACCGGAGATAATGGATATGAAGTCTGGAAAAAAGCGTTGGCGAATGTTACTCCCGGCGTAGAAGTAAAAAGCCGTCGTATTGGTGGTGCTACTTTCCAGATTCCTGCCGAAGTAAGAGCAGATAGAAAGACTTCATTAAGCATTAAGTGGCTTATAAAGTATAGCCGTGATAGAAATGGTCGTAGTATGTCGGAAAAATTGGCGAACGAAATTGTTGCTGCAAGCAAAGGGGAAGGCGCTGCTTTTAAAAAGAAAGAAGATACACATCGTATGGCTGATGCAAACAAAGCATTTGCGCATTTCAGAATATAAATGAATCAGAAGTTAAATTTGAAACCTTTCTGTTAAGAAGGGTTTTTTTATGCCATCTTCTTGTGAATTATGTCACGTGTCATGCAAAACGATAACAGAATATTTGTAACTTTGCGCCTCCAAAAAGTATTTAAGAATTTTCAATAACATAAATTAAAAAAAGGCTATGGCCGACTTAAGATTTCAAAGAAACTTTGGTATTGCAGCTCATATTGACGCGGGCAAAACTACAACTACAGAACGGATTCTGTATTATACAGGTGTTAACCATAAAATAGGTGAAGTACATGATGGTGCTGCTACTATGGACTGGATGGCACAGGAGCAGGAAAGAGGTATTACCATTACTTCTGCTGCTACTACATGCTTCTGGAATTTTCCTACCATCCAGGGCGCAAAAACCGCGGATACCAAGTTATATAAATTCAACATTATCGATACGCCCGGGCACGTAGATTTTACTGTAGAAGTAGAGCGTTCTTTGCGTGTTTTAGATGGTTTGTTAGCCTTGTTCGATGCAGTAAGTGGTGTTGAGCCGCAAAGTGAAACTGTGTGGCGCCAGGCCAACAAGTATAAAGTTCCACGTATTGGCTTTGTGAATAAAATGGACAGAGCCGGCGCAGATTTTCTAAATGTGGTGAAGCAGGTAAAAGAAATGCTTGGAGCGAAAGCCGTGCCCTTACAGTTGCCAATAGGCGCTGAAGAAAATTTCAAAGGAGTAGTTGACCTGGTAACGATGAAAGGAATGGTGTGGGATGATGCTACATTAGGTATGACCTACAAAGAAGTACCGATACCAGACGAAATGTTGGAAGAAGTAAATGAATGGAGACAACACCTTATCGAGGCTGTAGCAGATTATGATGAGCATTTATTAGAGAAGTTTTTTGATGATCCTACCACTATCACAGAAGACGAAATACATGCGGCTATGAGAAAGGCTACCATCGATATTTCAATCATTCCGATGATGTGTGGTTCTTCTTTTAAAAATAAAGGTGTTCAGACTGCATTGGATGCGATTATCAGGTACTTGCCTGGCCCAATGGACCTGGAAGCTGTTAAAGGAATTAATCCTGACAATGGTGAAGAAATTGAGAGGAAGCCTGATCCTAAAGCCCCATTTGCGGCGTTAGCATTTAAAATTATGACTGATCCATTTGTTGGACGTCTCGCTTTCTTCCGGGCATATTCAGGTCACCTTGACTCAGGGTCGTATGTATTAAACACACGCACGGGAAAAAAGGAAAGAATTTCAAGAATTATGCAAATGCATGCTAACAAGCAAAACCCTGTTGATTTTATTGAAGCGGGAGATATTGGTGCAGCAGTGGGCTTTAAAGACATTAAGACAGGTGATACCCTTTGTACCGAAGATCATCCAATAGTATTGGAAGCAATGACTTTTCCTGAACCAGTTATATCCGTTGCGGTTGAGCCAAAAACTCAAGCTGATGTCGATAAAATGGGAATGGCAATTGCCAAGTTGGTAGAAGAAGATCCTACATTGAGAGTGAAGACAGATGAAGAGACTGGTCAAACAATTTTGAGTGGAATGGGCGAATTGCATCTTGAAATTATTGTTGACAGGATGAGAAGAGAGTTTAAAGTAGAAATAAATCAAGGTGCACCCCAGGTTGCTTATAAAGAAGCATTTCAACAAACTATTGAGCACAGGGAGACTTTAAAAAAGCAAACAGGCGGTCGTGGAAAGTTTGCTGATATTATTTATGAAATTGGCCCGGCTGATGAAGAATTTTTGAAAGAAGGCAAAGGGAATTTCCAGTTTATAAATGGTTTGTTTGGTGGATCTATTCCAAAAGAATTTGTTCCTGCTATTCAGAAAGGTTTTGAATCAGCAATGACAACTGGTGTTCTTGCGGGCTATCCAATGGAGAGCATGAAAGTAAGAGTATTTGATGGTTCATTCCACGCAGTTGACTCTGATGCCATGAGCTTTGAATTGTGTGCCAAGCAAGGTTATCGTGAATCAGGCAGAAAAGCAAAGCCTGTTTTACTTGAGCCAATAATGAAAATAGAAGTGCTTACTCCGGACCAATATATGGGTGATGTAACCGGTGATCTTAACCGCCGTCGGGGTATGCTTGAAGGGATGGATAGCAAGCATGGCGTACAGGTGATAAAAGCGAAAGTCCCGTTGAGTGAAATGTTTGGCTATGTAACACAATTGCGTTCTCTGTCAAGCGGACGAGCAACTTCAACTATGGAGTTCAGCCATTATTCCCCGGCACCAAACAACATCGCTGAAGAAGTAATTGCGAAGCAAAAAGGTAAAGTGAAAGTAGAAGATTAATTTGCGATCTAAATCTATTTATAAATAACCTCATTCATCAGAATGGGGTTATTTTTTTTATAAGCCGTTTAAACACCTCGCTAAAAAGAGTCTTTCAACTCTTGTATTATTTTAAAATGTGTTTGATATTTGTATTCTTCTTTAAGAACTATTAAAAGATTTCTGAAGAATTTCGTAAAAGGCCAACCTTAAATTGCTCTCACAATACATAAGATTGTCGGGCACTTATACACCTCTTTTTTGCTGCTAATGATCAGGGAGTTTATTCAGATAAATGATTCATAGCGGAACATGCCGAAGATCCGATTACAGAGTAACCAAAAAATTTTATAAAAATGAAAGCAACTACATCCCCCAAAAAAATTGCAAAAAAAAGACCATCGCCTCCAGGTAAAGCGGCATTGCATGTTTGTGTTGACCGCCCTGTTTCCACGCTTAACCTTCATCGCCAAATGTATGAGGCAATAAAAACAAATCCTGAAAACAATCCTGCGAAAAGCGGTACTGCTGAGCATTCTGTAATGAGAAGCTTTATAGCCAATCCGCATCAGCAGTTTAATGCCGGCGAGCATGCTGTGCTTTCACGCATGGCGATTTTGACGGATAATAAATGGAAAAATGGCCAAACAATTACTGTCGCATTTTTAGATGGGAGCGCTTTACAAAAAAAGAAGACAAAGAAGTATGCACGTTATTGGACAATGAAAAATAAAGCAAATGCGAATATCAGGCTGAAATTTATAAGTGGTAAAAATGCCCTGATAAGAATTTCGTTTGTGGCAGATAGCGGCTCCTGGAGCACTATCGGAACAGATTGTAATATAGTACCACCAACTGAGCCAACTATGAATTTCGGATGGCTACGGAACGATACGGATGATGAAGAATGGGAACGCGTAGTGGTGCATGAGTTTGGCCATGCGCTCGGTTGTATTCATGAACATCAAAGCCCTTCTAAAGGAATTAAGTGGAATAAGGTAGTTGTGTACAAATATTTTGAAGGACCTCCAAACAACTGGACAAAGGCTGAAGTAGATGGCAACATGTTTGATAAATACAGTAAAAATTTGACCCAATTTACAAGTCTTGATGTAACCAGCATCATGATGTATTTTTTCCCAAAAGAATTTACTACAAACGGATTTGGCACTCCTGAGAATAAGCATCTTTCAGTAACGGATATCGATTTCATAAGAAAACAATATCCTAAGTAACCGTCTATGATTATTTGATTTTGTTGCGGTAAGCAGATATTATATAGGAAGGTCTATGGTTGTCTTGCTTCCGTTTCCGGGCGCACTTTGTACATAAAGTGAAGCTTTTAAAAGTGCCGCCCTGCTTTGAAGGTTTAGTAGACCTGCCCCACCACTATTGATTTTTTCAGAAATACTAAAACCTATTCCATCATCACTTATCGCGAGGCTTATTAAACTTTCAGAAGCATTCAACAGCACATTAATGTTTTTTGCACGGCTGTGCTTAATCATATTATTGAGAACTTCCTGAACCATTCTATATAAGATGATCGCCTTATCATTATCAAGAAGGGGGAAATGACCTTCCTGCGTGAATGTTGCAATAAACTGCCCGGTTTTGTTTAGCCTTTCAACTTCTGTAATAAGGGCTTGTGGCAAGCCGGACTTTGCAATTTTATCACTGCTAAGGCCTACCGATAAAGATTTTATATCGCTAAGAAGTTGTCGTGTAAGGTCCTTGGTACTTTCAATTTTATCCTGAGCTTTTGCCGGATCATCCAATTCGATTGTAAACAAATTTAATTTGATCAGGCTTGCAACCTGGCCAAGATTATCATGAAGTTCCGAAGATATATGCCGAAATGTTTGTTCCTGTATTTCAAGCTGGGATTGAAGGAGCGTTTGTGAGAACTGCACATGAAGCTGTGCCTGTTCTTTACGATGCTTGTAGATACGATTTTGATATTTTATTACGGCAATTATAATAATGGCAACCAGCATAACCATTACAGCGCCTCCTGCGATCACTGTATAAAATATTTCCTGGTCTGTTTTAATCATGATATATGATTCTTAAAAAAAATAATAAATGCTTTAAGATGTAATAAACTATAAAAGTAGATTTCTTTCCATTACAGGAAAGGGTTAAAAAACTAAAAAAAAAGGGGGTTTTCACGGTTCTGCAAGAATTAAAGATGTTGCATTTTTGTATCAGCAAATAAGATTGCTGCAATTGATAGGGTCATGGAAACAATACGAAAACGACAAGTGCCTTAAGATAAGTCTTAAATAAGTTATAGCGGTGGTTTTTCAATACAGTTCAAGGTGCCCTTCGGGGCATTTTGGATTTATACGTTCAGCTGTTGCAATTCTGTATGATAAAAAGAACTGGAATTAAAGAGAAATTATTCGTGAAAGATCGATAGTTGCAACCAGGTCAAAGCATCATTTTTTCTTGTAATCACCCCGCTTCCATGCTTTGATAAATTCAGCCCATGCCATAGGATTAAATATGTTTTGAGGTGGAAGTTGTCCCGCGGAATAATATTTTTGAGCATTTTGCTTAAGGAAGTAATTGCCGGCTTCACGACCATCCTGTGGATATACTGACAATAGAGCCCGGCGATTACTTTCAGAAACGTTTTGGCGGGCAATTTCCTGTTGGTCATTTGGTACTTGAGTGAGTGCAAAATCCCTTTCAAACTCTTCACGGGAAGGTAATTTCTTAATGATCGTTGCAGGCAGGTAAACGGTATCTTCTACCATCAGTTGAATCATACTCTGCTGATTGCCATCAAGCGACTTAGGAATCGCAACACGCTTTGGTTTGTACCCAACACTTGTGAATTCAACTTCATCACCTTTTAATACAACTATTGAGAAAACACCTTGCTCATTAGTAATGGTGCCCCTGTTTTGTCCCATAATTACAATACTCACTGAGGGCAAGCCTTTAAGGCTGTCAGCAGACATTACCACGCCGTATAATTGAACTACTGAATCTTTATAAGTTTCAAATTGTGCTTTGGCAGCAACAGGAATTAAAAACGAAAAAAATATAATGAGTTGTAAAAATTTTTTCATAACCCCAGCCTTGAAGGCCTACTAATTTTAAAAATTTATAAAGTTACTATTAGATTTCAAAGTGCAATTCTTATTAACCCGGTCAAGGGCAGGGGCTGTTAATTTAAACAAAGTAAGGGTATCAATGTTTAAATTTGCGGATAGTATTTGTTTTTAACAAAAAATTGAACCATGACGCAGAATGATATTTTGAAAGCACTTGAAAATGTGCAGGAGCCTGATCTCGGCAAAGATCTCGTGACATTAAATATGGTGAAGGATGTACAAATTACTGGCAATGAAGTTTCTTTCACGGTAGTTCTTACAACACCTGCCTGTCCGTTAAAAGATCTCATAAAAAATGCCTGCATAAATGCGATACAATTACTGGTAAATAAGCAAGCTATCGTATCTGTCAATTTCACAAGCAACACTACTTCGTTAAGAAAAGACAATAATGTTCTTAGTGGCGTGAAAAATATTATTGCCGTTGTAAGCGGTAAAGGCGGCGTTGGAAAAAGTACAGTATCAGCGAATCTTGCTTTAGCTATTGCAGAAGGTGGCGCAAAAGTAGGGTTGATGGATGCAGATATTTATGGACCCAGCATTCACATCATGTTTGGAGTTCGCGGCGAAAGACCGGTAATGAAAGATGTGAATGGTAAAGGAAAGATAGTGCCACTTGAACGATATGGCATAAAGTTGATGAGCATAGGATTGCTTGTTGATGAAAAGCAGGCTGTGGTTTGGCGTGGGCCTATGGTGAGCAGTGCGATAAGACAATTTGTAACAGATGTAGATTGGGGTGATCTTGATTATTTAATTATTGACATGCCACCCGGTACCGGGGATATACATTTAACTATTGTTCAGACAGTGCCCGTAACTGGCGTAATCGTTGTAACTACACCACAGCTGGTGGCATTGGCAGATGCAAAGAAAGGTATTGCCATGTTCAACCAGGCGCAGATGAAAGTACCGGTAATAGGCCTTGTTGAAAACATGAGCTACTTTACTCCATCAGAATTACCAGATAGTAAATATTTCATCTTTGGTAAGGAAGGCGGTAGAAATCTTGCAGAAGAATTTGATCTTCCTTTTCTTGGTGAGATACCGTTAGTACAATCAATTCGTGAAGGCGGCGACTTAGGCATACCCGTTATGATAGGTGATGATGAAATTTCTAAGAAAGCATTTATAGAATTCAGTGATAATGCCATCAGGGGAATAGCCATGCGCAATGCGCAGCTGCCAACTACGGAAGTAACAGAGATCCTTGAATATAGTTAAGCATACAAGGAGGGATTTTAATGTAAATTGATAAAGTAGGTTATCGAATCATTTAAATACTTTTCCTTTTTCTCTAAAACAAAATGCTTCATTTCCGGGGCCGGAATTCTGCCTTCTATTATCATCCCTTCATTTATAATTACTCTTGCTTCATCCCAAAGTCCACTGTCTATAAAAAACTGCAGCGTCTTAGCGCCACCCTCCACGATAATACTTTGAATGTTCATCTCAAAAAGTGAATGAATCAATTGCTGTGTAAAATTTTCTTTTTCAAGCTTAACATAAACAAGATTTTCTTCAGTTGAATTTTTGCTAAGATTGTAAACGATTGTTTTTGCTTCACCATTGAAAATTCTTAGCGATGAAGGTGATTTTAGATCTTTGTCAATAATAATTCTCACAGGGTTCTTTCCATGCCACAGTCGTGTTGTTAACGACGGATCATCATGTAAAGCGGTATTTGTTCCAATCAAAATACCGGCCTCTTCGCTTCGCCATTTGTGCACAAGCCTGTTAGAATAATCATTGCTTATCAAGATGCGTTCATTACTATCGACACCTATTTTCCCATTCATACTTTGAGCCCATTTCAAAATGATAAAAGGCCTGAACTTTTCATGAAACGTGAAAAATCTTTTATTAAGATCTTTACATTCTTTTTCAGAAACGCCAACTTCCACTTCAATTCCTGCAGCTTTCAATTTCTGAATTCCTCGTCCCGAAACTTCTTTGAAAACATCCTGGCATCCGATAACTACCTTCGAAATTTTATTTTCAATAATCAAATCAGAGCAAGGCGGCGTCTTTCCAAAATGTGAGCATGGCTCAAGCGAAACATATAAGGTGCTTTTACTGATTAACTCTTTGTTTTCCGCGGCTATACTATTTATACAATTGACTTCGGCATGCGCTTGCCCATATTTTTGATGATAGCCTTCACCAATTATAGTATCGCCATAGACCAGTACTGCTCCCACCATAGGATTGGGTGCAACGTTACCAGCGCCTTCTTTTGCGAGTTGAATGCACCTTGCCATATACTGTTCATCTATTGTCATTCCCTTTATTCAAAATGATTGGTTCACAAAATAATTAAGTTTGTGGTAATGACAACCGGGCAATTCTATAATCACTTTTTGAATGAGCTTAAACGCATCTATGAAGAGAGAGAAGCAGCGAATATTACGGATTGGATATTTGAAACGGTAACTCAACTAAAAAAATGGGAACGAAGAGAGGCCTTGAATAAAGATATAAACAAGGAACAGCTGACACGATTAGAAAATCATCTCCGTGATCTTCTTCAACATAAGCCCGTTCAATATGTTTTGAATGAAGCCTGGTTTTATAAAATGAAATTTTTTGTCAACGAAAGTGTCCTTATCCCAAGGCCAGAAACAGAAGAATTGGTAAGCTGGATTGTGAATGAAATAAAAAGTGCAAAGCCCGACGTAAGAAATGAAGGACTGCAAATTTTAGATATCGGCACTGGCAGCGGATGTATTGCAATTTCTATAAAAAAAAATTTGCAGGCATGTATTGTAACTGCTCTCGATGTGAGTGAAGAGGCTTTAAATGTTGCAAAAAGAAATGCAGAAGTACTGCAAGCAGACATTGACTTTATAGAAAATAATTTTCTTAATGAAAGTGACTGGAACCAACTTGATCAATACGATGTGATAGTAAGTAACCCGCCATACATACCTGCAAAGGAGAGAGAAACTTTATCAAAAAATGTTTCCGGATTCGAACCGTCTATTGCATTGTTTGTTCCTGACAATGATCCCTATGTTTTCTATGACAAGATTGCAAAATTTTCACTTTTACATTTGAAAGTTGAAGGCAAGATTTATGTAGAAATTCATGAAGATCATGCTAAAAAAATAAAGAACATTTTTAGCAGCTACAACTTTAAGACAGAAGTTAGAAAAGATATATACGGAAAGGAAAGAATGATAAAGATATTTTAGCCCGCATCAGATCGGTTTCTTTAAATCACATATCATGCAAACAGGAGTCAGAGTATCTTATTTTACTCCAATAACGGAAGCTGAGGTAGTGGCGCCAAGCTTCTTGGCAACCTGCATTACTCTCACAATATCACCCCAGCTTACCAATGAGTCTGCATTTATAACAACTGCAGGTTTAATACTATCGCCTACATGAAGCTGGCGTTGCAATGAAGATTCGAGAGAATCAAAAATAATTTTGTGCTGCCCTAAAAAAATATCACGATTCTTATCAATGCTCACAATAACACTTTGTTTTGCTTTCGTGTCGCTTGAAGCACGTGGATTATTCATCTTAATTACATTAGGGTTTGCCAACGTTGAGATGATAAGAAAAAAGAACATAAGGATGAACAAAATATCATTCAATGGCCCTGTATCCAATTCAGTTTCTTCATTCTTGAATCTTCTTCTTATGCTCATATAAAAAATTAATTGCTCACAAACTTTTAGCGTGTAGGTTCTTGTAGTATGTCCGTGAACTCAGCACTCGCAATTTCCATTTTATTTTCTATCCGGTTTATTTGCGCTGCCAAATAGCTATGGCCAATGTAAGCAAGTATACCTATAATTAACCCGGTAGCTGATGTAATCATCTTTATATAAATACCATCTGCGATAGTGTTGGGAGTATATTCTGTGCTCGCAGCTATCCCTTTGAAAAGAGCAAGCATTCCTATGATAGTTCCAAGGAAACCAAACAATGGTGCGATACGGGCAACAATTGAAATAATAGAAAGATTCTTTTCAAGCTTATACAATTCGAGTACACCAACATTTTCCATGCTTTTTTCAATAGCATCCATAGGCTTTCCTATTCGTTGAATCCCTTTATCGATAATGCGTGCTACGGGATTGCTGTTATTCTTTGAAAAACTTCTTGCCGCTGCAACATTGCCACTCACAATATGATCTCTGATGATGCGCATGAAGTTATCATCAATTCTTGCGGCTTTATTGATCGCAATTAATCGTTCAAAAAAGAAATAGACTGACCCTATAAACAGAAGCGCAAGAGGGATCATTATAACACCTCCGCTTACAAGTACATCCCATAAATTTTGAACTTTAGGAGCAGCTTTAATAGCAGTAGTATCTGCCTGCAGAAAATATAGATCCATTAATTAGTATTTGAACAAATGTAAAAAGTAATTTGATAAATGGCTGAAAGAGGGAATTTGTGAATGAAACTTTAACGTAAATGTTAAATCAATTAGAACGTAAGGTATCAGGGATGAGTGTCATGTATCTGGCGTCAGGCTTAATCGTCAGGCATTACAAAAGATGGCTGATGTACTGCAAGATGATAAGCAGAAACACAAAATTTTTGAATTCAGATGCTGTGTGTATTATTCACCTTTAGGGGTTAGGGGTTTCCTCTTCCCATACCATGCATAAATGCACAACGGTCTCCGCAGCTTTGGCCATATCTTTTACACCAATCCATTCCAGCTTCGAATGTATGCATTGCATGCCTGTAAATATATTCGGGCAAGGCAAGCCCATGTAACTAAGCCTGCTTCCATCAGTGCCACCGCGAATGCTTTCTGTTTTTACATCAAGCCCTGCACGTGTTATTGCTTCAGCAGCATAAGCTGCAACTTGTGGATTTTCATCCAATACCTGCTTCATGTTACGGTATTGTTCGGTGATGGTGAATTCCATTGACGCACCCAGGTAATGATCCACAATATTCTCGGCTATACTTTTTAATCTCTTGCCATGTTCTTCTAACTCCGAAGCATCAAAATCTCTTATTATGAATTCAATAGTTGCCCTTTCAGCAATACCTTCCAGCCGAACGGGATGCACGAACCCTTCTTTATCTTCCGTTGCTTCAGGAGCCCATTCACTGGTTGGGAGCGCATGAATTATTTCGCCCGCAATCTTTAAAGCATTTACTAATTTATTCAT